>JAAZYQ010000017.1 GCA_014239575.1 Gammaproteobacteria bacterium
GCTTCCATATGCATCGGGAAGAATTTCGTTCACCGTTCCACTCTGCACGTATGGATCTCGACGAGGAAGTGGTCTATCAGGTGACTAAGGCGATCTGGGAGCACGTGGACGAATTATACGAAGCTGCGGCCTGGATGAAGAATACGGTGATTCTGGAAAAAGCGATTGAATATATTCCAAGTCGCCTTCACCCTGGGGCCGAAAGGTATTACAGGGAAATAGGTATGGCGATTCCAGATCCGGTAACATACTAGAATAAGCGCCCAAATAGCCGAAACACTATTGAAGACCTTGCGAGCTCATTGCTCGCAAGGTCTTTTTACCAATGAGCCAGAAGGTTGGAAACCTCAAAATTCAAGCAGTCAAATGAAGTGACAGAAAGTAGAAGGACTCCAAACTCAAATTTATTTCCGATATTGCAACAAAATAGTCCGCGCGGCTCTGCGGTCAATTCGGAAAAGGTACCCTACACAGAGTCAGATCACCAACACCCACAAACTAGCCTACCCGACTTCCTGACCCTCCAAGTAGTCGGCGCAGCGGTACCACAGCACCTATCAGCAATAACGCCACCAGGGCCAGGAGCGCCAGGGCGCTGCTGAATCCTCCAGAACCGCCATAGAGTACACCGAACGCAACCGGTCCACCCACACCACCAATCTCAGCGGCTGAAAAGAAGAACCCCCCAGCAGTACCGGCCCGGCGCTCGCCAACCCCCGGCACTTCAACCAAGGTCAGAATCAGCACGGTCATCATAGAGCCACCGGCGATTCCCATCAGGATGAGTGCGAGATACAACGACGAGCCCATGCCGCCGATCAAAAAAAGCAAACTACCAAACAACGAACAGGTAAAAAGTGCAGCCAGGACGTTAAAACGTCGTGATCCGGTTGCCAATCGCGGTAAGGTCAGTGCACTGACGATTCCCACCACCGCCGGCACGACCGCCAGCAAACTGGCTTGCTTTAGCCCGGCACCAAAGTTATGCAACACCTCTACCAGCCAGTTACTCATCGCATGGTTGATCGAAAATACACCGATACTCATCAGTAGAATCAGCCGTACCGGTGCAAGAGACAAGACAGCGCCGATCTCGTCCCACAGTGGGGCACTTGGCGTAATCGGCCCAGCTGGGCGAGCAACACCCCGGCCGACCAAAAGCCAGAATAATCCTGCTGCTAAAGCGGTAAACCCCCACAGTATCAACACCAGGCCCCAGCGACCACCCAGCAATGGCATCAACACCGGCTGAGTGAATAACAGCGAGACCATAACGCCAACGCCAGGGCCGGTAATGTAGATACCCATTGCCAAGCCTCGCTCAGCACCGGTGAAGTTTTCGCTGACTACTTTGGGTGCACCGGCCGATATCAAAGGACCGCCCAGCCCAAACAAGGCCACTGCTGCCAATAGGTGAAAGTACTCCTGTGCGAATCCACGCGCTATCCCGGAGATGCCCATCAGCAAGGCGCCCCAAAACAACGCCTTGTGTGTACCCATGCGGTCAAGAACCAGTCCACAGGGGATGGCAGCAAAGATATAGATAAACTGCCAGGCGCCCAACACGGTTCCCATGGAGGCGTGGGAGAAACCAAGACCTGCCTCAATATCCGGAACCAATGGAGCCAACCCGGCCATATTGAGCCCGAAAGCCATGTACAACGCCCACACGCCGGCGAGCTTCCACCAGCGCCCCGGTATTGGCTCAATCTGCGTCGATAACCCCTGCACCAGCTCCCTGCCTTAAAGAACGATCTGATTCCGAAACCAGCATCCTGTTGGCGAATGCCTTGAGACACGCGACGGATGCGGGATCGGCGGTCAGGCCGGCTCGACGTCCTACCCGAACGTGATCTTCGGCCAAGCTGTTATCTAAAATAAGCTCGGCGTCATCATGACAAGGCTGCGTATCCGCATTTTGCACGCTGAAACCCCCGGCGCCGTTGGGTGTGCTTTCGGGCTGTTTTTGAATTTTATGAACCGTGGCGCCACCTGGTGCAAGTTTGACTGAAAAGGCTTGCGCATCGGTCACGAACTGCAGGCGAAATGTACGTTGAGCTTCATTATTTGCCCACGCGAGTGCACCCAAAACAAGCAAGGGACTGTCAACCTCAGGATAAGTTACAGATTGTCCGACTGGCGGCCAGCCAGTTTGGAGCGCGTCCATCAAAAAGACTGACAGGTAAATCGATGATAGTTTTTGGCCAGGCAGCGCCTTTAACTCATACCGGTTCCAATCGGCAACGGTTCCAGGAGTTGCATCACCGCGATCCAGGCTGGTTAGTGCATGGCAGATACTCCGGTCTGCCACAAATCCTCGTATTTGAAGCCATAAAACCGACTGCACAATATCTTCAGCAATACCTAAAGGTACGCCCACCCCAAGCGTTGCTTTAAGGACCAGTTGGCCGAACTCCGAGACTGACTGCCTCACGCGGTATCGCCTGACCATATGGAAAGCCACCAGTCGTCCACTGTGGCTGAATCCAGCTCGTCCGGTAACGGGGCACCCTGAAACATGCAGATGCGGGTCCACAAGGATGATTTAGGGTCAAACTTGGCGGCACCAAAAAAAGCCAATTTAAAACGCAAAATATCCAAGGGCGAACAAGTGCTGGCAAGCAGGTTATCCCGAATTTCGCCATAGGGGTACTGCCCTAGTGCCTGAACCCTTCGCACCAGATGGCGGTGTTGCGGATGGGCAAAGAGAAACTCTGCCACAGTGACTCCATCCAGCGCTTGTGCCAGATCGCTTCGTAAATATGTCATGTCGCGGGCAATCGCTACCGGCATTTCACGGTCGGCGCCTGGCTCTTCTTCGCGAACCCCAAAGCGCGGTTCAAGCTTATTTTCCGATACATACCAAAAATGGGTATTCTCTTTAGCATCACTAAAATCGAAATCCGCGGTCCAGTCGTACTGCGATTTCATCAACTCCCGCAAGTTTTCAACGGGCATGGTTGCATCCAAGCGCCACTCTTTTGCAACATGAAACATATCCTCAAGATCATCAGTACACTCAGGGTACAACTCAAGCATTAAAGCAACGAGCAACTCCTGGGCATCCAGACCGAGATTCTCCTCTGCCCAGCGATACAAAATATCCCAAAGTAAACCCGAACCCGCAGGTCTGGACTTCGCCTCATCGAGCCAGCGTCCAAAGGCTGCGAGATCATCAGCCAGTTGTTGATTACGCGCCTGGTAGGCAGGATCATCAACCCGCCACTGCGCCAAGTGGGTCAACGCCCGTTGGCGCAACTGCTCGGCCCGCTGTAATTCGCCCGACTCGACCCGGCTCATGGCTCGAACCCGGGACAGCGCGATCTCACGCGCTGCAAACCACTGGTGAAGTAGCTCCGGATGGCTCACCACAAAAGGTGCCATCCCAAGGCCTGTCGCATTACCAATTCCCAAAAGCCGTTTCAGATCACGGTCCAAAGACATGGCCGTTTCAGGGGAGCGCTGTCGGGCTATATGCTCGAGTTGATCAAAGGTAAAAAGTCTGATCAGGTACACCGTCAGCATCTCGGCCTGGAACGAATTCTGGGTTTCCGGCCGGGTGGCGATTCTGGATCGATCGCTGGCCCCGAACTTACCGTTCCCGTAGACCGCTGTGGTGCGCATCAGGTACCCCACATCCATCAGCCGCTGAGGTTCGGGCTGGCGTCCGCTTGCAAGGCAATCGCAGGTGTACTCAAACAGTCGCAGACTGCGGTTGGCCCGAGACAAGATCAGGTCGGTAGCTTCAAATCGTCCGGCCTCCTGAAGCGGCGTCTGCTGCCGGAGACGGTCAATATCAACGTCGCCGGGAATGCCGTCGAAAAGAACGAACGCAGCATCCCAGGCCGAGGCGATGACCCGGTCCGTCCGGTCACTGTCAGCGAGCGGGTTGGCGAAGACCACCAGGGAATAACACTGGTCAGGCAGTGAGACGGTATAGACCGCCGTGCCATAACCCGCGTTATCCAACTCAAAACATTGGCAGGAGATCTGCCAGTTTTCCACAGCCATGCGCCGTACCAGGAGTCGCATGAAACTAAGGCGTGTGGGAAAGGCTGCCCCCATACGGGTTAACCGGCAAACGACCTCGGGCGGCCTCAGTAAAGCTTTATCGAACATTCGTGCTGCGCCGGCAGATGAATAGGCCCGCGGGGTAAATCACTCCCACATTCATGGAATCAGATAGTTCAGCTTGGCCCGAACGATTTGTCAAAAAACGCCAGCCAGTTACCGCCCATCACGGCGGCGACTGAATCCGGATCGAGGCCCACTTCTTCAAGCCCCCGTCGAATATTAGGAAAATCACGGTTGTCCTCAAACCAGGGGGGCTGTGCGGGAAAGCCTGGCGCGACCGCTGACCCTTCACCAAAATCCGTCTGCCGGGTCCACCGCCCATTGCGCATCCAGGCGACCACGCTATCGGGCTGGTCCTGACACAGATCAGAGCCGATGCCAATGTGGTTTACCCCGATAAGGTCTATGGCATCGGCAACCATTTGGCAAAAACTTTGCAAGCTGCAGTCGCTGCCGTCACGCAGATGATGCGGGTATAGGGAGAACCCAACCATTCCGCCGGACTGCGCCAATGCCTTGAGTACCGTATCAGACTTATTACGCAGAGCACCATGCCATGATGCGGGGTTGGCATGGGTAATCGCTATGGGTCGTGCAGACACCTCTATAGCCTCCAGGGTCGAGCGCTCACCCGAGTGACTCATGTCCACCACAAGCCCAACACGATTCATTTCGGCGATAACCTGCCGGCCCATTCGGGTAATGCCGGAATCGACCTCCTCATAACAACCGCTCGCCAGCAGCGATTGATTGTTATAGGACAATTGCATAAACCGTGCTCCGAGCTGATGGCAAACTTCTACCAGGTCGATATCGGATTCGATCGGCGAACAGTTCTGAAAGCCAAAGAACACGGCCGTTCGCTGGCTCTGCTGGGCCAAAATGACATCTGCCGCCGTGCGCCCGTGCACTATGCGCTCGGGATGAGCCTCAAACAGGCGATGCCACTGCGACATATTGGAAACAGTTTCCCGAAAATCCTCGTGATAACAAATGGTCACGTGCACTGCGTCCAGTTGACCCTTGGCCATCTGCTCGAAAATACCACTTGACCAGTTGCAGTACTGAAGACAATCGATAGTAACGTTCATTTGCTTTACGAAAAGATAGTCGGGCTATAGCCAATCGACTTCAAACGGATAAGAAGACATCCGCTCAACGCCGGTCTCAGTAATGATAACCTGTTCTTCGAGTTTGACCCCCTCACGCCCCCCTTCGACACCGATAAATGATTCGACGCACAAGACCATTCCCGGCTGCAAAACGCCTTCGTAGGCTTTGGCTTCAAAATCAACCCAGTGTTTAATGCTGGGGTATTCATCAGCCAGTCCGACACCATGCATTAACGAAGGGTACCGTTGGGAAAGATAAGCCTCGGGGATTTTCCAGCACCGCTGTGATACCTCTCGGAAACTCAGCCCAGGGGCCAGCACCGCAATATTGGTTTCAATTTGTTCGTAAGCGGCTGCATACAGACGGCGCTGCTCATCATTTGGACGTTCCCCGCATAACCAGGCGCGGGAGATATCCGAGCAATACCCATAGGGGCCGATCAGATCGGTATCAAAACTGACCAGATCATCCCTTTCTATAGGGCGCATTGAGCACTCACGGAACCAGGGATTGGTTCGCGGGCCTGAGGACAGTAGTCGGGTCTCGATCCATTCGCCCCCCAGACGGATATTGGTCTCATGCAGCTGCGCCCACAGAGCATTTTCTGTTATACCAGGCTGTAAGGCCTCATGCATCGCCTGGCACGCCTGCTCGCAAACTGCCATCGATGCGCGCATCAGGGTGAGCTCTTCGGTTGACTTAACCGCGCGAGAGTGCTCGGCAATCGCCTCTCCATCGACCAGCGTCAACCCCTTCTGCCGAAGGGCGTCACAAGCTATAAAAGACAAGCGGTCTAGCGCTAATCGTTGGTTGCCGCCGCCGTGTTGGCGTACCAGGTCTTCAATCTGGCTGGCGAAGACCTGTGCTCTCGCCTCACCGTGATAACCCGCCGAAAAATAGTAAAACGATGGAATGACTCGGTACTCATCGATCCCCGGTAAGCCTTCAGCCAGATGAGGATGATTAGCGTAGTCGAATAACACCACGGGTCCATCAAGCGAAATAAAGACGCAACGGGTCTCATAGTGCGAACACCAGACCTGCATATTGGTTGCGTCAGTTGCATAACGGGTATTGATCTGGTCAAACAACAACAGGCCAGCAACATCGGCGCGCTCCATCTCCATGCGCAACCGGGACAACCGGTATTGACGCACAACGTCGAGATCGACCGGGCAATCACTGTATTCCATAGCACCGTGCTGGCGCGGAGCCTTTGGTGCATCCTTGATCGACTCTATCGACATAAGTGACTCCGGGTTATCAATATTACCGCAACGGAACGCTAACTATTCGACTATACACAGACCTAGATTAATGCCAGGCTTTGCCATCGGTGCGGCTCAGAAAGATCCTTGCACAATACCCATCCAGTGCATCTGCAAACCGGCCGACCTGTCGTGGTTAGGTTGGTCGCGTAAGGCGAGATAACTGCCAAGTGTCAGCCTGGATGTGATCGGCCTGGAATAGATAAATTCGAGCAAGGTCTCCACCCCGCCGGGCGCCAAACTGACCCGCTGTTGATGACGCAAAACCCGCCCTTGCTCACTTAGATCATAGGCAATATCCAACGCAGCATCCCCGGCAAAGGCTCGCAACGGCTGCGATAGGGAGATACTGGCTGTATCGGCCGGCGAGAAAAGGTCCTTAGCAGCAAAACCGATGAGCCACGCATTGCTGGCCAGGGTGGAGAAATCTCCAAGTAACCCACCCGGTCGATCCGTCACCTCGGTCAGCCCCTCAGTGTAAGCGCCAACAAGGGCCCAGTTTTGATCAAGACGCCGATAAGCCGTCAACCGCGCAGAGCGCGTCTGCGCATCGCGAACACTCAGCGCACCACCTACCGAGCCCCCAAGCAAGCTACCCGATTCACTGAGCAGACCGCCTTCCAAGGCAAAACCCCAGCCCGAGCCCCCGAAATGGGACACAACATTAAGTTGCTGGCTGTCATGCGCTGTATCGCCTTCGCTATCGACCTGGGCCATGTTAAACCCGAGCCGCCAGAGCGGATTGATCTGGTAAGTACCTTGACTGTGGATCCCTTCATCACTGTATTGTCCAATCAGGCCCTGATTCCACGCGGCCCCTGCAGGCGCTACAAAGTGGTTCTCCTGTAACCAATAGGCCGTATCGGTATCGGGTGTTGGCCGAGAGTTGTAGCCCAAACGCATCGTGTAGCGATCACCCATGTTGGCGTTAAACCCCAACGCCGGCTCCACATCATCCGCTGCCCAATAACCAGCACGACGGTAGGACAACAATCTATAGCCAAGTCCCTCGCTCAGTATGTCGGCGGCGCTCTCTTGCGACCACCGGTACAACATCTGTCGGGCACGTGCTTTATCATCACGCACACTCGAAAGAGCAGCGACATTCAAACTGAAATCACGGTCATAACGGTCTACAACCAATGCCTGAGTCAAAAGACCTTGCTGGGCTATGGCCGCGTAAATAGCAGGACTAAGTCGTAAACGCTGATAACCGTAATCATCCTCCACAGGGTCATCGGCCTCATCAGACTCCTCCTGCGAGTCAGTCGGGCCGGATGGCGGAGTCACCGGCCCCAACGGCTGAAAGGCTCGTACGAAATTGATTCGCCCCCAGCCATAAACCGCATCCACTCCGGGTGTTCCCATATCAGTGGCTGATCGTTTAATAATATCAACTACTTCTGCAGCCTTAAGGTTAGGCCAGGTCTGGAACAAACGGGCCGCTAGTGCGCTTGCCCGCGGCACAGCAAACGAGGTACCCCAGGATCGGGAAAATCGTGAGCCTGCGAGAGCTACCACATAATGCTCTCCATAGGGCCCAGCTCGGTTACCACGGCCATACAATCGACCTTTGGGGTCAAGGCCACCGACAATAAGACCCTTCCCACCAAGTATAGGAGCATACAACGCGTCACCACGTGGGCTTGATGCATGATCATTGCCGGCCTGCATCACGATGACCTTGTCAGCAGCGGCTGCCGCGAGCATCACGCCACTTGGCACCCGAGTAAGGGCCGCATTGGAGTGATTGATAACCCGGATAGAGGGAATCGACGTAGCGTACAACAAGCCTTGGTAAAAGGAAGATGTTGAAACCGAGCGACCGCCGTTGGATGTCTTTACTGAGAGTATTTTGCTTTCAGGGGCGAGACTCAGAATGACTTGTGCAACCACAGTGCCATGTTGAGCGGAGTCTGCGAGAGGGTGACCTCCTGCGAAACTTCTACTGCCCGGTACCAGCGTTTGCGTTGACATCGGCGCGCGCAACTGTACACCCGTATCAAGCACCGCAATTCCAAGAGAAGCCGAACTTAGCGTTGGTACCGCAATCGCGGTGGCGTTCCCGGCTTCAGTGGAGGCCGGCGCATCAACCTCGCCGATAAGATCGACACAACCACCACAATCGCTTTGCGAAAAAGCAGCAGGAGGCCATCCTGCCCACAGAATAATTGGTAGCATGAGCCAGCGAGCTGGAAAAGTTTTAACCAAGTCTATATCACCAAACAGAAGAGATGATCCCTTCATTTGCTTTCAATAACCTACACCAAATCAAGTGAAACTGATAGGTCTTCGTTGAATTTCCCAATCATTCGATGAACCAACATTTTAAGTAACGGCCTCATTCGGTTTTTTTACAACACCATATTTTACTCAGAGGCATCACCCCATCCCACCCAACAATCGAGTGGTTGAACCTCTACCCAAGAGAGAGGCCGCGCCCATTCCGCCCAATAGCAACCACTGACACCAGGTCCAGAAATTATCTGATTCTCAATCAAATCGGCTTGTCGAACTTTCTGCCGTCAATATAACTTTTTACTTAAAGACAGTTCTCTGTCTTCAGGATTGTCGCCCCTTACTCATCTAGTATCAAACTTTTACTATCTCAAGGGTCACCGCTCCCAATCTCCTTTTTGCGCCTTGTAACAAAATCATCTAAAGCCTCCCGGCGTGCCACATCCAGCGAGGGAGCTTCGAAGTCTTTTAAAATATTCTGCCAGGTATCAGTTGCTCGTTCGGTCGCATCAGCCGCACCGGCCGCGACCCAGCTTTCACTGTTTTGCCAATCACTCAAAAAGGGTTCATAAAAGGCGTTTTCATAACGGGCCATAGTGTGTTCGGTGCCAAAAAAGTGCCCCCCGGGCGGGACAGCCGCAATAGCATCCAGTCCAAGCTCGCTCTCCGAGGTATCAATGGGCTGAAGCAGATGCACTAAATGCTGAATTAGCTCGATATCGAGCACAAGCTTTTCAAAGGAGGCGACAAGCCCCCCCTCAAGCCACCCCGCCGCATGATAAACAAGGTTGCCATGTCCCATCACGGCGCCCCATAACGCCATCTGGGTTTCATATACCCCTTGGGCATCAGCAGCGTTGGAGGCGTTACAGGCGCTGGTTCGGTATGGCAGACCGTAGCGTCGCGCCAGTTGCCCTCCGGCGAGGTTGGCCTTGGCGTTCTCAGGCGTACCGAATGCTGGCGCTCCAGAGCGCATATCCACGTTCGAGGTGAAGCCGCCATAGACCACTGGATTTCCTGGATAGAACAGCTGAATCATCGCCAAGCCCATAAGGGCTTCTGCGTTTTGTTGCACAAGACCCGCGGCCAACGTGACTGGTGTCATTGCCCCCAGTAAAGTAAATGGTGTCACGATCACTGCCTGGCCATGGGCCGCCAGTGCCAAAGCCCCATCCGACATGGCTTCATCAAGTTTGCGTGGCGAATTAATATTGATGTTTCCGATCAAACTCGGGCTCTGATGCAAATCGTCAACACTGATGCCGCGCGCCAACGCCAGCATCTCGACCGCGTCGTTCACCCGCCCGCGCCCGATCGGTATAGCAGAAAACACCTTGTCGGCCAGAGTCAGATTGGCCCGGTAGCTATCTAGGTGGCGGGTTCCCACGGGCAAATCCTGCGTCGCTACCGTCTGGTTACCAAAAACGCTGACAGCGTTGAAGTATTGTCCCAAACTGATCAGCCGCTGGTAGTCGGCGAAATTGCCGGGGCGCCGGCCATTGACCCGGTCATGCACATTGGGTGGGCCCGAAACCAGGCCGAAATACACCCGGTTACCCCCTAGGGTGATTGCATTCCCCGGGTTGCGGGGCGTCAACGTAAATTCGGCCGGTGCCTGATCCACCAGATCGAGAATCATCTGCGGGTCGGCGCAGACAATACCGGTATCGTGGTCAACCTTTGCGCCTTGGCGGGCAAAAGCCTGTCGCACGGGCTCACTCATGATCTCTATCCCCAGATCACGGATCACTTTAAGCGACGCCTGATGAATTGCCTCGACCTGGTCTTCGGACAAGGGCTCCATAGGCGGGTAGCCGTTTCGCAACGGGCCAAAATCAAGTTGGGCCACCCGTGTCGCTACACTGCGCTCAGCCTTGCGCTGCGCCCGCGCCCGTTTGCGTGTTTGCCGGGTCCCGCCTTTTTCGGCTGACTTCTTTATCGCTCCCATGTTTCCAAGCCTATCAACTCAGGCATGCAAGGAGTTTCGTTCACAGGTCTTTTAGTGACCTAATCACGACAGTCATAACTCGCTCAAAAGTAGGGTACGTGTGGGCTTCACCCCAGCACGGCTACCGTGGACTCAGCCAGAATCTCGACGATCTGATCCAGAGTCTGCTCATCAGTGACAATGGGTGGCGCTATGCAATAGGCATCTCCGCGAACCCGCGAAAACATTCCACGCTCGACGGTTTCGGCATGAATTCGCGGCCCGATCGCATCGCTTGGCGCGAAAGGTTCTTTGCTTTCCTTGTCTTTTACGTACTCCACCGCGCACATCAAGCCCAACCCGCGGACCTCGCCCACATGCGGGTGATCGGCCAAAGCATCTTGCAACTTGCCCAGAAGACGTTGGCCTTTCTGGCGGGCTTGATCGACGAAATTCTCTTTCTCGATGATATCCAGCATTGCCAGAGCAACGGCACAGCCTACGGGATGCGAACTATAGGTATAAGCATGCATCCATGGTGATCCGCTCTCGTTCATTACCGTGGCAATCTCGTCGCTGATACCAATACCTCCCAGCGGGAAATACCCTGAAGTGACCGCCTTGGCAAACTGCATAAGATCCGGCTCAACCCCCCAGTGCTCCAGCCCGAACATACAACCGGTGCGACCAAATCCAGTGATAACCTCATCGGACACCAGCAACACATCGTATTGGTCGCATATCTGGCGAATGCGGGGGAAATAATCATCCTGCGGCACGAGCACACCACCAGCACCCTGAACCGGCTCTGCAATAAACATCGCTACTGTTTCTGGGCCTTCTTCGAGGATCTTCTTTTCCAGTTCGTTGGCAGCCGCTATACCCTGGCTGGGTGCATCATCGGGTGCCTGATACAGATAGGGGTACGGGCTGGGAATATGGACAAATCCTGGAATTCTCGGTTCAAACATTTCCCAATACGGCGCGATTCCGGTCGCACACATCGCGGCAAACGTAACACCGTGATATCCCCAAATACGCGAAATCACCTTGGTTTTCTCAGGCTGACCTTTAAGCTTCCAGTAGTACCGTGCCAGTTTGATGTTGCTATCGGTTGCCTCCCCACCACCGGAGGTGAGGTAAAAATGATTAATATTCGGGTAGGTGACGCTCGCCAGGCGTTCCGCTAATTCAATAGCTCTGGGGTTGGTGCTGCCGGCATAGCCGGAAGCAAACCCCAACTGCCGCATCTGACCCGCTGCAGCGTCAGCGAGCTCAGTGCGACCGTTGCCCGCGGTATTGCACCAAAGGCCTGACAGGCAATCGATAAAACGATTACCGTCCGCATCGATGAGATAAGCGCCTTCACCACCCTCCCAAACCCGGGCTGATGCGTGAGCGGCGGGGCTATGCAAAGGATGGACCAGGTGCGCCGCATCTCGGCTGACCATGGCTTGCTGTTTTTGTGTTGTCATACCACCTCCTTCAATTGTTTGCGATCGTTGGAGAGCCCTCGATACGTCACTCATACTCGAATCTATTTTCCAGGGGCCGCCATTGGGTTATTGGGATGAGCCGTCCAGTTGAGCTTGTCATCTGCACGGATCATCTGGTTTGTTCTTTGGTCAATTTCATTGTCTAGAATTCTCAACGTCAGGCAATCTTCTATCGGGCATACGGTCACACACAGATTGCAGCCTACACATTCTTTTTCTATTACCTCGTAGTGACGGCTCCCATTTTGGGTCGCGCTGATCGCCTGATGCGAAGCATCCTCACAAGCTATATGACAACGCCCACACTGAATACAAAGATTCTGGTCGATCTGCGCCTTGGCAGTGTAGTTCAGATTAAGGTGTTGCCAGTCTGTGAGTGAAGGCACCGCTTTACCGATCGCCTGCTCAACTGATTCTATCTGACGATCGTCAAGATAACGGGCCAAGCCATCGACCATATCATCGATGATCTTAAAGCCATGCGTCATTGCGGCGGTGCAAACCTGTACATTCCCAGCCCCCAATAGGATAAATTCGGCAGCATCTCGCCAATTACTGATGCCACCTATGGCCGAAATTGGCAGGCCTGCACAGTCCGGATCACGGGCAATATCCGAGACCATGTGCAACGCAATCGGTTTGACCGCCGGGCCGCAGTAACCGCCATGCGTTCCATTGCGATCTATAGTGGGCGTAACGCTGAAGGAGTCCAGATCAACCGACATCACAGAACTGATGGTATTGATCAGAGACACTGCATCTGCTCCACCTCGTTGCGCAGCACAGGCAGGCGGGCGAATACTGGTGACGTTGGGCGTCAGTTTTACAATCACGGGAAGTTCAGAAAAATCCTTGCACCATGCCGTCACCATCTCAACATACTCGGGGACTTGTCCTACGGCAGCCCCCATACCTCTTTCGGACATGCCATGAGGGCAACCAAAGTTAAGTTCAACGCCATCGGCACCAGTATCTTCAACCCGGGTTAGAACCGCCTTCCAGGCTTCCTCGGTGCAGGGCACCATGAGGGAAACAACCAGGCCGCGATCCGGCCAATCTTTTTTGACCTGTGCAATTTCCTCAAGATTGATCTGCAATGGGCGATCAGTAATTAATTCGATATTGTTAAAGCCGATGACACTGCGATCTTTTCCATGTAATGCGGCGTAGCGTGGCCCGTTAACATTAACGATCGGTGGGCCATCTTCGCCCAAGGTTTTCCAAACGACACCACCCCACCCCGCCTCGAAAGCCCGATTCACGTTATAGGCTTTGTCGGTCGGCGGTGCCGATGCCAGCCAGAACGGATTCGGCGACTCGATACCGGCAAAAGTAGTCTTTAGCTCGGGCATTATTTCCTCCTTACGTCCATTAAACAGGTCATCAGGACTCACCTGCCTTGCTTTTGGATAGGTATTGATCAATAGAGATTGCGGCCAATTTGCCATCCTGTACCGCACTGACGGTTAAATCTTCGCCATCCGCTATGCAATCCCCGCCGGCCCAGACGCCGACCTGAGAAGTCCGTCGCTCTTTATCAACAACAAACCGGCCATCTTGGAGAGTGAAGCTCCCCGCATCATCGTCAGGTAACCGGGGCATCTGGCCAATCGCCCTGAATACCGTATCTGCCTCGATCGTAAAATTGTCCGCCCGATCAGCCTGCAAGGTCCGGTCGGTTGAGCTGAACTCTATGCCGGTAACCCGGCCATCCTCATGCTGAACACAGATCGGCTGTCCCCAGAACCGAATGATCACCCCGCGGATTTTGGCGAACTCCTGTTCTTCGATACTGGCCTTCATCTTCTGGGGCCCACCCCGATACACGATTGTCACCTCCTCAGCGCCCAGCAATCGAGCTTGAACCGCAATATCGATTGCAGTCATTCCGCCGCCAATCACTACAATGCGCTTGCCGAGTGCGAGTGACGACAACTGATCTGCCTGACGAAGGGTGCTGATAAAGTCCACGGCATCCTCAACCCCGACTGCTTCTTCTCCGGGGATTCCCAGCGTTCGGGTCAGACCCAGCCCCATTGAAAGAAAGACAGCGTCATGACGGCGGTGAAGATCGCGAAGGTCAAAATCACGGCCAAAACGTTTTCCGTGTTCTATCTCGATTCCGCCAATCGATGTAATAAATTGCGCCTCTTTCTGGGCGAAGTTATCCAGCATCTTGTAGGCCGCAAGCCCGTATTCATTTAAACCTCCAGATTTAGGGCGATGCTCATAGATACATACTGAATGCCCAAGCACCGCGAGCCTGTGGGCGCAGGCCAAACCCGCCGGGCCGGCACCGACCACAGCAACGGACTTTCCTGACGGTGCGCCCCGGGTAAAAAACGAAGCCGGTTGATCCATAGCCTGATCGACAGCGTAACGCTGAAGTAAACCTATGCTCACAGGCCGATCATCCGGCTGGTTACGTACGCAGGCGTGTTCGCACAAGGTCTCAACCGGGCAGGCTCTGGCGCAAGTGCCGCCCATAATATTCTCTTGAAATATAAGGCCTGCCGCACCGACAGGATTGTGATTACTCATCATGCGGATAAAACCGGGAATATCTATTTCGGTCGGGCAAGCTTCGATACAAGGGGCATCGAAACAGAAATAACACCGCTCGGCCTCAACCCGTGCGGCGTTAGGTTCCAGGGGTGAATGCATTTCACAAAAATTACGCCGACAATCTTCCTCAGGCAATCGACCCGATACGACCCCGGACGCCCCATTGGTCGCGGTTGCAATAATATCCACGTACTCCTCCTTGAATGCCCGGGTGCGCCAGAACTGGCCTGTCGCAGACTCCTATAACAGGCCAGTGCCGATCTGTGGGTAAGCGAGACTACCTAACGCTCAACCGAAACAGGCTGGGTGTGATCCCGAACCTTTGCGATCGCATCAAAATACGGCGCAAAAGGTGGTCTTTCAATATACCGACCTGCGCCGCGCTCAACAGATAACTCGCCATCCTTAAACACAACCTTGCCCTGGCTGATGGTGTGAGATGCCGTACCTCGAACCGTCATACCTTCAAAAATGTTGTAATCCACGTTCTGGTGGTGGGTCTTGGCAGAGATAGTCTTACTCGCCTCCGGATCCCAGATGACAAGATCGGCATCGGCGCCGACGGTGATCGAACCCTTGCGCGGATACATGTTGAAGATCTGAGCGGCGTTGGTCGAAGTCACTCGAACAAATTCATTCATGGTTAGCTTGCCGGTATTGACTCCGGCATGCCACAACACCTCCATTCGGTTTTCCACACCACCGGTACCGTTGGGGATCTTGGTGAAGTCATCCTTGCCCATCGCCTTCTGGTCAGCGCAGAAACAACAGTGATCGGTGGCTGTGGTCTGAAGATTGCCCGACTGGAGCCCGCGCCAAAGTGCATCTTGATGCCCTTTTGGCCTAAATGGCGGACTCATCACATGTGCCGCCGCGGTGTCAAAGTCGGTATTGAGATAAACCGAATCATCCACCAGCAGGTGTCCTGCCAGCACTTCACCAAAGACCCTTTGGCCCTCGTTGCGAGCCCGAATCACTTCTCCCAGTGACTCCTTAGCTGAGACATGGACCAGATAAACAGGCGTTTTTAATGCCTGGGCAATACGGATCGCCCGGTTAGCCGCTTCCCCTTCAACTTCCGGGGGTCTGGACTGCGGATGACCCTCGGGGCCGGTGATTCCCGACTCCATCAGCTTGCGCTGCAACTGCCATACCAGTTCGCCGTTTTCGGCGTGAACCGTCGGCAAAGCGCCCAGTTCCCACGCACGGGTAAAACTATTCACCAGAATTTCATCGTCCGCCATGATCGCGCCTTTGTACGCCATGAAGTGCTTAAAGCTGTTGACGCCGTGCTCTTGCACCAAAGTCCCCATATCCTGGTGCACCGAATCATCCCACCATGTCACAGCAACGTGAAATGCGTAGTCCGAAACAGACTTCTGGGCCCATTCACGCCATTGGTGAAAAGCGCTCAACAACGATGTCTGCGGCGCTGGAATCACGAAATCAATGATGCAGGTCGTGCCTCCAGCCAGGCCGGCTGCCGTGCCAGTGTAAAAATCCTCGCTGGCAACCGTCCCCATGAACGGTAACTGCATGTGCGTATGGGGATCGATCCCCCCTGGCATCACGAACTGACCGCCGGCGTCTACAACCTCGACACCCGCCGGGGTGTCGAGGTCAAGACCAACCTGGGCGATCCTGCCATTCTCGCAGTAAACATCTGCCTTGAAGCTTTGCTCCGCTGTTACAACGGTACCACCTTTGATGATGACGTCCATTGTCAGATCTCCCTGGTTTTACTGTATTAACCCGGCTAAAACGCCGCGTCCCAAACTGCATGACTCCAGGCTCCAAAAGGCGCCTTCGAAATCACAGGATCAGAACCACCGCTCATTAAGGTTGCAACGGTACGCTCATAATCGGCCTCATCCAATTTGCCACCACCAGCCGTCAGTTTGTTGATTTCACCCATCATGCGGCGCTGGTGATTTTCGGTCTGGGCACCGGTTTCGTCATTTTCAAGCACGATATCCGCTGCCGCGTCCGAGTTCTCTCTGGCCCACGCCCAACCCTTCATAGAGGCACGAACAAAACGAGCCATTTTGTCGACAAACGCTGGGTCAGCCAGGTTCTTCTCCAGAACATAGAGGCCATCTTCCAATGTCGCAACACCCTGATCTTCATATTTGAAAGTCACCAGTTCATCCGCATCCAGACCGGCATCAATGATCTGCCAATACTCATTGTAAGTCATGGTCGAGACGCAGTCGGCCTGCTTTTGCAGAATCGGATCAACATTAAACCCTTGCTTAAGGACCGTCACGCCACCGTTACTGCCATCCGTTGGAATGTTCAGCCGACCCATCCAACTCAGGAAAGGGTACTCATTTCCATAGAACCAAACGCCCAAAGTCCTGCCTGGGAAATCCTGTGGCGTCTTTACGCCGCTATCCTTGCGACAAGTCAACATCATCCCAGACCGTTTGAAAGGCTGGGCAATATTGACCAGGGGTAAACCTTTTTCACGTGAAGCCAACGCTGAAGGCATCCAATCGATGATGACGTCGGCGCCGCCGCCCGCAATTACCTGCGGCGGAGCGACATCAGGGCCCCCTGGCTTGATCGTCACGTCGAGATTTTCGTCCTTATAAAAGCCCTTATCTTTAGCGACAAAATACCCCGCGAACTGAGCCTGGGTAACCCACTTCAACTGCAAGGTCACCTGGTCGGCCGCCATGGCTGACACACTGACCAACCCTAAAGCGAGAACCGTTACAAGGGTGCTAATTCTTCTTTTCATAGTGAATACTCCTTCGGTAGTTTAAAAGTGCCCTGTCACAGGCGTTTTGCGGACAGTTGACGAAAAGACGGGTGCCAGAAGGTTGTCCGTCTTTCCACAACAGCCAGTAAACCATAAAACAAGGATCCGGACACCGCTGATAGTGCTATCGATGCCCAGACCATCTCCATGTTCATTCTGCCAGCCTCGGTGGAGATACGAAATCCAATGCCGACAATGGGGGTACCAAAAAATTCGGCCACGATCGCGCCAATCAAAGCCAGTGCCGAGTTTATTTTAAGCGCATTAAAAACGAAGGGCAGCGCATTGGGTAATCGCACCCGGGTGAACGTTTGCCAGTGACTGGCACCGATCGAGCGCATCAGATCAAGTTCTATTGCGCTGGATCCACCCAGTCCTGCGACCGTATTTATCAGCATTGGGAAAAAAGTCATAATGACAACCACTGCCGCCTTGGACTGCCAGTCAAATCCAAACCACATGACCATAATCGGGGCAATGCCGACAATAGGAATCGCACTGACCAGGTTTCCAACAGGCAATAAACCACGACGCAGAAAGGGCACCCGATCTGCCCATAGGGCAACGGCGAAACCCGCAAGATTCCCCATCACGAACCCTGGAATCACGGCGCGGATTATCGTTTGCCGAAAGTCTGCCGCCAGCACGCCGAGCGACGAGGCAATTGCCTCTCCTACCAGACTGGGGGGAGGCAAGAGTACCCGGGGGATACCCAATCCAACGGTAATAAGCTCCCACAGTACGATCAGCCAGACTCCAAAAAGACCCGGTACCAGAAATTGATACAGGAATGCACCCATTCCCGGGTTTAAAGTGATGGCCGCAAACCGACTCATAGTGGCCCAAATGGCAAAAGCCAGCGCAATGACAAAACACCAGTAGCCACCGCTGACCTGCCCCATGACGGATTCCGTGTGGGCGAGGCGAACCGCCGCCCACAGTGCCACCAGCACAAACACCAACGATATAGCACGGCTGGTTGATGAGCACTTTGTGGTCATGCCCGACACACTCAAAGCACCGGCGACACAGGCCAGGCCCAACATTCCTATGGGCGTATGGCTCCACGCCACAGCCGGACTCAATTCCCCCAATAATCCGAGGGCGATGAAAAGAGCGCCCGCCAATGAGTCGCCACTGATTCGAGTGCTTGAAAAAATATTCATGCCCGGACACCCTGGCCACCATCGAGCCGACGCAACATGGTCCGCTCACCCAGAGCGACGATAGAAACCAGCGTAGCTGAGACCACGGAAGCGGTGATCAACGCTGCCCATATCATAGTGGTCTGGCCATAATACGAGCCTGAGAGCAGGCGCGCGCCGAGGCCACCCTGCCCCCCCGTGGGTAACTCCGCCACAATAGCGCCCACGACACTCAATGCGATTGCCACCTTAAGAGATGCGAACAGGAACGGAATCGATGAGGGCAGACGCAACTTGAAAAAAACCTGTGTGCGGCTCGCATGGTAGGTGCGCATCTGATCCAAAAGCATGGGTTCGGGTGAGCGCAGTCCTTTAACCATTCCCACCACAACCGGGAAAAAGCAAAGGTACATCGAGATGACTGACTTAGGGAAAAGACCGGTAATACCGACAGAGCCCAGCACCACAATAATCATAGGCGCCAACGCCAGAATCGGCACTGTTTGTGAGGCAATGATCCACGGCATCAGACTTCGATCCAGGGTTGTCACATAAACGATTCCAATCGCCAATCCAATGCCCAGCGTGGTACCCAGAACAAACCCGAGCAGCGCCGATGACAGCGTCACACCCGCGTGGTGGATCAAGCTTCGCTTGGAAGTGACTTTCTGATCCAAGATCGTCTTTTTAAGCTCGCGGACAACTTGGTGAGGTGCGGGTAATACGGGTCGCTTCATGCTCCAGGCATCTGCGGCCAACTGGGTGATATCCCACTGAACACTACGCTTGTTATAGCGATCGATCAACTGGCCACTGTTGAGGTACACCGCACCGGCATACCAGATAACCGTCAGAACAACGATAACGACCGACACGGGAAAAATCCGCCCCTGACCAGGGGTCGCGTCATTCATCGTCGTAACTATGACCCGCCTTCAGGCCCTGTCGCACTCGATGTGCCAGAGAAAGAAAATCCGGTGTTTCGCGTATATCCAGCGTTCGCTCCGAGGGCAAATTGCATTCAATCACATCCATCACCCGCCCCGGTCTGGGGGACATAACCACGACCCGGCTTGAAAGGAACACCGCCTCGGGAATGGAATGGGTAACAAAGACGACTGTCTTAGCTGTCTTGCGCCACAACTCGAGAAGCTGCTCGTTGAGATGATCCCGTGTAATTTCGTCAAGCGCCCCGAACGGCTCATCCATTAACAACAACTGCGGCTCAACACTTAATGCCCGAGCAATGGAGACGCGCTGTTGCATTCCTCCCGATAACTGCCAGGGATATTTATTCTCAAAACCGCCCAAGTTAACAAGATCAAGGTATTTCTTCGCTCGGGTTTTCTGCTGAGAACGAGTCAATCCCATAATCTCAAGGGGTAGCACGACGTTCTGACTGACAGTTCGCCATGGGTAAAGTGCAGGGGCTTGAAACACATAGCCATACGCGCGAGCCTGGCGGGCCTGATCCGGACTCACGCCGTTCACCAGAATATCTCCACTGGAATGCTTCTCCAGGTCGGCGATCACCCTCAACAAGGTTGTCTTGCCGCAGCCCGATGGACCAATCAATGATACGAACTCGCCTTCTCTAATCGCCAGATCAATCCCACTAAGCGCATGGACCGGCCCGTCGACAGTTTCAAAGTCCAGGGACAACTGGTCAATTTGAACCACGGTGTCAGAAGAAGATGCGTTATCGCTCAACCAAAAAACTCCTTACTCACGGCTTACTATTAAAGACTTTGGGCTATTAAAGACTTTCAGCCTTGGTCAAAACGGCTTGGAGCATGACATTGGCGCCGGCTGTAGACCATTCCGGTTCGATATCTTCTACTTCGTTATGACTAATGCCATCAACACAGGGGATAAAAATCATCGATGTCGGTGCCGCATGTGCAATAAAACAGGCGTCATGCCCAGCCCCAGTGACAATCTCCCGCGAACTGTAGCCACAAGTCTCGGCGCCGGACTGAACGGCTGCGACACAACCGCTATCAAAAGGAACTGGGGCGTAATAAAAAATCTCCTCAAGCGAGTGTGCCACGCCAGCTTGGTCGGAAATGCTGGTGATGCCATCACGGATAGCCTTACCCATCTCCGACAAGATTGCATCATCCGGATGCCGAATATCTATGGTCAAAAAGACCCGTCCTGGGATAACGTTACGCGAATTGGGGTACACGTTGAGCATGCCTACCGTGGCACAGGCGAGTGGCGCATGGGTCAAGCCAACTTCATTCACCAGGCAGGTGATCCGTGCAGCACACAGCAACGCATCATGGCGTCGGTCCATTGGCGTTGGCCCTGCATGCGATTCTGTGCCAGTCAGTTCAAGTTCATACCAGCGTTGACCTTGAGCATCGGTAACCACCCCAATGTTGGTGCCTTCCTCGACCAGTATGGGACCCTGTTCAATATGGGCTTCAAAATAGGCATGCAGTGGACGTCCCATGGGCTCATCTCCTGCGTAACCGATACGCTCTAGCTCCTGACCCATGGTTCGACCCTCGGCATCCGCTCGCGCCAGGCCATAATCGAGATCATAGATTCCCGCGAACACGCCGGATGCCACCATCGCCGGTGCAAAACGGCTGCCCTCCTCATTGGTCCAGCAGACCGCTTCCACTGGATGGCGCGTCTGGATATTTTGATCATTAAGGGTGCGTATAACCTCCAGGCCGGTCAGAACGCCGTAAACCCCGTCAAACCGACCGCCTGTAGGCTGGGTGTCAAGATGACTGCCAACCACAACCGACGGCAACTGTGGGTCGACGCCATCGCGACGGGCAAAAATATTTCCCATCTTATCGACCGATATGATGCAACCCGCCTCGCGACACCAGCTCACGAAAAGATCGCGGGCCTGTCGATCAAGATCGGTCAGGGCCAGTCGACAACAACCTCCCTTCTCGGTTGCCCCAATTTTTGCCATCTCCATTAGCGAGTCCCACAGGCGCTCGCCGTTAATCGCCAAAGCATCGTCGTGTGTCATTGGTCTTTCTTCCCTGTCAGTCTTCACCAACACTCATGGTTAATAGTTATCCCTTACTCATTTAATTCAGATCGGTCAGAACCCCATAAGTTTCAGGCCGACGGTCACGATAGAACTGCCAGGTATCTCTGACCTCGCGAACCATATCCATATCGACCTCGTGGATCAGAAGCTCATCTTGATCGGCGCTGGCCTGCGCTTCGATCTGACCACGGGGGTTGACGAAATAGCTCGAGCCGTAAAACTCCCCGATATTCCAGGGAGCCTCGGTTCCTACTCGATTGATTGCCGCAATAAAAACGCCGTTGGCGGCTGCCGAAGCCGGTTGCTCAAGTTCCCACAAGTACTGTGATAGCCCGGCCACTGTTGCGGATGGGTTGTAGATGATTTCAGCCCCTTTCAATGCCAAGGCGCGCCAACCCTCAGGAAAATGGCGGTCGTAACAGATATAAACGCCGATTTTGCCGTAGGCCGTATTAAAAACCGGCCAGTCCGATGCGCCAGGTTTGAAGAAAAATTTCTCCCAGAAACCGGCAACATGAGGTAGATGGCTCTTGCGATATTTACCCATGTAACTGCCATCGGCATCGATTACTGCAGCTGTGTTGTAGTACACCCCAGTCATGGCTTCTTCATAAATCGGCACAATGATGACCATGTTGTACTTCTTGGCGTACTCGCACATCAGACGGGTGGTGTGGCCATCTGGAATTGCCTCTGCTGCAGCATACCAACGGGCATCCTGGCTCGGGCAAAAATAGGGCTGGGTAAACACTTCCTGAAAACAAAGCACTTGGACACCGGCTGCGCCCGCCTGGTCAATTAACGGGATATGTGCTTCTAACATGGCATCACGAATCTCCTCGGGGGATGATTCCGTGCTCGCCTTCAGACTCATCTGGATGAGTCCGGATTTCAGTTTACTCATGTGCGCCCCCTTCTGATGTGATTGGCATGTTGTTTTTGCGAACGGATGTCACTGGCCCGCCCAGAAGTTGCAACCGACCAGATTCGACATTCCAGATGCTTGTAGCAGTTCTTTACCATTTGGTCAATTTAACGCAAAGGCTGCTTCTGGCTTGACAGGCCCAATCCACGAACCAGTGCCGCGGCAACCCCTGGCGCGCCCTTTTCATACACCTCAGTGTCGTAATCTACCGGCGAGATCACCGCTTCGATCTGGGCTTGAAAATCGGCATAGGTCTGGGTCGCTGCCCAGATCATAAAGAAAGCATGGGCAGGGTCGATCGGCGCCATACGACCCTCTCGCTGCCAAGCGTGAAAGATAGCCCCTTTTTGTGCCACCCAGTCCCGCAAGCGACCCGTCAGATGCTCCCCAATCACTGGCGCTCCACCGATAACCTCGATCGCAAAAAGGCGCGACGCCTCGGGGTAATTTCTGGACAGATCTAGTTTGCGGCCAATGTACTGGCTTATGGCATCACACGGATCATCATCTGCAAAGATATCTCCCAAAGCCTCCAGCCACAATGACAGCACTTGCTCGATAACCACCCGATACAAGTTCTTCTTGGTCTTGAAGCAATATAAGGATATTGCCTTTGGGCAAACCGGCACGCTGGGCAATCTCTTCTACACGCGCGCCGTCGTAGCCCTTTTGGGAAAACACACCAGTTGCGGCGCGGATGATCTTCTCTCGCTGGCGAAAACCGACCCTTCGGGGTTCGGTGCCTGAGACCTCAGGTGGTCGAGTGATTTTGGGTATCTGGCTGATTTAGGCCATAAGGCGAACGATTGTGGCTCAATTTCCACCGAATGTTCACCTTTTAGGTCGACACAGTACCTAAGCTCTTTTAAACAATTACCAGGTGACCCTGTGCCCCTCCGAGCGCAATCTAACTGCCGAGTGAACCATCAGCACAGCAATTACAATGCTGCCCCCGGCGATGCTCTGCCACCCGGGGTTCTCCCCGATCACCCACCAAACCCACAACGGGCCCAACACCGCCTCCAGCAAGCTGATCATCGCTACTTCAGGCGCCGGCAAATAGCGCGGGCCCAAAGTCATTAAAACCAACCCTAATGGCAGTAGCACCAGCCCCGCAAAGACAAGCGAGAACCATTGGATGTAATCCATAACTGGATATTGTGCAAATATCGTTGCAACCAGAGCTGTGAGAAGTAAGCCGATTCCTGCCGCGGGAATCATATTGATTTCACGACGGCCTCGAATAATGGTGAAAATCAACGCCAACAGGATCGCGTTCAGTAGTGCCAGTGAATCACCAAACCACTGTATGCTGCCAAGACTACCGCTTGCCACAATAATCAGCCCCAAGGCCGCTCCTAAAATGGCCCAACGTGTGGCGCTTGAGATCTCTTCGCCAAAAATGACTTTGGACAGTACCGCAGCAATGAGCGGCATACAGGCAAATATCACCAAGACATTAGCGACACTGGTGTAAGAAAAAGCTGCATAAAATGTGATCGAGCACGCTGCTTGCAAAAAACAGACCAGCGCACCCCAGCGACCCAAGTTGCGAACAGCCCCGAAGAACTCACCTCTAGCGTAAAACGCAAAGCCCACCACAATCACGATGCCACCCAACAGGCCACGACCGAAAGCCAGCGAAAACGGATCAACGGCCGTCAGGCGGATCAACAGCGCGTCCGGGGTGAATACCAGGGCTCCACCAAGGGTTAACCAAAAACCCTTTCGATGTTCTCCACTCATGGCTCTACCCTTTATTGTCCAAGTCCTGATCCACTCCTTTTAAGGAGCGCTCTGGCGTGTACTTTTCAATCCGCTCCATGTTCCTGATCGTAGATGAACGCCTCAATGGCCTCGGGCGGCACTGCGCCGGCCTGGGTCGCTTTCAACGCTCCCCCTGGCGCATAAATGAGGAATGTCGGCGTCCCCCTGAAAGACTGACCCGATTGATCTGAAAAAAATTGCACCACATCCCCAGGCTCTCCAAGTAGATTAGGGAAGCTCACATCGCGCTCCTCAATAAAAGCCCATGCCTCAAGGGCTCCGTCGGCACCATCGAGCGAGATACCCAGAACTTCCAGGCGTCCGTCCCGATGCCGCTCGTGCAAATCCGCCTGCCCCTGCATCTCCTTGGCACAAATGGGACAACTGTGCGACCAAATCATGACCACCAACCACTGATCGGCAGGAAGCACATCGGCAAAACTGACAGATTGCCCATCAAAATCAGAAAACCCCTGTGTCGTGGCTCCCGATGTAGGCGCCATTGCCACCCCAAACATAAACACAGCGCCGATCAGCCACCGAGCGGTGTATTTCTTCAAGACTCACTCCGGGGGCGAGCCGCGTTATTTCCGTAACTAACTAAAAGCACTCCGCCAACCACAAGACCCATCCCAAGCGCAGATTTATAGCTAAAGGTTTCGCCAAATAGCGGCCAGGCGATGAGCGCCGTGACCGGCGGCACCAGAAAAAATAAGCTCGCCACCCGGGTGGCGGCCTGATGGCGGACCAGCATCCAAAGGAGAGTCATAGCCCCCAGCGACAGAACCACGACCAACCAGGCGAGTGCGAATACAAACTCCCCACTCCATTGTACGTTTTGGGTGTCGAATATGAGGGATAGGATACCCATCATTATGGCCGCTGCGAGAAATTGTAAAAAAGAACCACTCAAAAGATTCATCTCACTACAAAATCGTTTCTGGTACAAAGTGCCCACACTCATTCCGGTCACGGCGACGATACATAGGATGACTCCAATCACCGAGCTATCAAACAATCCAAGATAACGTGAGGAAACCAGTGCAACGCCTATGGTCCCCAGAAGAAACCCGACCCATTGGCGTGCTCGGACCGGCTCAAAAAGCATTGGACCTGCCAGCACTGCTGTCAGCATCGGTTGCAGGCCGACAATCAGCGCACTGTCTCCAGCCGATACCCCAAGACTGATCCCAAGGTAAATTCCACCCAGGTACACGCCATGAACCAGTATTCCTACTGTCATGATATGCATGGTATTTTTCCAGGTACCGGGCCCTTCGGCGCCGGTGAGCCAGGTGATCACCCCCAGGATTAAACAAACCAGAGCGAATCGCAACGCTAAGAATGTCGCCGGCTCTGCGTACGGTAAACCGAGTTTTGCACCGATGAAACCGGTACTCCATAAGACCACAAACACCACCGGAGCGGCGGCAAATAGAAACGAGGAGCCGGTTGGTCTTTGCGTTATCATTAACTGATCAGCGTAAGCGAAGAGGCGTAGTCTATGAGATCAGGGCTAGGCTCGCCTACTCCGATTTTTTACTTGAAACCCAGGGGTTCAACCCTATTTAAATGTTGGTTTGAATTGCAGAATCTATTGAAATGAGCGACAACCCTTTTGTCACAGTGGTAACCCAGGAAAGTTTCGCAACCGAAGTTACTCAACGTTCGGCGGTCGTGCCTGTGCTGGTAGATTTTTGGGCCACCTGGTGCGAACCGTGCAAGATGCTTGCACCCGTTCTCGAAAAGCTTGCTCTTGAATACGCAGGCAAATTTTTAATGGCCAAAATTGACACCGATGTCGAGCGTGATCTGGCCGCTCAATATGCAGTACGCAGCCTGCCCACAGTCAAAGTATTCCGCCACGGTACACCCGTTGACGAATTCATGGGCGCGCTACCGGAAAGCGCGGTACGGGAAGTGATTGAGCGCCATATTGAACGACCTGCCGATCTTGATGTAGCCAAAGCGGTGGACTTGGCCAACAGTGGTAATGTCAAGGCCGCAGTCACACTGCTTAAAGGGTCTCTAACTAACGATCCGGGGCACAGTCCACTACGGGTAGCCCTCGCCCAGCAACAATTAAATGCTAAAGACGCCCAAGGGGCGCTGGAAACTCTCAGAGAGTTGCCCCTCCTGGCAAAACAGGAAGAAGAAACCAAGACATTACAAGCTCGAATCGAACTAGCCCTTAGTGCCGATGAAACATGCGATACCGACCAATTAACCCAGACAATTGCCCAGAATCCCAATGACCTGTCTGCGCGGATCCGCTTGGCGGCCGGCCTCTTTCATCAGCCAGGACAGGTAGAGGCTGCAATGACCCAATTGCTTGAAGTAATCAAGCGTGGTCGGGGCTGTAGCGAATCCGACCAGGCTCGCCAGACCCTGCTACAAATATTCGCCAGCCTGGGCAACCAAGACGACCGGGTCGGCCGTTACCGTCGACTGTTGGCACAGGCATTGAATTGACTGCAATGTCCGTGCCACAAGGATCAACCGCGTGGGTGGTGCGTGCCGTGTAGCGACTGCAATCTTGCCCGGGCGACATGGGTATAGATCTGAGTTGTCGAAAGATCTGTGTGTCCTAGCAACATCTGCACGCTGCGTAAATCGGCGCCATGGTTCAGAAGATGGGTTGCGAAAGCATGCCGCAACGAATGCGGTGAGAATTCTGCGCCAATGCCCGCTTGCTGGGCATAACGCTTGATGAGCTGCCAAAACGCCTGGCGAGTCATCGGTCCTCCCCGACGTGTCACAAAAACAGCATCGGTGAGTTGTGCATTCAGGAGATCTGACCGAGCCTGCGCGAGGTATTCTCGCAGACTCTCAGACGCCTCTTCCCCCAATGGCACGATCCGCTCTCGCCCACCCTTTCCTAC
>JAAZYQ010000180.1 GCA_014239575.1 Gammaproteobacteria bacterium
AGTCCAGAACATTCTCCCGCTGAATGGGCAACAACCCAGAACGGACTTGGTAACGCGCTTGGTATTCTGGCACACCGGCAAAAAGATGCAGAAATGCTGGAGCAGTCCCAGCGAGCCTTCGAACAGGCGCTCGGGGTGCGGACCCGGGAGCACTATGCCTGGGGGTGGGCAACAACACAGAATAATCTCGGTTCGATACTGCAGGCGCTCGGGCAGCAAAAAAAAGACCCACAACTGCTGAAACGTGCCGTCGACGCCTATAAGCAGGTTCTACTGGTGTGGACCCGTGACCAGGCCCCGCTGCACTGGGCAACGACTTTCAATAACCTGGGGACAGCGCTGCGGCTCCTAGGTGAGAAACGAAAAGGCCCCAGAACCCTGGAACAGTCAGTCGCTGCCTACCGAAACGCCCTGGCAGAACGCACCCGTGACCGGGTACCACAGCAATGGGCCATGACGCAGAACAATCTTGGGACCGCGCTGCAAAAACTGGGGGAACGAAGCGAAAGCGTGCAGCCTTTCCAAGACGCGATTTCAGCCTACCAGAGCGCCCTCAAAGAGTGGACACAAGAACGTTCTCCAATGACTTGGGCCATGACAGCGGCCAATCTTGCTTTCGCACAGAAAAGCCTTGCAGAACGCCTGGGTGATGCCGGAACGGCGGGGCTGGCGCTCAGTCAACTTGAAGCGGTCGCCAAGGTATTTCGTGAGGCAAGTCATGCCCAGTACTACGAGCATGCCACCGAACAAATTGCCAAGACCCGCGAACTGCTGCAAGCGCTGGAAGCGAACTAGTCCTCCGTCGTGGTATCGGCCTCGTTGTTTACGCTGGGCCGATATAGGATAAAAGTGACATCGTCGGGCTTTGACGGCAGACCCGTCACTGGGTGATCCATTCGCTGAATCACGGTTTCGGCCAGTTTTTGTGCTGACGCAAATAACTCACCCACCCTGATCAACTCGACAATCTCAGAAAGAAAGAGGTTGTCCCACAGGCCATCGGTACCGAGCAGCACCGTATCCCGGGAGGCCAACTCGAGGGTGTCTTGCTTCTCGAGCCAAAGTGCCGGGTCACCCATCATGTTGTTCAGCAGATGACGCTGCGGGTGAAAAAGTGCCTCTTTTTCGTCCAACCCATTGGCTTCCTTGATGCCCACCGGCGAGTGGGCTTGCGTCTTAAGTTTGATCCGTCCGCGCTGACCCACAACCAATGTCGTTGAGTCTCCAGCATGGCAGTTGATCAGGGTGCTATCGGCTATCTCAGTGACACTGACCGTGGTTGCTGAGTTCGGTAGCTGTGCCAGCAATGTCTGATTGGCCGACTGGATACGACTTTTGAGGGACGTCTCTTTGCTCAGGCTTGCCTCAGCAAGCAGGCTGATTACCAGCGTCGCTGCCTCGAGACCCCTGGGGAGCCCACCGACACCATCAGCAACCGCAAGACAGATCTTTTCATCAGCGTCCTCAAAAACGCCCAGCGCATCCTCGTTGGCGCCGGACTGCCCGGCATGGGAGCGGCTGAATACCACTGCCTGCCCTGAATTCAATACAACCGGCTGAGGCTCAACCAGTTCCTGGCCGCAAAGCATCACCGGGGCATTCAGCGCGACTGGATCAGTCATGGTAGGTGTCCTACTGCCACTCCATCGTTTCAAGATGCTGGCACAACTGACCCGCACTTCGAAACTCTCGTGCGATCAAAGAGCGCTTCAGGCCTTTGCAGATGTCCTTGACTTCCTGTGGTTGACGGCTGTACCAGCGCGGCCCACCTAGTGCATCGTAAAAGATCCGGATCAGATCAAATACATCGTGCTGGATGTTCTCAGCGTTTGGGGCCCCCCAACTGAACATGTCGAGCAACTTAAGATCAAACCCTAAGCCATGGCGCAACACGATCACGTTATCCGTGTGCAGATCGCCGTGGTATTCGCCCACGTTGTGAATCGCCTCGATCCCGAGTGCGAGCGCGTGCAGCAGGTGCACACCCTGAAATGGATTCACCCGCCGGCCCGACTGGCGTTTTAGAAAATCCGAGAGCAGCTCGCCCTCGACAAATTCCGAGACCAGAAACGAAACGGGCATTCCGTTGAAATCAAACGTGTCCCGCGTATGGTACTGAATGACCACCGGACAATGACGCAGCTTGTGAAGTTTCCGCGCATAAAAACGAAGTGCCCGGTTACCGGGATTTCGGCGTGGAAAAAAAATTTTGACGGTGCGATCAATTCTTGTGCCAATCTCGCGCACCAGATAGACCTCGCCCTCCCATCCGGACCCAAGCCGCGAAACCACCTCGTATTTGCCGGCGAGATGACTGCCCGGAACAAGTCCAAAGCTGATAACACGTGGCGGCTTTGCTTTCAAAAAGAAGGCCTCACAACCATTAACCCAATACCCGTTTCATCATCTTGTGATCGATACCGGCATCCAGGAAAACATCGCCATAAGTTTGAAAGCCTGCTCCCTCGTAGAAGGGAATAGCCGAAAGCTGAGCACCCAAACTGACCTGCGGCAGATTCATC
The DNA here is from genome assembly GCA_014239575.1 of Gammaproteobacteria bacterium. GTDB lineage: Bacteria > Pseudomonadota > Gammaproteobacteria > Arenicellales > UBA868 > UBA868. Next base: position 2,523 of record JAAZYQ010000180.1, read on the forward strand.
CGCAATGCCTCTTCCACCAGTGCATCCAGCAAGGCCCGGCCGATCCCCTGGCGTCGTAACGGCTGAGATACGGCCATCCGCCCAATTTTGCCTGATTCAAGCATCCGACCGGTTCCAACAATCTCACCGTCATCTGCAAACGCAGCGGCGTGGCGGGCACCAGCATCTTCACCATCGAGTTCCAACTCGAGAGGGACGCCCTGCTCTTCAACAAACACCACATGGCGAAGTGATGAAAGCGCCTCGCTGCAATGTAACCAGTCCACGATGCGGACCTCAAAACCTATCAAGGGCTTTCACTCCCTGAGTAATTTCAACTCCGGGGCGTATCGTCGTCAGTCCCCAGTTCCTCAAACTCGGCGATGCCGTCATCCAACTCACGCTCGAGATCGGTATCCCCGTCATCCGACTCCACT
>JAAZYQ010000181.1 GCA_014239575.1 Gammaproteobacteria bacterium
AATTCGGCCATCCGGTTTACTATCGAAGTACACGACCGCAAACACCTCGCCCGCATCATTCGACGACTGCGTGCCCGCCGCTCGGTAATCCGGGTTTCGAGATCACGCGGCTGAATTGAATACCCTCTGATAAGGAAAGTTTCATGACTGCAAACCAGCCCATTCATAGTGATCAGGCACCCGACGCCATCGGCCCGTACTCACAAGCTGTGCGCGTTCGCGATACGGTTTATCTTTCTGGACAGATACCTCTTGATCCAGGAACGATGGAGCTCGTGAGCGGAGATATCGAAGCGCAGGCGAGACGGGTGTTTGACAATCTTGCGGCAGTGATGCACTCAGCCGGGGGCTCTCTTGGGAATATCGTCAAGCTCACTATTTACCTCGTTGATCTTGAACAGTTTGCTCGGGTCAATACCGTCATGGCGGAATATTTTGAGCCTCCGTTTCCTTCACGGGCCACCGTCGCCGTTGCAGCTTTGCCCAAGGGTGCTGCCATTGAGGTGGAGGCAGTCGCACACCTGTCTGATTAGTTTCTGCGACGCAAAAGAGCGCCGAGATGGATGCGACTGCACAGGCGTCTGTCGGCATCCTCAAGGGCGTTGGTCCGCAGCTTGCGGAAAAACTCGCGCGTCTGGGCATTTCCTGTGTTGCGGATTTGTTGTTCCATCTACCTATTCGTTATCAAGATCGAACCACCATGGCCGCGATCGGCGAGCTACGACCCGGCGTTGAAGTGCTTATCTCGGGGCGGATTGAGGCGAGCGGCGTGCAGTTTGGCCGGCGGCGCAGTTTGATGACCGTCATCTCGGATGACACCGGCCGATTGACGGTGCGCCAGTTTCATTTCAACGCCTCGCAGCGTCGTGGCCTTAAACGCGGTGCATTCATTCAATGCTATGGCGAAGTTCGATCGGGACCCACAGGCCTTGAGATGGTTCATCCTGAGTACCGGATTATTGAAGGACCTGATGCAGTTGAGGTAGAGACCACCCTCACACCGGTCTACCCTACGACCGAAGGCATCGGCCAGCGCCGCTGGCGCGATCTCACCGGTCAGGCGCTCGCACGATGTGGCGAAGCGGTCCCCGAGCTATTGGGAGATTGGACAAGTTTTGAGTTTGGTGATTTGCCGCTCTCAGAGGCGTTGCTGCAATTGCACCGACCGCCGTCGGGGATTGATCTCGAAACGCTTAAAGCAGGCACGCATCCGGCACAGCAGCGCCTTGCCTTTGAAGAACTGCTGGCGAATCATCTTGCGGTGCGCCAGCGCCGTGAACGGCGTGATGCGTTATCGGCGCAGTCTATTCAGGCATCAACTGAGTTCTGGCCGCGCCTTCGAGACGCGCTGGGATTCACCCTGACTGATGCGCAAATTCGAAGCATCGACGAGATCGTAGCCGATCTGGGCAAGCCGACACCTTCTTTACGGCTGTTGCAGGGCGATGTCGGCTGCGGCAAAACGATTGTGGCCGCCGCCGCTGTGCTGGCTGCGATTGAGGGGGGCCAACAAGCGGTGGTGATGGCGCCAACGGAACTGCTTGCCGAGCAACATCTTCGGGTATTCAGTGGCTGGTTTGAGAAGGTGGGGATTAAGCCTGTTTGGCTCAGCGGCCGAATAAGTCAGCGCGAGCGACGTGCGGTTTGCGAGCAGTTATCAAGCGGCGCGGCTCGCGTGGTGGTGGGCACTCATGCGGTTTTCCAGGATGACGTGAGTTATCACAACCTCGGCCTGGTGGTTGTTGATGAACAGCATCGTTTTGGCGTGGCACAGCGGCTCGCGTTGCGCGAAAAAGGTCAGCGTGAGGGAAGTGCACCCCATCAGATCATCATGAGCGCCACCCCGATTCCAAGATCACTGACGATGGTGATGTACGCCGACATGGATCTTTCGGTCATCGATGAGATGCCGCCGGGACGCCAGCCGGTTGAGACCGTGGTCCTGCCCAATACGCGTCGCGAAGATGTTCAGGCGCGCATTCGGGAGGCTTGTGCCCGTGAGCGAAGAGCGTACTGGGTATGCCCGCTGATCGAAGACTCTGACGTGCTGGCGGTTCAGGCGGCAACCAGCCGCGCAGAGGCGCTTAAAAGCGAGTTACCCGAGCTTCGCATTGCGCTGTTGCATGGCAAGATTCCCTCTGCCCAAAAAGACGAGATCATGGATGATTTTCGTCAGGGGCGAGTCGATGTGCTGGTGGCGACCACCGTGATTGAGGTTGGGGTGGATGTTCCGGAAGCCTCATTGATGGTGATCGAAAACGCCGAACGACTCGGCCTGTCGCAACTGCATCAGTTGCGCGGGCGCGTGGGCCGAGGAGATCAAAAATCAGTGTGTGTGTTGATGTATCAGCCACCTTTAGGCCATAACGCCAAGGAGCGTTTGGCAACGATGCGCCAGAGCACGGACGGGTTCGCGATTGCCCAGAAAGACCTTGAGCTGCGCGGGCCGGGTGAACTGCTGGGCGTTCGCCAGAGCGGCGCGCCGCAATTTCGCATTGCGGATCTGGTCCGTGATCGGGCATTACTGCCTGCCGTCCAGCACGGTGCGGTCAGGCTACTTCGCGATTACCCTAAAAAAGCCGAGCCTCTCATAGCGCGCTGGGTTCGCGAGGGGCTTTCGTTTTCCAATGCCTGAAAAACTAAAACTCTATTGGCGTCTGGCGCGGCTTGATAGGCCCTCGGGCTGGTTGTTATTGCTTTGGCCCACACTCTGGGCGCTGTGGATTGCCGCCGACGGGCACCCGCGTCCCGCCATCGTGGCCATCTTCGTGCTCGGTGTGATCACGATGCGTGCGGCCGGCTGTGTCATCAACGATATCTTTGACCGCGACCTGGATCCGCTGGTCGAGCGTACACGTAACCGTCCGCTCGCGAGCGGCGCCGTCACCGTGCGCGAAGCGTTGGTGATTTTTTTCTTGC
>JAAZYQ010000182.1 GCA_014239575.1 Gammaproteobacteria bacterium
TTTGGCAAGCCGCACCAGGATATAGGCTGGGTACGCAATCGCACCTACGAGATGTATGGAAAACACTACACCATTGCCTGGCCGTTTGAGGAGCACAAGTCCGGACGACCCCTCCGACGATCGCCCCTTTACGAATCACTGCGGGCACAGGGTGCCTGCTTTGGCGAAAAACTGGGCTGGGAGAGGCCTAACTGGTTTGCGCCCGAAGGTGTAGAACCTGAAGATGAATACTCTTTTAAACATCAGAACTGGCTGCGCTACTCGGCCCTTGAGCACGAGGCCGCCAGAGAACGGGTTGCGGTCTTTGATCAAACCTCTTTTGGCAAATTCATGGTCACCGGTGCCGATGCCTGTGCGGCCCTTGAGTGGATCTGTGCCAACCGTATCGATCGTCCGGTCGGCTCTGTCATCTACACCCAGTTACTTAACAGCCGCGGCGGAATCGAAAGTGATCTGACCGTAGCGCGAATCGACAGCGACCGTTTCTATATGGTGACCGGGACCGGTTTCGTCACCCACGATTACCATTGGATTCGACGCAATATTCCAACTCATCTGGATGCCGATATCACCGATGAGACCGATTCCTTGAGCGTGTTATCACTGATGGGTCCCCAAGCTAGGGAAGTACTAAGCCGCATCACAACTGACCCTGTCGACAATGAGACTTTTCCCTTTGCCAGAGTGCGTCATCTGCAGATAGGCGATAGTTCTGTCACCGTATTGCGCCTGACCTATGTGGGCGAACTGGGATTTGAACTGCACATCCCGGTGGGCAATGCTCTTAAGGTCTACCAAGCGCTGATGTCGGCTGGGGCTGACCTGGGAATACACAACGCCGGCTATCGCGCGATCGAGAGTCTGCGACTGGAAAAAGGATACCGTGCCTGGGGCGCTGATCTTTCGCCGGATCACACGCCGCTGGAGGCGGGGCTTGGCTGGGCGGTCAAACTGAAAAGCGATACAGATTTTCTGGGCAAAACCGCGCTACAACAACAGCAGCGTGATGGGCTCAAAAAAGTCATGGCCTGCTTCACCGTTCAAGACCCACAGATCAATCTGATCGGACGCGAAACACTTTACCGTAATGGCGAACGGGTGGGCTGGCTGACCAGTGCCGGCTATGGTCATACGCTTGGCTGCAGTATCGGCTACGGTTATGTGCGTAACGCCAGTGGTGTCGACCCTGATTTTCTAAACCAGGGCGAATACACTTTGGAGGTAGCCGGAATCCAGGTACCCTGTGAAATTCATCTGCAACCGCTGTACGACCCGACTATGGCCCGAATACGCGCTTAAATAGCCTGGCATCAGAAATTTCAGTCACTTTTCAGTATGCCCACCATACCTATAACCCTGGATCCGCAGATGATGGCGGTGATGGAAAAGCGCCGTACGCTCACCCTGGGCCTGCAAAACCAGAGCAATCTTTCCATCGACGACATTCGCAAGAACTATAACCACGAGCGGGCATGGTGGAATACCATAAAGCCAGAGATGAGCGGTGTGGAAGCGTTGTCGGTGCCTGGCCCCCTTAGAGATATCGCGCTGCGGATCTATCGGCCTTTCAATCAGAACCCATCCCCCACCCTGCTGTACCTGCACGGTGGGGGATGGGTCGTGGGAAACCTGGATACCCACGACCGCGTCATGCGCCTGTTAGCGAAATTCTCTGGGGCAACTGTGGTTGGCATCGATTACGCCCTTTCGCCGGAGCACAAGTTCCCGGTCGCCATCAACGAGACGCTGGCCGTTATCCATTGGCTGGAAACCTCGGGCCGAAAACACGATCTTGACCCGAGCCGATTGGCATTGGGCGGTGATTCTGCAGGCGCCAACATGGCTGTTGCCGTAACCCAGTTGCATCACCAACGAGACCCTCAGGCAATACAGTTCCTGTTACTTTATTATGGAGCGTATGGCCTGAGGGATTCGTGGTCATGGCAACAATATGGCAACGCTGATTACGAGTTCACCCGCGAGGAAAAAGCGTTCTATCTGGACAGTTATCTTGCGAACCCGGGCGATCATACAGATTCACGCTTTAATGTATTGAACGGAGATATCGACTGCCTGCCACAGGCTTTTATCGCCGCCGCCGAGTGCGATCCGCTGCACGACGACTCTGTTGCTTTACACGAGGCCATGAGAAAGGCCAATAGGCCGGCACACCTTAAGGCCTACCCCGGTGTTCTGCACGGTTTTATTCACTACAGCCGCTTACTGGATAAAGCAACCCAAGCCCTGCGCGATGGTGCACGCGCGCTGACCAAAGCGCTGAGCTGAGAGTTAGGCGTTACGGTGTATCAGTCCCCGCCCCGATGGGCCAGCCTCAAACAGGCACAAACGCTTGCTTAAAGGCCTGTTGTCGCCGTTCCCAGAAAAACCTGATTTTCGGGTTGCCCGCCATTTGCCACCCGCTGCAGATTATCCGCGACGAACTTCCATCGTCGTTCCAGTTGCTCTGGTGATGCTGCACTCTCGTGGGCGCTGAGAATGACGTTGTCAAGATCTTGGAATGGATAATTACAAGGCCACACATCTTTCTCGTCATTGCCAATATAGTTGTACCAAACGTCGAGCACAGCACCGCCAATCGACCGATCCTTCAGTGCCTGGTAAAGAGCCTCTTCGTCTATGACCCGGCCACGGCCCACATTAATGATCACGCTGTCGGGCTTCATCCTGGCTAATTGGGGCGCCCCAATCATGCCTATGGTTTCTTTATTCATATCACAGGCCACCACAACAAAATCACTTTCAGCGAGTAATTGATCAAGCTGGTCGGTGCTTCCCAGCCAATCAAGCGGGGGTATGGTTTTGTGTTTCGATCGGCGGATCGCGATCACTCGCATACCAAAGGCCGCAGCGCGGTGCGCAACATCTTTACCGATATGCC
>JAAZYQ010000183.1 GCA_014239575.1 Gammaproteobacteria bacterium
TTCGCCGCGAAAGAAGTCATTGTCAGTTGCGGCGCTATAAAGAGCCCGCAACTGCTGATGCTCTCTGGGATCGGCTCTGCCGATGCCTTGAGGGCTTTGGATATCACACCGCAAGTCAATTTGCCCGGCGTGGGCCAGAATCTGCAGGATCACCTCAGTATCGACAGTGCCTTTTACTGCAAGAAACCGGTCACCCTGCATACCCTCACGCAGCCGCTCAAAAAATTAAGAATAGGTCTTCAATGGCTGGCCACCCGGTCCGGCGTTGGCGCCTCGCACATCTGGGAGATGGGGGGATTTGTCTTTGGCAACGATCAGGTGACACATCCGAATCTTCAGTACCACTTCACGCCGGTCTACAGCGAGTGGCGGGACAGGAAAATCCGTCTTGAACAGGGTTATGTACTGGCCTGCGACCATCTGCGTCCCAAAAGCCGGGGCGAGATAAAGCTTCGGTCAGCCGACCCGACTGACCGACCTGCTTCACACTTTAACTATTTAAGTCACCCTGACGACACAAAAGAAATGATCGAGGGACTGAACGTCATGCAGGACCTACTGACTCAGCCCGCCTTTGACGAATTCCGCGGCGAGCGGATCTGCCCCGCACCGCAGTTGCAGTCGGACAGTGAACTCGAAGCCTGGGTACGGGCATACAGTTCGACCGATTACCATCCCAGCGGAACCTGCCGCATGGGTCAGGATGACCTTGCTGTGGTGGATGAGGAACTAAGGGTACGCGGCGTAGATCAACTACGGGTGGTAGACGCCTCCGTGATGCCGGACATTGTCAGCGGCAACCTCAACGCACCTACGCAGATGATCGGAGAACGGGCCGCCGACTACATCCTTGGTAACCCGCAACTCCCGCCGGAAAAGGCAAGGTTTCACTTTCTGGAGTCGTAGCCCGGTTTCACAGGTGTCCCAGATTCCGGCTGCGCTCATACTTCAGATCGAGCGTTGTGAGGCGTAGCCGACTGCACATAAATATCGCCAACTGCTTGTACACGTGAATCGACAGTGCTGAATCCGATTTCAGAACTTCTTTCGTTGCGGAATAACCAATTCTGAGAATGTTGGAGTACGACGCTGCAATCGCACTGGCAGATCTTGGCTGATCGTCGAGAAATCCCATTTCTCCAAAGTGGCTACCCGTACCTAGTGTCGCTACTGCTATGTGACCACTCTTATCAACTTTTTCGTCGAGCTCTATGTTTACCATGCCGTGCTGGATCACAAAAAAAGCATCAGCGACGTCATTTTGACGAAAAATTAGATCGCCGCTGGAATACGACTCCAACTCGGCGATTGCTTCGATCTTGGATAGGTCCTCGTCGGAAAGCCCCCTGAATATGTAAAGATTCTCGAGCAACTTGATCATATCTGTAGTCTCATCATGAGTCGTAGCGAATAAGCCCGTATTTTAGTCTCTAATACACAGCTTGACTTTCTGGAGTCGTAATCTACCGACCCATCGTTTGCGCACTTGCGCGACGGGCCAGGCGTTTTCCATCCAACCAGACTACAAACCCTCCGGTGGCAATCAGAACAATTCCCAAGAGCGCTATAGTGTTGGGAAACTCATTGAACACTAGATAACCCCACAACAGTACCAGTGGCAAATTGCTGTACTCAAACGGCGCAAGAAGGGAAGCCTGGGCGCTACGATAAGCCGCCGAAATTGACAGAGCCGTAATCGCCGACAATACCCCAATCGCGGCCAAATAAATCATGTCAGACGATGCAGGCCAGCGCCAGGCGCGCAATATAAACTCAATCCCTGGGTCTGTATGCCCGGCAAACTGTCCACCCCCAACGACGAGCCCCATCAGCACACTCACCAGAAGAAAAGCGCCCTGCGCTGTGACTGCCAGCAGTGGGGCGCTTTCAGTGTTACCGATATGACGCGTCACCGTAGCAAAGCCGGCATAACAAAAGGCGGCCGCAAGCGGCCAGAGATATGCCAACTCGATGCGCGCACTGAAGGGTTGCACCACCAGGATCATGCCCGTCAACCCGACCAACACCGCCAGCCACCGGAATGGGCCAAACTGCTCACCGAGAAAATACCAGGAGAACACGGTGATGATTACGGGAGCAAAAAACACCAAAGCAGAAGCCTGGGCCAACGGTAAACTGGCAAGGCCTGTAAAAAATGTCATGTTGGCAATGACCAGCAACAGTCCACGCAAGATATGCGCGCCGGGTCGGCGGGTATGCAAAGCCATGATCCCATGCCGAAACAGCACCGGCAGCAAGATCACCAGACTGATGGCAGCACGGATGAAAACCAGCTGGTGCAACGCATAGCCGCCGCTCAGCATTTTGATCATGGTATCCATGATCGAGATGCAGAACATGGCCAGCAGCAAATTAAGAACAGCTTTGAGGTTCAAGGCGATTATCTTTGAGTAAGTGTCTTAGCGTGCTAGCTAAGTGCGGGGGTCATCTCTAGCAAACGACCCGGGTGCCGATACTACACCGGTTACAGCGACCTTCGCATAAACCGTCGGGTCGATAGGATTCACCTCCTTCCAGGGTCTCGTAACGGTGACTCGCCCTTAATGCCGGGCGGCACGCATATACTTAGCTACTGAAAAGGAAGGCCCGATCCAAATGAACATCCTCTTTATCATGTGTGATCAGTTACGCGCGGACTATCTGTCGTGCTCTGGCCACCCTCACCTTGAGACCCCCAATATCGATGCGCTGGCTGCGCAGGGGGTACGTTTTGATCGTGCCTATTGCCAGGATCCTCTGTGCGGACCGTCAAGGGCAAGTTTTTACACCGGTCGATACGTCTCTTCCCACGGCGTCAGTTCGCCAATCCGAAGAGGG
>JAAZYQ010000184.1 GCA_014239575.1 Gammaproteobacteria bacterium
CCTTTACCATCGATTCAAAAAAACGGGATTGCATCGTCATCGCAGAACGCGTCCTGTCATCACCACCAGGCTGCGGCATTGACCTGGATATCCTCCATGGTGATGCCGGCCGCCTCTTCCCGGCAGAGAAACGCAATCAGTGCGCCAATCTCGCTAGGCTGTACCAGCCGCTGCTGGGGCACCTGACGGACCAGGGCCCCAATTTCCTCTTCAAAGCTCGTGCCCTGCTCTTTCGCTTTGGCCTGGAAACTTTTGTTCATCATCTCGGTCTGCACCCAGGTTGGACTGACAACGGTTGCGGTAACGCCATGCGCGGCGCCCTCGAGCGCCACTGCCCGATTGAGCCCAAGCAAGCCGGATTTAGACGCGCAGTACGCCGCATATTTCGGGACTGCAGTCCGCGCTGCCGTGGAGCCAACGCTCACGATACGGCCCCACTTACGCTCGATCATGCCCGGCATGCAGGCCTTGATCATCCGAAAACAGCCGTTCAGATTGGTATCGATCACATCAAGCCACTTCTCTTCATCATGCTCGCTGACGGTCTGCTGGGTCCCGATTCCGGCGGAATTCACAAGGATATCGACGGGGCCGAGCTGGCGCTCCACTTCTGACACAAAATCCCTGACGCTCTCGGTATCGCGTACATCGAGCACTCCACCCCAGACCGGTGAAGAGAGTTCCGCCAACTGGCTCAGTGATGCGTCAACCACGGTTCGTGCACCGACCGCCACCGAGACACCCTGTCGGGCCAGTTCAGCGGCTGCCGACAATCCAATCCCGGCAAACCCGCCTGTTACGATGGCGACTCTTGTTTGCGCCCCGGTCGAGATTTTTTCCATACCCAATGCTCTTGTTTCAGTCGACAGACTGATCGAGGGCATTCAGAACGTCGGCGACAAGGTCCTCAACATTCTCAAGGCCGACCGAAATCCGCGCGAGTCCCAAGCTGATACCGTGGGCTAGACGCTCTTCTTCTGTGTAGTTGTTATGGGTCATGCTCGCCGGGTGCTGTACCAGCGTCTCAGCATCGCCGAGACTGACAGCGCGCTGAGCCACCTGAACGGCGTCCATGAACCGCACGCCTGCCTCGTATCCGCCCTGCAGTTCCAGGGCAATCATGCCGCCGAAGGCCTTCATCTGTTTACAGGCCAGATCGTATTGCGGATGCGAGGGTAGACCAGGGTAGTACACCTTTTCGACCTGTGGATGGGACTCAATCTCACGCGCCAGCGCCAAGGCACTCTCGCAGTGACGTTCCATACGCAGTTCCAGCGTCTTGATGCCCCGCAGCAGCAGGAAGGAATCAAATGCCGACAACACTGCGCCGGTCATGTCTTTAAGGCCAACAGTACGTACGGTCAGCATATCATCAGCGGGGCCAATGATCGCGCCGGCAATCAGATCGCCGTGACCACTAAGATACTTGGTCATTGAGTGCACAACAAAATCCGCCCCACACTCCAGAGGTCGCTGAAGATAGGGCGTACCGTAGGTGTTGTCGACAATCACTCGAGCACCATGGGCATGGGCTACCTCGGAGACCTCACGAATATTGATGACCCGCATATTCGGATTAGTAGGCGTTTCGAAAAATACAAAGCGCGTTTGGGGCGTCATGGCACCGGCGAGCGCGTCAGTTTCTATAAGATCAACAAAGTGCACCTTGATACCAAAGCGCGAAAGCCCATGTTCCATAAAGGCAAATGTGCAGCCGTACAGTGTCTTGTCGGCAATGATCTCGTCACCCGATTCAAGAAACGACCACAGCAGCGCCGTGATGGCGCCGATCCCGGACGCGACCGCAACCGCCGCCTCACCACCTTCCAGACTCGCGAGCCGCTTTTCAAGTACTGACTGGGTCGGATTACCGACCCGGGCATAAACGTAGCCCGGTGCTTCACCGGAAAAGCGCTGCTGACCCTGCGCTATGGATTCGAAGGTATAGGTGGCATTGAGGTAGACGGGCGGATTGAGCGCACCGTGGTGGCTGGCGGGGTCATAGCCGAAATGGATGGCGCGGGTGCTGAACCCCTGCGCGTCTTTGTCTTTATCCTTGCTCATACAGCGATTTTACGACTTTAAAGAGCGATACCGTTTCCGGGCTTATTGGGAGAATTCCCAACTGATATACCAACCGTCTTCTGGCTTGCGTTTTGGCTTTAGCCCAGGGCCACTCCTACCCGCTTTGCAACCCATTGATGGAAGTGCGCGGTAGCCTTATCCATCACGGGCGTGAGGACGCCACCATCAAAGCCTGGAGAGGCGCGGCCGGCCTGCATACCGGTCACCACACCGATATCCTCGGCGAACACTTCGGTCCAGAACCTGTGCTGGGCTTGGCGCAGATCTTCAAAATCTTCAGCAACTGACTCGTCGCCAACGCAGTAAAGACGGGTTTCCTCGAGAGTACGGTTATGTGTGAGGGGAATAATGACCATGACAAATAGGTGATCCGCCTGTAGGCCGAGCAGCGTATTGGGGAACAAGGCTGGGTATTGCGCCTCCTCGTATAACGCTTCTGGCCACGCCGGAAATACAGGAAGATGCCGAGCCGTGCCTGCGCCCAACGTATAACAGTGCGACAACTGTCCGGCAAAGTCTTCTCCAAGGTGAATCTCATGATCCGCCAGAGGGGAGAAACGATTAAGTGCCGGGTGCACCGTCGGCAAGTGGTAGGCCTCAAGGTAGTTTTCGACCGCAAGTTTCCAGTTGGCTGGTACTTCCAGACGAATCGAGGAATGTGACTGGGCAAGCCTCAGAAGCGAGGAACCCTCAGCGCCCCAAAAAGGCTCCCAACGCTGCTCTAGCGGAGCAATAAATTCCTCAAA
>JAAZYQ010000185.1 GCA_014239575.1 Gammaproteobacteria bacterium
ATCCATCTCATTGAAATAATTATCTAACTTTGGCATTTCGAAGCTCCACCATCTGATGAAACCTCCAGAATCCAATTCTCACACACTGTCAAACTTTAAGTGCGATTCCCCTGCAAAAAAAGTTAAGGGATTGTGGCGGTGCTGTCTTCGAGATAATTGGCCACAATAGACGGATGGGTGCTGTCATGTGTGGATGGCTCCGGTTATGCAAGGTTTATTTGACTGATGTTGAACGTTGCGGGGAGCGGTCATGTGTCCGGCCTGTTGGCGCGGTGCATTTGCCCGCTGGCCTTGATGAAGTCCGCGTACCGGATCCGATTCAGACTAACGAGCTTTGAAGCCCTGACAGCACCTCGGGGTGTCCCGGTTGCGGTCCCATTTGATCATCATCATTCACATTTCCCCTTGCATGTCGCGACGGCGGCGTGTTGCTGCCGTTGTTCTTTTTGCCTCAGGCGATTGGTGAGGCGCGATAGACTTCTCCATGAGTCAGTACTGCCCAGACGATGCGCGCTGTCTTGTTGGCCATCGCCACCGTGACAACCCTTGCGGGTTTGCGTTCCATAAGCGATCGCACCCAAGCTCCGGTTTTTGTGGGGTTGCTCCCGGCTCTTCGGATCACCGAGGTGGCGCCGACCACCAGAAGTTTTCGAAGATACCTATCCCCCATTTTCGAGATTCGCCCGAGGCGGTCCTTGCCGCCAGATGAGTTCTGCCGCGGCACCAACCCGAGGAAGGCTGCAAACTGACGGCCGGACTTGAACACCGACGGATCGGGCACGCTGGCAGCCAGAGCGGTGGCGGTGATGAGACCCACACCCGGGATCGTTTCGAGCCGCTGGCTCGTCGCATCCGCCCGATGCCAGACCATGAGCTGATGCTCCAAGGCGTGGATCTCACCGGCCAAGGTCTCAAGATGGACCCCCAACGCAAGAAGGGCCGATCGCGCAATCTCCGGCAAACTGGCATCACCCTCGTCCCGCAGTCGTGCGATTAAACCCATAACCTGACGCGGGCCTTGTGCCGCGATGATCCCGAACTCGGCCAGGTGTCCCCGGATGGCGTTGAGGATCATGGTGCGCTGGCAAATCAAGAGATCGCGAGCCCGGTGCAGGACAAGAACGCTCTGCTGCCCGACGGTCTTCACCGGCACAAAGCGCATGCTGGGACGGGTGACCGCTTCACAGATCGCTTCTGCGTCCGCCGCATCGTTCTTCTGGCGTTTGACGTAAGGCTTCACATAGGCCGGTGGGATCACCCGCACTTCATGGCCAAGAGCGGCAATCTCCCGCGCCCAGTAGTGCGAGGTCGCGCAGGCCTCTATTCCGATTAGGCAAGGCCCCACTTTTCCAAGAAAGCCGAGTACAGCACCCCGTCTTAGTTTCTTTTGCACAACGACGGCGCCATCGGCGTCAACCCCGTGAAACTGAAAAACGGACTTTGCGATATCGATCCCGAGTGTCGTAATATCCATGATGGATGGCTCCTTCTCTCTGTTGGTTCCTAACAGCTACATCTTGGCACATTGTGATGCCGTTGGGGTGGAGCCATCCACACCATCAGACAAATCAGAACAGGCATCAGATTAATGGCACAGTCTAAATCTATGCGCCCAATAATTGACGCCACTCCGTAAGAGCTGCGTCACGGTTTAGCTTGAAGTTGATGCGCTTGGATAAAGATCTTTGTGAATTGAAGTGATTGTAAAATGAGGCGTGGATTGAGGCAAACTTTTGTAGGCTGTGCATACGCCTAAATCGCAGCATCGCCCTTTCACGTCGTCGAAAGGGTAAGTGTGAATTCTCAGCTCTGTTGTTTGCCCATCGCTTTGTAAGTTGCTTACCTGCACAGCCAAGCTCTTTAGCTGCTGCACCGTAGGATCGAAGTTTATCTGTGATGATCTCATTCGGCGATCCATATCGGCGCATAGCTTTTTTCATGAACTTTAAAGCCGCTTTTTTATCCCTCTTTTTGGTGACATAGCTTTCTAAAACTTCGCCCTCGTGATCAACAGCGCGCCATAGGTAATGTCTTTCTCCATTTATCTTTACAAAGACTTCATCAAGGTGCCACTTCCAGTTACTAGACTGCATGCCCCCTGCCCTTCGCTTTTTGATCTCGCTTGCGAACTTGGGGCCAAACCGGTGCCACCAGTACCGGACAGATTCATAGCTTACATCCACCCCTCGTTCATGAAGCAGGTCTTCTACGTTCCTCAGTGAGAGTGGAAATCTCACATACAGCATGACTGCAAGCTGGATGATCTCTGGACTGGTTTTGAAATAGCGGAATGAAACTGGGTTATGCATAGCCGCATAGCTAAATGTCAGGGCACCAATGAGCAAGGCTGTTTATTCTGACATTTCCTGTTTGTGCCTAATTAAGTATTGCGAACCACAAAAACGTAAGATTACCAGGCTTTTTAATCTTTACTCAGTTGCGTCAATCGCTTTCCAATACTCGCATTTTCCTTAATTGCCTCTTTGTAAATCTGAAACACAGATGCGTATAAATCAGCCTTTTTGGGATCAGGCATGCACAGCGTACTATATTGAGTGAGAGCAGGGTTCTGTCAGACAAATCGGCTCAAGCATCAAAAGCCTGGAGAGCGTGAATTCTATGAGGCGATAAGAGAGCGCCACTCTGTAAGAGCAGCGTCGCGGTTTAGCTTGAAAGTACTGCGAGTTGATAGTGACCTTTGTGAATTGAAGTGATTGTGAAATGAGGCGTGGATTGAGGCGAACTTTTGGAGGCTGTGCATA
>JAAZYQ010000186.1 GCA_014239575.1 Gammaproteobacteria bacterium
CAGCCATGGACGCGGCCTTACTGTTGAAATGTATGGCCGGTTTTGATCAACGTGACTCAACATCAATGGCTCACGATACAGCCGACATTGATGGAGCCCTCAATATCAATCTTCGCGGACTGCGCATTGGACTCCCGACAGAGTTTTTTGATGATTCGGTCAATCCAGCCGTATTGACCCGGGTCAGTGAAGCGCTGGCAGTCTTCGAGCAACTGGGTGCAAGCCTGGTCGATATCGCACTACCCAACAGTCGCGCCGGAATCCCCTGCTACTACGTGATTGCGCCAGCTGAAGCCTCATCCAACCTTTCGCGCTTTGACGGCGTGCGTTTCGGACACCGCTCGGAGCAGGCGACTAACTTGCAGGAACTGTACGAATATTCACGTGCCGAAGGCTTTGGTGAAGAAGTCAAGCGACGGATCCTGATTGGCACATATGCCCTGTCCGCCGGCTACTATGATGCCTATTATCTTAAGGCGCAGAAGATTCGACGACTAATTGCACAGGATTTTGCTAAAGCATTCGAACAATGCGACATTATTGCCGGGCCAACCGCGCCGACCAGCGCCTTTGGCTTGGGCGAAAAAACCCAGGATCCGGTTGCGATGTACCTCAATGACATCTTTACCAACACCGTTAACCTGGCTGGCCTGCCAGGGCTTTCCATCCCCGCGGGCCTGGACGACAGCGGCTTACCGGTGGGGATGCAGCTAATCGGGCAATTTATGGATGAAGGCCGGCTGCTGGGCACAGCGCACCGCTTCCAACAGGTCACTGACTGGCATCAGCGCGCGCCCGAAGGGTTCTGAATATGACCTGGGAAATCGTTATCGGCCTGGAAGTCCATGCCCAGTTGATGACCTACAGCAAAATTTTCTCAGGGGCATCGACTGCCTACGGCGCTGAACCCAATACCCAGGCCTGTGCCGTCGACGTCGGCCTGCCCGGCGTACTTCCCGTAATGAACCGCGAAGCGGCGCTGATGGCGGCCCGCTTTGGCCTCGCCGTTGGCGCTACGATCAATCGGGTTTCAGTTTTTGCACGCAAGAACTATTTTTACCCTGACCTGCCCAAGGGCTACCAGATCAGTCAGTTTGAGATTCCTGTCGTCAGTGGAGGAACTCTGGAGATTCATACTCCCGAGGGAGACAAAACTATCCGGATTACCCGTGCTCACCTTGAAGAAGATGCCGGTAAATCACTGCATGAGGAATTCCACGGCATGACCGGTATCGACCTGAATCGTGCCGGCACGCCGCTGCTGGAGATTGTCTCTGAACCCGATATGCGCTCTCCTGCCGAAGCGGTGGCTTATCTGCGCAAACTGCACTCGCTGGTACGCACTTTGGAGATTTGCGATGGCAATATGCAAGAAGGATCGTTTCGCTGCGATGCCAACATCTCGATCCGCCGCCGCGGTGACAAGGCTTTAGGTACGCGTACTGAATTGAAGAATATCAATTCTTTTCGCTTTGTTGAGCGCGCCTTGAACCACGAAATCGAACGCCAGATCGCAGTCGTTGAGGACGGCGGCGATATCATCCAGGAAACCCGTCTGTACGACCCTGAGCGTGATCAGACCCGCTCGATGCGCAGCAAGGAAGAAGCCCATGATTACCGCTACTTTCCTGACCCAGACCTGCCGCCGCTGGTGATCAGCGAAGCTGATCTGGAACAATTGCGCCGCGAACTGCCCGAATTGCCTGATGCGCGGCTTGCGCGCTTTATTAGCGACTATGGCCTAGGCACCGATGAAGCCATGCAGTTGACCTCGCAAAAGGAGCTTGCTGACTACTATGAAAATGCGGTAACAAAAGCAGGTGGCGAAGCACGCCTGACTGCCAACTGGATCAACGGTGAACTCATGTCCTGGCTCAATCGCAGTAATACTGTGTTGACCGATAGTCCCGTTAGCCCAGCGATGCTGGGACAATTGGTGCAGCGGATACGCGATAAGACCATCTCGGGCAAGATTGCGAAAGAAGTCTTTCAAGCCATGTGGAATGGCGAAGGAAATGCAGACGATGTTATCGCCAGTCGCAGCCTCACCCAAATTACCGACAGCAGCGCCATCGAACAGGTCGTCAGCGATGTCATTTCTCGATTTCCCGACCAGTCCGGACAGATCCGTGCAGGACAGGAAAAAGTAATCGGTTTCCTGGTAGGTCAAGTCATGAAAGCGACCTCGGGTAAAGCCAATCCGCAGGCGGTAAACGATATCCTGAAGAAACAGTTGCTGAACTAAAAGCAAGAAAAAGCGGCAAGCCGGTGTCAACAGGGGGCCAAAACTTTACTGCTGTGTATAACCTGCGGTACAGCCCTAGAATAATCGGGTAAAGTAACCCAACTGCCCTAGTAGACAGAGCCAAAGATGATGACAGTACGCCCGTTCACCCTTGTGTTAGTTGTCGCGCTGACGACAACCCTGCTGAGCGCCTGTGGTGGCGGCAGCAGCGGCGGTGTTTATAACCAGGCATTTAATGTATCTGGTCAATGGTCCGGAACTATTAAAGATACCTCTTATGGTGAGGCGCTCATCACGATGACTCTTTCTGACAACGGGGGAACTGTCGTGGGACAAATGATTACCTTCGGCCCCAATAGCTGCTTCACTGGGTACTCAACCTCCCAACTTACCGGCACGGCAACTCAACTTCCTGCCAACACGACTGGTGATAACCCTCTGACGGGTGATCAAGAAAACAGTAATCAAGG
>JAAZYQ010000187.1:0-2326 GCA_014239575.1 Gammaproteobacteria bacterium
TGATCACGGATCATACGTGTCAGACACGGGATTCCACTTGGCACTCGTCGTGTTGGTTGTGGTTGCCAGCACCGCTGCACTATTTCCGTACTTGTACAGTGCACTGTTCGGCACTGCCCTGGCTGATCTAGCTCCAGCCATGCTGATGGTAGTGGCGGCCAAGATGATCCAATCTTTTCTTTTTGTCGTGGTGACCGTCAAGGGTGCCACGGTATCGCGCTACGTGCTGCGTTGGCTGGCCCTCGTGCTGGTCAGTCAGGTTTTGCTTTTTGTCGCATTTCACGACAGTATTGAAGCAATCGCTCGTAACATCCTACTCGCCGGGGTGCTTTCCGTGATCCTTTTTACTGCAAGTTTCTTGCACGAGCGCAAGGTTGGAGAACCTCGCTGATGCCATCTCGCCAACAAATACTGATCGCCGGCGGTGCCGGATTCATCGGCCAAAATCTAGTCCGTGCGCTGCTGGGGCGGGACCCTGATACCCAGATCACAGTTGTAGACAATGACGTCCACTTAACCGCGGCGACTCTACCCACTGAAAACAACCGCCTGATCTGGCACCGGTGCGATATCCGCCAGCGTGACGCCATTACAACTGTTTTTGATCAAACACGGCCTGATGTCGTGATCAACCTGGCGGCGTGCGCCGGAGTCGCGGACTCGATCGCGGATCCACAATCGAATTTTGAGGCCAATGTGATCGGGCATTTCAATTTGCTGGATCTGGCACGCACCTATAGCACTGGACATTTTGTATTTGCCTCAACCGGCGGTGCCATTATCGGTGACGGCCGGCCACCACTGACCGAGGATATGGCACCTAACCCACTTTCGCCTTACGGCGTAAGCAAACTGGTTGGCGAACTCTATGCTGATATCTATCAGCGCTGTTATAACTTCAATACCTGCTGTTTGCGATTTTCCAATGTCTATGGCGAGCACTCCTCCCATAAGGGCAATCTCATTCCCATGTTTATCAAGAGCGCCCTGATAAGGGTCACAGCTCAGCTTTTTGGAGATGGCACCCAAGAACGTGATTTTATTTATGTCGGTGACCTCGTTGAGGGCATATGCCGAGTGCTGGAGCGCAAAACCAGCGGGGTAATCCAGCTTGCCACTGGGCAAAGGACATCCGCGAACACGCTCGTTGCCTTATTGACCAAGATACTGCCTGATGAACATCCTCTTAACTTCGAATATCATCCGGCTCGGTCCGGGGAGGTCTATCAGACCTGGTGCGATAACAGCAAGAGTATTGCCCTGCTCGGCGATTACGTTGACACTGCACTTGAGACCGGCCTAAAACATACTATTGACTGGTACGGATCGCACTACCGAGCCGGAGGGGGTGCGTGACCCTTACTCAAAACCTAAGTCAACTATCGGTAGTGATTCCAGTTTACAACGAAGGAATACACCTAGAAGAAAGGGTTGATCACTTCATCACAGTGCTGGATGCCGTAGCTGGCTCTGGTCGCTGGGAGATATGCCTGATCAATAACGGTAGCGCCGACAACACAGCCGCCATCATCGATAGCCTCTCGACACGATCGCCAAATATCATCGGCCACACCCTGCCAAACCCAAACTATGGCCTGGCAATCCGCCATGGGGTAATACAGGCTAGCCACGCTTTTATCTACATCGTGGATCTTGATCAGTGGGATGATGCCTTCATCCAGTGGGCCTGGCGTTACCACCGAAGTTACGACCTGATCATTTCATCCAAGCGGGCAGACCCTTCAATAAACCGTCAGAGCCGGCTGCGCTTTATGCTTTCTTGGGGGCTCAATGCCGCACTGCAACTGTTGTTTGCCTTTCCCGGCTCCGACACCCACGGCCAGAAATTGCTTAATCGAGCATCGCTGGAGCACATTCTTGAGGAAACCAAAGCGGATCGCGGACAGTATGATGTTGAACTGGTGGTACGAACTCTGCGTGCGGGCAAAAGCGTGATCGAATTGCCTGTTCCCTACGAGGAACTACGTCCCGCCCGGAATGCTCTGGTCAAGAAAGTACTGTGGAATACCTGGGCTCTGTCAAAATTGGCCTGGCGGCTGCATTCTCTGAAATCCCAGTCAGTCCAGTTGCGCCGTATCAGTCGCTCAGATGTAGAGAACGGCCGAGGCTTCAGCGACGACACCCCGCCAAACCCTTGTTGACCTCTCTGCCGTACTGACACTAACCCGAGCAAGAGAGCACAGACCTGCTAATCTTCAGTGGCGGGGTTTGTTCTGGTGCTCCTTGTAGGATGTGTCCATTTCCTCACCCTTACCCATCAGGATCGAATGACCAGGCCCAGTTCCCCAAACTGGCCGCGGCGCAC
>JAAZYQ010000187.1:2336-2691 GCA_014239575.1 Gammaproteobacteria bacterium
GGGTCCCGATATGAAGAGGGCGTATGACACCAAACAGGGTCAGAAGACCCATGACTATGATCACACTGCCTGCCATCTGGCGAACGCGTGGCCGGCGGGTGAGGGAAAGAAACTTGTCCGCCACCGAGCCCAGCGCCAGCGGAATTAACAAAAAGATAATGTCCATTTAGATCATGTCCGCACGCTTGCCGAAAGTGCCCAAATCCATGAGCACAAGTACGGCGCGCCGCCCCAAATGTGACTGGCCATGCGTAACCTGTATGAGAAATCCACTCAGCGCTTGTCATTAGGTCGCAACTGCAACAACCTTGTAGACCCACGACTCGGACTACGACCCAACAGCATCAAGCCAGCC
>JAAZYQ010000188.1 GCA_014239575.1 Gammaproteobacteria bacterium
GCTTCTAATCGAGCAGCGACGTTCACACCGTCTCCATAAAGATTATCGCCCTCGATAACGACATCACCCATATTGATGCCGACGCGAAACTCCATCTGCCGAGCCTCGTCACTCAGCGCGCTGTTACGCTCCTTGATAGTCCTCTGAAACTCAGAGGCACAAAGAACCGCTTCAACCGCACTTTGGAATTCGGCAAGTACCGAGTCACCTGCAGTATTGAAAATCCTTCCGTGGTGCTCGCTGATCAAGCCCTGGATAATTTCCCGACACGCCCGAAGAGTCTGGAGAGTCTGGTCTTCGTTTTTCTCCATGCGGGTGCTGTAACCCACAACATCGGTCGCTAGAATGACCGCGATCTTGCGCTCAACTTTTTCGCCAGTCATCGCTATAAACCCTCACACCTACTATACTCTCTTGGGTTGCCAGGAATCTTTGAGGCCGGTGGAACAACTGAAGAGTTGATTCGCTCAAACATGGCTCTAATCTAATTTCCTCTCACCGATGCTCTGGGCCATATTGTATTCGAGGTGATGAATCTTTTTGCGGATCCCGAGATGACCGAACAATCAAACCCTAAGGGTCGCCGGCCCGGCGCTGGCCGCAAAGCCCGCACTAAAAAACGCCTGGCAAGCAGCACCAGTCGCGCAATCCGGCCCGGCATGCCGGGAGGCCAGTACCGCCCGCTGAGCGAGGAGAGCATGGGCAAAATTCATAACGGCGCGCTGGAGATTCTTGCGACCACTGGCATCGGTGAGCCCTTACCCGAACTATTGGACATTGTCTTGCCATTGGGCTGCTACCTGAATGAACATGGGCGGCTGTGCTTCCCGAAAGCCATGATTGAAGATCTGATTGCTGGTGCAGCGCGCGAATATACTGTCTTCGCCAGAGGATCGCGCGCCGGAAAAGACGACATTCACTGCAACGGCAACCGGGTCTATTTCTCGAACTCCGGCAGTGCGGTGACCACGCTCGATGCCGAGGCAAGACGCTATCGCGCTTCGACCATTTTGGATATGTACGACTTCACCCGCCTGGTGGATCGTCTCGACAACATCCATATGTGTGTGGATACCGTGATCGGTACCGACGTACCCGATGACTACGAGCACGATATGACAATGGTTTATGCGCTCCTGGCTGGAACCGAAAAACCGCTGTGCCTGTCATTTCGTAATCGGCACAATATTACCCCAGCGATTGAACTCTTTGATCTGGCCTCGGGCGGTGAGGGATCCTTTCTTAAGGCACCCTCGGTCATATTTGGCGGTTGCCCGATTGTCTCTCCGCTGCGCTTTGGTCGCGAGAATCTGGAAGTCATGATCGACGCAACTCGCCTGGGCCTGGTGAGTGACATTGCTGTCGCACCCCAATCAGGCGCTACTGCCCCGGCAACGCTGGCCGGTATCCTAGTGCAGGTAGTCGCAGAAACACTCGCGTGCCTTGCAGTTGTCAATCTGATTCGGCCCGGTTGCGGCGTTACCTTTGCCACCTGGCCGTTTGTGACTGACCTGCGTACCGGGTCATTCAGTGGTGGCAGCGGCGAACAGGCCCTGCTGGCTGCATCTGCTATCCAGATGGGCAACTATTACAATTTGCCCAACAGTGTCGGTGCAGGAATGACCGACTCAAAGATCCCAGATGCGCAATACGGTTATGAAAAAGGGCTCACCATTGGACTCGCCGCACTTTCAGGTGCAAACCGGGTCTGTGAGGTCGGTGGGATGATGGGCAGCCTGATGGGATGCAGTTTTGAATCCATGGTCATCGACAACGAAGCAGTCGGTATGATTCAGCGGACTATCCGCGGGATTGAAGTCTCTGACGAAACACTGTCAATCGATACTATTCACAAATGCGCTCTAGACCCGGGCCACTTCCTCGGTAACGAACAGACCTTAAGCGTAATGGAAAGCGAATACCTGTATCCTAAATTGATGGACCGCTCACCCAGCGCACAATGGGAAGCCGAAGGTGCGCCGGACCTCTTTGAGCGTAGCAAGAAAGCAAGCCGAGAAATACTCGCCAGCCACTACCCGAACTATTTTGGCAGCCGAGCCGACGCAATCATCCGTGAGCGTTTTCCCATTAAAATATCCAACGCTGACATGAGTGCAAACAGCCAGCGCTGGTGAATTGAATTCACCTCGGGCCGTATTTCTCCCGAACCACCGAAGGCACTCGGAAAATCCTTGCATTTGGGCAGGCCGTCTTTCATCGGCATGATTGTACTTTCGTAGTTGAAATGAAGCGCCGGCTTGAACACGGGCCCTGGACCAACGAGGCATATACATCCACTACACCGAAAGGGCCAACGTCATAAAAGACATGCCTTCCGCATTTTTGCACCAGACTGGCCGGTGACCTTTTGAACTGGCATAACTGCCAATCTGGTCTTCCCCTTTTGCAATCGTCATCTTGTCGCGTGGCCAGATTGCCACGCCATTCACCGGGCTGGCCGACCAGGCGTGACAAACTTGCAATGACAAATCCCACCGCAGCCGGTTCCTCCTCGGCCTCAACTGAAATTACCCGACACATACAATTCGCCGAATAAGTTGGCATAAATCTCTGTGCCTTGTGAGTTACTTTGTTAGATATAGGGTGGTGAGAAACCATACTGTTGATATCGAATCATATCAAGCCATCCAATGCCACCACCCAGATAACAAC
>JAAZYQ010000189.1 GCA_014239575.1 Gammaproteobacteria bacterium
GGCTCAGACTTGGCGCCGCCATGCTCATGCCCCCACCAAAGCGCCTGACGGCAATCGACGCACCCACAGCGCAGAAAAAGCGTGACGGCTTTATCGGCAATAGTCAATACACACTTGCCGCACCGACATTCGATCAGGGCTTTTTGGGTCTCATTGTCCAAAGCGAATCTTTCATGGCATTGGCTATTACCTTAGCGACATTGTGTTTTCGATTATAAGGTCATCCGCATCGGTGCCATTCAGGTTATTGGATAGCTTCCAGTACAATCACCTCATTCGCTTAGGGGGTGGCATGTATTTCGATTTAAGGCTCTGGGGTTTTACCAGGGGTGTGCGGCTGCGCATCTTTGGTGCAGTGGCGATTGGTGTTCTGGCCGTATTGTTTGGTATCGCCCGCCTTGCTTTGCTGGGCTGGCTGATCGCTCGGGTTTTCGCCGGGGCGCCCCTTAACGATCTGATCCTGCCTGTTATGGGTGTGGCCGTTGTTATGGTGGCGCGCGGCTGGCTTGAATACCTGCGTACCATGGTGGCCCACAATACCGCCGCGATGGTGCAGGTGCATCTGCGCCGGGTAATTTTCGATCAGGTTACGCATCTGGGTCCGGCGCATTTCGGGCTGGAGCGCACCGGCGATGCCATCGTGGCGATGATCGAGGGCGTTGAGCAGCTTGAGATTTATTTCGGGCAGTATCTGCCGCAGTTAATCGTCTCTATTCTTACGCCGTTTTTGATCTTTGCGGTGGTGGCTTTTTTTGATGTGCCCATCGCGCTGGTGATGCTGATCGCCGCACTTTTTACGCTGGTGGCGCCACAAATCTTTCACCACTGGGATCAAAAGAGCAGTCTCGAGCGAGGCCGGTCTTACACCGCGTTCGCGGCAGAGTTTTTAGATTCTGTGCAGGGTATTGCCACCTTAAAGGCCTTTGGCCAGAGCAAGGCACGGGCGAAGAAGCTCAAAGCCCGGGCGGAGGATCTTTTTCGCTCCACCATGTGGGTGCTGGCCACCAACTCACTGGCCCGGGGCATTACCGATACCGGCATCACCCTGGGCGCGGCTGCGACACTGGCTTACGGAGCGTTTCGGGTAAGCGACGGTGATATGAGCCTGGGGGTGTTGCTCATGGTGCTGATGCTGGGTGTGGAGGTGTACCGCCCGCTGCGCGATATGCGTTCGTTGATGCACAACGGCATGCTGGCGCAAGCCTCGGCGCAGACGATCTTTCAACTGCTCGATGCCAGGCCCATCGTCAGCGAAAAATCCACAGCCACGCCGGTGGGCACCTTAAGCCCCACGGTGTTATTTAAAGATGTGAGCTTTGCCTACCCCGGGGGACGCCGTGCTGCCCACGAGGGCTTAAGTTTTGAGGTCAACGCTGGCGAGCGAGTGGGTTTCGTGGGCCCAAGTGGTGTGGGTAAATCATCCATCGTGCGTTTATTGCTGCGCTTTTATGATCCAGATAAGGGGGTGGTCAAGATCGGCGGCCACGATCTGAAAGATCTCAGTTTTGATGATATCCGCGCCCAGATCGCGGTGGTCAATCAGGATACTTATCTTTTTCATGGCACGGTGGCGGATAACCTTCGGGTGGGTAAGCCCGATGCTATGCCGGATGATCTTGAGACGGCCTGTCGTGCTGCCAACGCCCATGAGTTTGTTGCTCTTTTGCCCCAGGGCTACGACACCGTTATCGGCGAGAGAGGGATTCGCCTTTCGGGTGGGCAGCGCCAGAGGATCGCCATTGCCCGGGCTATCTTGTGCGACGCCCCGATTCTGGTTCTGGATGAAGCGCTCTCGGCAGTGGATGCCGAGAACGAAGCCATTATTCAGGATGCGCTCGATCGGCTGATGCAGGGGCGCACGACGCTGATTTTTGCCCATCGCCTGTCCAGCGTGATCAATGCTGATCGCATTCTGGTGCTGAACGAGGGTGCTATTGCCGAGCAGGGCACGCATGCGCAGCTGATGCGGCAGCGCGGTGTCTACCATCGGCTGATGGCAGGCCAGGCCGGAGAGAGTGTCGAGGGCGAGATCGATATCGGCGGCAACGCACCCCTTAAAACAGGTGCAGACGAGACGCCCACCTATAGCGAGCAGGCCCAGTTTGCCCCCACCGATGCCATCGTCAAGGCGCAGGGCCTTGGCTGGGTCGCGGCCACGCGCGAGCTGATGAAGTACATCGTGCCTTATAAAGGAAAACTGGTCATGACCTTTGGCTTTGGGGTGACGCGGGTGCTGGCTTTTATTGGCATTGGCGTGGTCAGTGCGCTAGCGGTGCGGGCGGTTAAAACGGACGAGCCCTTTGTCGATTTACTGATTCTGCTTGGCGTCATGGCGCCGATTGCGGGCATCTTTCACTGGCTGGAGTCGTGGATCGCACACGATATGGCCTTTCGGCTGCTGGCCGAGATGCGCATCGCGCTTTTTGAGAAGCTCGACCGACTGGCCCCGGCTTACATGGTGCGCCGGCGTACCGGCGATATGGTTGGTATGGCCACTTACGATGTAGAGCTGGTGGAGTACTTTTTTGCCCACACCGTGGCGCCTGCCTTTGTGGCGATACTGGTACCGGGCCTTGTGATTGGTGTGCTGATTTATTTTGGCTGGCAGATGGCAGCGGTACTGGCGCCTTTTCTGT
>JAAZYQ010000018.1:0-7870 GCA_014239575.1 Gammaproteobacteria bacterium
GCCGGCACGAATGGAAACAATCCGATATCGATTCACTAGAGGAAACTCTCCTGTATCACGTCAGTAAAACGCCACTGGTTCGTTTTTTTCTGAGCAAGAGAATGAATCGCAAAGTACGCGCTGACCATCCTCTATCTACGGGAATATGGAAAATCGGGATGCAAAAATCATCGAACACGGGTAATTTGGTACTGCTGGAACAGCCGAATATCCCGGCATCATCCAGACTGAAAGATATGCACATCTGGTTTAACTCCTTGGCTCCAGCCGGGATGATTACCGAACAAAATGAGAGATTGATATTGGGAGATCTCTACTGCACCTGCTCCACTGTCAATCGGTTGAAAAAGACCATTCAGCGCCCACTACACGAACTTTTTTTTGATGCGTTGTTCCATTGAACCAAGAACAAGATCACTGCGCACGGCAAATTATAATGTTGCCCTGGTGCCCGCAGCAGAAACGCCCATTGATTTGTCCTGCCAACCATGTCGTGACGGTCCCGATGACACAGACATCTCTGTAGAACTCGCTTATCAGAAACTGGCGCGGGCCGTTGATTCCGTATTGGATTGCACGTTTTGCCTTCCGGTCCATCTTGGACGGGGTGCTGAAATGGCAATCGCCTCCATGATCAACCCGGGAGGGAGTGTGGTGGGCAATGAGGTATATCTGACAGGTCAGTGGTCCATTCAACAACATGGCGGTGATTTCTACTCACTCCTCGATACAAAGGATACGAAATTTTCAGGAAATCTGGACCTTGACCTGCTTGCAAACAGGCTGAGTATCCAGAATCCCGCCTATGTCCAAGTTACTGCCCCCTTGTCTTTGTTGTCTAACCGTGGTGGCGCACCAGTATCCCTTGGCAACCTACATGCGGTACGTAGTCTGATTCATCGCCTTAACCCAGGCACGCCTCTGGTACTGGATGCCTCGAGAATATTTGAGAATGCGGCGCAGATCAGACTCAAAGAGCCCGGACAAAATGATCGACCGCTGGTTGAAATCGTTCGGGAGATGGCTGCAACTGCCGATATTGTTTTCCTCTCTGGGCGCAAGGATCTTGGTGCGTCCACCGGAGGCATTATTGCGTTCCGTGATGAGATTTTTTTAAGTCAGCTGGTGGAATTTGTTGAGATATTTGAAGGATCGGCAAAAACGGGCGGTTTACTCCCAGCAGAAATCAATCAGATGGCATCTGGTCTGGTATCAGTGGTTGAGGATCATACCGCCATGGTTTCTGTTCAGCGCCTTGAGGGTCTAGCCCATCATCTTATCGGCGAAGGGGTTCCGGTGGTATCGTGGGGCGCCGGCGCGCTCTATCTGGATGCTCGCAAATGGTTGCCCGGGGTTCCGGTGGCCGAGCATCCGGCTCAAACCCTGGTTAATGCCCTCTACCTTTATGCCGGAATTCGGGCTATTGGCACCCCAGCAACCAGTCAACCAGAGGAACAAATCATCCGGTTGTGTGTCTCAGAAGAGGTCCTGGAGTACTTGAGGCGGGCACTGCCCCGGCTGGCTCTTTTACTCTATCCACTGAAATCAGGGTTCAGGCGACAGATTGCCGGGGGCGGGGGGGTATTTTTGGACTCTCTTGAACCAGTTTGTGGGCAGGAGTGGTGTTTGCAGCCTCACTTTCAGGAGCCTGACTTCCAGATCACGTGTAGGTCCGGATTTTCAAATTCGACATGGCCACAACTGGAGTCAGTATTGCGCAAGGTGCTTGAGCTGAAGCCGGCTAACCGACTGGTTCCTGCACAAAGAGAGAGAGGCGCGCAGCGGCTATTGACGGAAATCGCTCGACTCCATCAGCCCCCGTTTATCATCGAGAGCAGTAATCAGGTGATGCAGCGACTGGCAAGCTATTTCCAAGAGAAAAATCTGCTTTCATTTTCATCTGCCTCAAGGAAAATATATGTGGTAAACCAGGTAGAGCTGGGCGCAGCCTTGAAGATAAAACACAAGGGTGATGTGATTGCACTGGATGTGGGGCCAATGGAATCCTGGACCGCTGGCCAGTGGCCGGGTCACTTTTTTCAGGAGGATAAGCAAATAGACATTATCTGGAGTTGCGACCTTGTCGCAGATAATACAGGTGGCGGCTTCGTGGCATTTAAGGCAGACACATCCCTTTATAGGGTTCTGCGAGAGACGATGTTGTTCTCGGTGGGATCACTCCACGATGGTGGATTGGCCGGAACAGCCATGCTTCGTCTTGCCCGACTTCTGGATGATTCTACAGAACGATTGTACTGATCGGTGAAGAGGAGAAATCACCCCCAAATCGCCTGTTTATAGACTTCCTGAGCGTCGTTTGTGAACGGCTACTTATCCTACCGGCATGAGAATTCATATATCCAGCAAGACCTGAGATAGAGGAGTGTTTGCGTCCGCCGGCCACTTTCTCCAGTTCATCATCCGATAACTCGGTTTTCCCCTGCCGAGTATCCACGATATTTTGAATGCCTTCTGCCGCAGCATTGACAACCATATCCCGTTCCTCGGCTGTCAATTCATAGGCCGAAAGGGCTGTATCCGGGTCACTTTGGATACGTTCGATAAAATCATCGGATTCCAGCATCTCGGCGATAACTTCCGCGGTGGCGTCTACTGACATTGCATGTCTCCTTGTGGCGAAAAAATCGCCTGAGGGGATGAT
Source organism: Gammaproteobacteria bacterium (assembly GCA_014239575.1). Lineage (GTDB taxonomy): Bacteria > Pseudomonadota > Gammaproteobacteria > Arenicellales > UBA868 > UBA868. Next base: position 2,663 of record JAAZYQ010000018.1, read on the forward strand.
TTATTGAAACTAGAATATATCTGAAAAACAGGGATAATGACAATTACTCATAAGTTAGTTTATATATTGACGTTCTTTCATCTTCTTTTACATTAGTAATTGTTAGTCAACTAGATTACCGATGCTCCAGCAGGCGCGGCATCAGCTCGACCAGGTTACACGGCCGGGTGCGGTAATCAAGCTGGAACTGCAACAGCTTATCCCAGGCAGTTGCACACGCACCGGAGGATCCGGGCAGACAGAAAAGATAGGTGCCATTAGCGACGCCAGCCACAGCGCGTGACTGCAACGACGAAGTGCCGATCTCCTCGTAGGATACCGCCCGAAAGATTTCACCGAAACCATCGAGCTCTTTTTCCAGCAACGGTGCCACTGCCTCCGGGGTTCCATCAAAACCCGTCACGCCGGTACCTCCGGTGGTCAGCACTACCTGAACCTCAGCATCCGCGATCCAGCGTGACACGACAGAGCGAATCTGGAAAACATCGTCGGGTACGATAACCTTCTCGACAATCCGGTGGCCTACGCCCGTCAGGCGTTCGACTAACAGCTTGCCCGACTTATCATCGGCTTCAGTACGCGAATCCGATACTGTCATCACGGCGATGGGAACCGGAACAAATGCACGGGCTTTGCTGGACATGGGCAATACCTTCGCTTGTGGCTAAATAGGTCTCGCCCTATTATAGGGTTGTCATCACCTTGATTTCCTTAATACCCCGTTCCATTCATGAGCATCAACGTCCGATTCTTCGCCAGCCTGAAAGAGCGCATTGGCAGCGCTACTCTAGAGATAGACGCGCAGGGCATAACAACCGCGCGTGATGTCTGGACATCAGCCAGCGGACAAGAAGCGGATGAAGAAATGCTGGTCGCCATTAATAAGGAGTACGCTTCGCTCGACCGGACGGTTGTCGATGGCGACGAGGTGGCATTTTTTCCGCCTGTGACCGGCGGCTGAGGTAGCGATGCGCATTGAGATTCGAGAAGACCCCTTCGATCCCTGGCAGGCGGTGGCCGATTATCGCTCCAGCCACCTTGCGATAGGCAAAACTGGTGCAAGCGCTGTTTTTGTAGGCACCATGCGTGATTTTAACGAGGGGGATGATGTACACGCGATGGTGCTGGAGCACTATCCTGGCATGACCGACAAGCAGTTACAGGCTCTGGTGAACCAATCCATAACTGAACACAACCTCGACGATGCACTGGTCATCCACCGCGTGGGTGAACTCAAACCCGGCGAGGATATTGTCCTGGTTGCCACTTTCTCAGCACACCGAAAGGCCGCCTTTGATGCCTGCCGTGAGATTATGGAGGCGCTGAAATCGACCGCGCCTTTTTGGAAAAAAGAAACCCTCGCCTCGGGAGAGCGCTGGGTCGAGAAAAATACCGCCGGTTGATAAAACGCGTTGTCAGCGGGTCATCGCCTTGATCAGCGTGGACGACGCGCCACAATCCACGATGTGTTCTCTTGCGGGTCATCGCCATCAGCCAGTTCAATCGTCTCGAGCATTAAAAAGGCCGAGGCCAGTTCACCGGGTTGCAGTACATATTCCGGGCTGAAACTTGGCGTTTTGGCAAGGTGATGCACATTAAACGTCTTTAAAATCAGAACGCCGCCGGGTGCCAAACCCTTCGCCATCTGCACAAACAAGCTGCGGTTGAGGTAGCGCAAACAGCAGACCACTGACCAGGGCCCGTTGGGCAGAACGGATTCATCCAGATCAAACTCACAGATCTCGATTGCCACGCCTTCACGCTTTGCCAGACGCTGACCCAGAGCCAAACCAGCGGCACTGCAGTCGAGCGCTGTAACCTGAAACCCCTGCAGCGCCAGATACACGGCTGCATGGCAGGTGCCCGCCGCAACATCCAGAGCTCGGCTTTGATCAGCCTGGGTATCGATATACCTTGCCAGCAATGAATCCACACGCAACGTGGGTGCCAATTCAGCACCAAGATACTTCGCTTCCCATCTTTGAACGTCACTTTTCATCAATGCTGCCCGGTCACCACTGCCGCGGCTCGATCTCGTCCTCGAAAAGAAAACTTTTGTACAAAACGTACACTAGTGATCAGGTACAACCGGCTAGGATTTAGGCACTGCATATTCTTCATACTCCAGCGCGCCTTGATAGACACTGGCTCGACCAGCCTGTTTAGCAATCCCGGCGCGCTTGCCAAACGCCGAGATATCATCCACGATGGGGCGCGGTTTATGCGCTCTTAACCACAGTCGTAGCATGTGACGTCGCTTGTCAGGATCGTCATCGTCTGCAAATGCTGTTCGGTTATGCAAAACCGTGTAGTTATTGAACAGCAGAATGTCTCCTGGCGCCAGCATGAACTGTTGATAACACCGGGGACCGTGCGCTACCTTGTCCAGGGCATCCAATGCGTCCTGTTCGGCTGGGGTTTTCTCTTTACCCTGTTCTGCAAAAGCCATTTCAATATAACTTCTCAGATAGCTGATGCTGAGATAGCCATCTTTCATTGAAAATACAGGTACCTTTTGTTCCGTGATCGGCGATTCACCCTCTGCCTGCTCACCGAACAGATGGTAGTGAAACCCTTCACACAGTGTAGCTAGAGCGTCTGGGTAATTTTCCACCAGTTCGTTATAGATTGCAGCCGCCGCGGCATAGCCACTCAAGCCGCCTTCCTTGGCGGGTGTGAGACACATCATCCCGACGATATCGGTCGCATCCGTATGCAAAGCCAACTCGGTGCTGTTCTGGTAAGCACGGTAGCGGGCGTTCTTGCCGCCCAGGTTCACGACGTGTCCCAGCCGATCTCCAGCCAGGCTTTGCGACTGGGCTTGGCCCATATGTGCACCAATCCCCCAGAAGATGAGTCCACAATCCTCCTTCGAGTAATGATCGATAGGAAACCCGCTCAACAAAATCAAACCTTTTCTTTCCTGGATTTCATGCAGCCACTGCATTAAAGCGGGGCTTAACACGGTCAGAGGAAAATCCCGGGCAGTAATGGATTCAAGGTCCAGGCCATGCGCCTTGACAGTGCACAAGGCCTGGTCAAGATCGGCCAGTTCCATCTTGCTCAGCGGGTAGGCGACATCAGATTTAGAGCAAACGGAATCAGTAGTCCAGGCGTTGGGATGATCTATTTTTGTCTTGGTCAACATAGTCGCCGAGTTCGATTAGGGCTCTTGCACTATAACCTGCTCTTGTAAAAAACCAATCTGCCATCAGCCATCAGCCATCAGCCATCAGCCATTATCGCTTGGAAGATCGACCGGTGCTCATTGGCTTTTGGGCCAAGTGGCCCTGCTGTTACGTACTGATGCCGATACAAGCACGCTGGAACGCACCGTTGCCCTCCAGCGTGAGAAACACGGCAAAGCTTTGCACGAGATAGGGCAAGCGGGTTACAGCAACCGCCACCTTATGAGGCCGCTTAGCCATAGCGCATTTGGCAATAAAAAGTTACACCAGCCCGGCAAACGGCTCGACTATCACGGAATCACCCGGTTGCGCACCGGCGCTCTCAAGGGGCAGGATGACGAAACAATTGGCTTGACTCATCGAGCTCAAAATGCCCGAGCCCTGTTCGCCAGTCGTTGAAACGACCAGGGCACCGCTTTCATCCTGCGACAGGAAACCGCGTTGGAATTCGGTACGACCGGGACTCTTCTTCAGTCGATCGATCGTGCGAGCCCTAAGCCGCAGTGGCTGCCAGGCGATCTCACCAGACAGGTGCTTAAGCGCAGGCAACACGAACTGATAGAACGTGACCATCACCGAAACCGGGTTACCCGGCAGGCCAAAAAAAAGGCTGTCGCCTATTTTCCCAAAAGAGAGCGGTCGGCCCGGTTTCATTGCGATTTTCCAGAAATTGACTTCGCCGATCTCGTCCAGCACCTCTTTGACGTAATCGGCATCGCCGACTGAGGCGCCGGCGGAGGTGATAACTACATCGGCCATGCTGGCCGCGCGCAAAAAAGTGTTCTTGATCTGCTCGCGATCGTCCGGCACTACCCCAAGGTCATTGAAAGTTACCCCTGCCCGGGTCAGCATGCCGTGCAGGGTATAGCGGTTGGAGTCGTAGACCTCTCCTAGTGCCAGCGGCTGGCCAATCGAACGTAACTCATCGCCATTGGAGAAAAAAGCCACCTGCGGCTGACGCAATACGGGAAGTTCACCGACGCCCAGCGATGCCACCATACCGATATCCGCTGCCAACAGCCGGCGCCCGGCACGAAGCGCGGTGCCGCCGCGCGCCAGGTCTTCCCCGGCGTGGCGTACGTGTTGTCCTTCACGCTGACTACCCGCCACCCGAATCACGTCGCCGTCGCGCTCGACATGCTCCTGCATGACCACTGTGTCGGCGCCGTCAGGTAACACCGCACCGGTCATGATGCGCACGCTTTCACCTGGGCCAACCGAGCCGTTGAAAGCTCTGCCCGCCCATGCTGTGCCAATTATCTGCAGTGGTGTCTTGGCTAAATCTGAAAAACGCAGCGCATAACCGTCCATAGCCGAGTTGGTATGGTTAGGCACCTCGATCGGAGAGTGCACATCGGCCGCCAGAATCCGGTCGAGCCCCTGGCGCAGCGCAACAACCTCGACGTCGCTGATAGGGTTAACCGTCTCGGCGATGCGCTTAAGCGCGCCGTCTACGGAGAGCAGGGCCGGATCGATTGGGTCGTCGCAGCTGGGTTGGCGTGTCACTTGGTTCGCCGAGCTCATGTCTTTCGCTCCCAGTCACCCGAGCGGCCACCGGATTTTTCCAGCAACTGCACGTCGGTAATACTCATGCCGCGATCCACCGCCTTGCACATATCGTACACGGTAAGTAACCCAGCGCTGACACCGCTCAAGGCTTCCATCTCGACACCGGTGCGCTCGCGAGTCTCGGTGGTGACCGTGCAATGCACGCACTGGGCATGGCTGTCCATCTCGAAGATCACATCCACCCCCGTCAAAAAAAGCGGGTGACACAGCGGGATAATCTCAGAGGTGCGCTTGGTTGCCATAATCGCGGCGACGCGAGCTACCGCAAGCACGTCTCCCTTAGGATGCCCGCCCTCGGCAATCAGATTCAGCGTGGCGCGCTCCATGCAGATGCTGCCCCGGGCGACAGCGCGACGAGCGGTTACCTCTTTCTCCCCCACGTCCACCATATGGGCTTCGCCGCGCTCGTTAACATGGGTCAGTGTTTTCTTTATAGGCAAAACTTACACCG
>JAAZYQ010000018.1:7968-22987 GCA_014239575.1 Gammaproteobacteria bacterium
TCGCCTATATCGCCCTGGGGGTGCTGTGTGGCCCATCTGGCATCGGCCTTGTCGATGACCCGCATCTGATCGAGGATATCGCCCACGTGGGCATCATTTTTCTGCTGTTTCTGCTGGGTATAGACATGTGCCCCCGCAAACTGCTGGAGCTGATGCGCGAAGCGATTGGTGTGACGCTCGCAAGCACTTTGGTGTTTGCGCTCCTGGGTTATGGTATTGCCGCGGCGGTCGGGCTTTCCCAGCCTGACTGCCTGCTGGTCGGTATTACCACCACACTGTCGAGTACCATCATCAGCCTGAAACTGCTGCCCACCACGGTGCTTCACCACCGCCACACCGGCGAAGTCATCATCAGCATTTTGCTGCTGCAGGACCTGCTGGCCATCGCTGCCCTGCTGTACCTTCACACCATGGCCGGTGGTGGGGCATCGTGGCTACAAAACACGATTCAACTCGTTGGCCTGCCAGCGATTTTCCTCGGCGGGCTGCTCGCGGAACGTGTGATACTACGGCCTCTGTTCCATCGTTTTGACAAGGTCGGCGAGTATGTTTTTCTGCTGGCGCTGGGCTGGTGTCTGGGATTTGCCCAGCTGGCTCAAAGCCTCGGGCTTTCTTACGAGGTGGGTGCTTTTATCGGCGGCATTACCCTGGCCAACAGCCCCATTGCGCCGTTCATCGCCGATAGTTTGCGCCCGCTACGCGATTTCTTCCTGGTGATGTTCTTTTTCGCACTCGGCGCTGGTTTTAACCTGGGCAGTGCGGGTGACGTCTGGCCTGGCGCGCTGTTGCTGGCGCTGGCCGTGGTGCTGGTTAAGCCACTGACCTACCGGATACTTTTCAGAAAATTTGGCGAAAGTCGCATACTGGCCGGCGAAGCGGGGGTGCGGCTGGGACAGATGAGTGAATTCTCTTTACTGCTTGTGGCTGTGGCACTACAAGTACAGGTGATGAGTACCAAGGCCGGGGCCTTGGTACAACTGGCCACGCTGATCACTTTCGTTATCTCGTCAACCGTGGTGGTGTTCCGCTACCCCAACCCAATCGCACTGTCCGACCGGCTACGCCGAGACTGAGCGACCTGCGCCCATGATACCGACTCAGGGTTTCGAGGAAGCCTGGCTTTTAACTTCGCTAACCGCCGCTTCGAGCACCGCTGCATCAGCAAGGTACTCATGGCCTGCGACACTCAGGTCATCGTTAAAGTGATAGACCAGCGGAAGCCCGGTAGGGATGTTGTACTGCATGATCTCATCCTCACTGAGATCATCGAGAAACTTGGCCATCGCTCGCAAGCTGTTGCCATGGGCCACCACCAGTACTTTGCAATCTAATTCCAGTTGGGGCACCAGTTGCTCGTGCCACCACTGCATCACCCGCATTAGCGTATCTGCCAACGATTCGGTGGCAGGTAGGCCATCGATACCGTTGTAACGCGGGTCGTTAGCCGGATGTGATGGGTCGTTGGCCTCGAGTGCCGGTGGGCGCACGGCATAGCCACGGCGCCACTTGAGTACTTGCTCATCGCCGTAGCGAACTGCGGTTTCCTTTTTATCCAGGCCCTGCAAAGCCCCATAGTGGCGCTCATTCAGACGCCAGTCACGCTTCACCGGCAGGGACCTCTGGCCCATTTCTTCCAGAATCAGATCCAGAGTGCGGATCGAGCGTTGCAAAAAAGAGGTCATCGCAAGGTCGAAACGATACCCCTGCGCCTTCAGGGTGCGCCCGGCATCCCGCGCTTCGTTGACCCCTCGTTCAGATAGGCCTACGTCAACCCAGCCGGTAAAACGGTTCTGCAGATTCCAGGTGCTCTGCCCATGTCGGACCAGTACCAACTGTTTCATCCCTTATGCCCTCAATTTGGGGTCATGAGAGTTGCCGACTGATCTGCGCCAGTTGTGCAACCATTGCTCGCAGGGCCTGCCCGCGATGACTCAGCCTATTTTTCAGGCCACTGCCGAGTTCGGCAGCTGTTCTGTTTTCCTGCACCACCCAGAAGACCGGGTCGTAGCCAAAACCATTATCACCGCGACCCTGCTCGGTGATGCTCCCCTCCCAGGTCCCCTGACAAATCAGTGGTGTGGCATCGTCTGCCTGACGTAGATAGGCCATCACGCACTGGAAGCGGGCACCCCGCTGCTCGTGCGGCACCCCATCTAGCGCGCTGAGCAATTTGGCTAGGTTGTGGGCATCGGTAGCGTCACTTCCAGCAAAACGGGCCGAATGGATTCCCGGCGCGCCATCGAGTGCGTCTACTTCTAGTCCTGAGTCATCAGCCAAGGCCGGCCGGCCGGTGTACTGGGAGGCATTGCGCGCTTTCAGGATCGCGTTCTCGATAAAGGTGCCGCCCGTCTCATCTGCCCCAGGAACACCTAAGGACGCCTGCCCAACCACCACAAAATCGCTGGCATGCAACAGTACGTTAATCTCCTTTAGTTTGCCGGCGTTATCCGAAGCCAGTACGATCTCCTGCTTCACGGCAAGGGGGTCTCACGGGCAACACGCTGCAACAGCATCAGCTCATCGATACCCTTTTTGGCCAAAGTGGTCATGGCCTGCATCTGGGATTCGCTGAAGGGTTCGCGCTCGGCTGTCCCCTGGACTTCGATAAAACACCCCGCGTCATTCATGACAAAGTTCATGTCGGTATCAGCGCTGCTATCCTCAACATAGTCCAAATCCAGTAAGGCCACTCCGTCGTGCAATCCAACCGAGACCGAAGCCACCTGCTGCAACGGCACCGGTTTTTTTAGCGTGCCATCGCGTTCCAAGCTGTCCAGGGCATCCGCAAGCGCCACCCAGGCACCGGTAATCGACGCAGTACGCGTGCCGCCATCAGCCTGCAACACATCGCAATCCAGCGTGATGGTACGCTCGCCCAGCGCGCCCAGATCTAACGATGCGCGCAAGGAGCGACCGATAAGACGCTGAATTTCGAGGGTCCGCCCACCTTGTTTTCCCCGAGTTGCCTCGCGGGACATTCGTTCATCGGTCGCCCGCGGCAACATGCCGTATTCTGCGGTAACCCAACCCTGAGCTGAACCTCGCAGAAAACGCGGCACTCGCGGTTCCACACTGGCCATGCACAATACACGCGTATGACCAAACTCAACCAGCACTGAGCCCTCGGCGTGACGGCTGAAAGATCGTGTGAACCTGACCGGCCTTAGTTGGTCAGCGCTCCTGTCATCGGCTCTTTTCATTAACCTCACCTTAAAATTTGTTTGGTTTAACCCGCAACGGCAGGGCCGATTGTCACTCAGTCGGCAAGGTATGTCCTAGCAGAGAAAACAATTGCCACAAGAACCGGTAGGTCAGGCCCCAGATTACGCGCTCATCTTCTTGGCCAAGCGATATACCGGGGAACCACTGACCGTCGGCCTGTTCGTATCGAATCCGGGTTTGCAGGCTCGGATCCAACAAGCCCGATAAAGGCACTGAAACTACCTGCGAAACTTCATAGTTGGGGGTTAGCGCAGGCGCCCTCTCTATCGCAAAGACAAAACAAGAGATCAACATGTCCTGCGACTGGCTACCATGTCGGCCCCGCAGGTCTCCCAAGCGGCCCACCCACTCATGCTGTCCCAACTCCAGGCCGATCTCCTCGAGCGTCTCGCGGCGCGCCGCGTCTCCGGCATGAAGGTCGCTTTCCTCACGCCGACCACCGGGGAAAGCCATCTGGCCCGACCAAGGGTCGTCAGCACAGACCGATCGCTGGATAAAAATAATCTGAGGATCGCTCGCCGAAGGTACGGCGCCCAGAACAAGCGCAACCTCTGCCTGGCAGGATGGCGGACGATCATCCAGTTCTGGCTGGTGGCGATCAAGCCGGTCAATTATCGTCTTGACTGATATCACCAGTGAATGCCGCCACCTAAAACCACGCCATAACTGGATTCGCGCGTGGAGGCACCGGTAATGCTGCCAGTGTAGTCAGTAATGTGATAACGCCAAGCCAGGCGCAGAGATACAAAAGGAAATGGATCAACCACAAGCCCGGTTTCAACTGATATTGAAGAAAGATCCTTGCGTAACCCGAGATCGCCCATTTGCGGCGCCCAACCGGCTTCACCGTAGAGATAAAGCGCCCCCAACACACCCATGCGGCCGTCGATGAGCACACGGGCGGCAGAGGCATCACCTTCGGCGCCAAAACGATCCTGCTCCCACCCAAGCCCAAGGGCAACATAGGTGTTATCCGTTAGGCTGACAACACGGTATTTCAGATCGATCAGGGTCTGTTCGTCCGGCGCCATGCTGACGGCATCCTCGCTGACGCGATAGAGCGCAGTGCGAAACCCCCAGCGCTGATCCAGCCACAGCTCGGCGTAACCGCCGATCGATGCCGTATCAATTGAAGCGTCGGTGTAATTATCAGTATCGACAACCCAGGTGAGCATGCCGGCTTCACCATCGACGGGGCCAAGCGCATGCGCAGGCAAGGTGGCCAACAGGCTAACGATCAAAACTAGGCGTGCGGCCAATCTCAAGAAATCACTCCAACTGTAAATTGCGACAATTTTAACATCCTCTGTCACAAAACCGATCTACCGTTCCACCGTATAATGGTCTCGCGGGGGTGTCTGGCATGGAACACGACAACGGCGTTCGTATTGATCGCTGGCTCTGGGCGACACGATTCTTCAAGACCCGCCGAAGCGCAGTCGTTGCGATTCGGGCAGGTCACGTACTACTCAATGAACGTCGCGTTCGACCAGCAACTACGATTCGCGTGGGCGATAGCTTGCGTGTACGCCGCGAAGCCTTGGTCTATCATGTTGAAGTCCACAGGCTGATTGAAAAGCGGGTCTCAGCGCTCGAAGCCGCAAACACCTATCTCGAAAATTCACAAAGTCGTGAGAGCCGACTGGCCATGGCATACCAACTGCGCCTACAGCCCCAACCTATGCGCACAAGCCCGGGGCGACCGAACAAACGGGCCCGTCGGGCATTACAGCGCCTGCGCTACCTACAAGCGACGAACTGAGTATTGTGCGCGGCGTCATCGTTAATGAAACTGACCTGGCTGGCGTGCTGTGTGCTGGGAAGATCGACAAAGCCCGCATCAATGCACTGACACATAAGTTGCTTGATGATGATCGCCCCTTGCTCGCGGATAACCTGCCCGTTCTGGTAGTCAGCCCCCACGACACCGGGGGCTCAGTAGACTCTCGACAGCGCCTGGCCGGCGAGGTTGCCGTACTGATCCGAGACTACAAAAGGGGTGCACCCCGTAACAGTTCTTTGCCAGCGTGAGGGAACTAGCATCCAACAACCCGCTTGCTCTTTACATCCACCTGCCCTGGTGCGAGAGCAAATGCCCCTACTGTGATTTCAACTCCCACCCATTACGTGGCGTGCTGCAGGCTGATCACTATATCGCCGCATTACTGACCGACCTTGACTCGACTGCCAGGTACCAAGCCGGTAGATCTTTTAGCTCGGTTTTTTTCGGTGGCGGGACTCCCAGTCTTTTCAGCGCAGCCAATATCGGCCGCCTTCTAGAGCGACTCGAAAGAGAACATCTGTTAGACAATACGCCCGAGATCACGCTGGAAGCCAATCCCGGTTCAGCCGAAGCCAGTCGTTTCCGAGCCTACCGGGACTGTGGCGTTAATCGCCTGTCCATCGGGGTCCAAAGTTTTGACGATAGAGCGCTCAAAGCACTAGGCCGTGTTCACGACAGCGCACAAGCGCGCGCAGCCTGTGCAAGTGCAAGCGCGGCGGGTTTTGACAATTTTAATATTGACTTGATGCATGGCTTGCCAGACCAAGATGCAAGTGGCGCACTCGCCGATCTGGACAGAGCCATCGAGGCTGAGCCCACGCACCTTTCCCTTTACCAGTTAACCATTGAACCACATACAGCGTTTGCGGCTGATCCACCGCAACTACCCACCGAAGAGACCGCCTGGGACATACGCTGCGCAATCGAACAACGCGCGAGGGCGGCGGGTTTTGAGCACTACGAGGTTTCGGCGTTTTCTTTGCCGGACAAACGCTGTCGACACAACCTGAACTACTGGCAATTTGGCGACTATATTGGTCTCGGCGCGGGAGCGCACAGCAAGATCACCCGGGCCGGTACCGTGTACCGCTGGGCAAGACCCCGTCATCCGCGCGATTATCTTAAAAGGGCTGATAGTGGCCTGGAAATCGACAATGCCATGCCGGTGAGTCTGGATGATGTGGTTTTTGAATTCCTCTTAAACGCACTACGCCTCAAAGGCGGCTTCAGCCCTGAGTTATTTGAACAGCGAACTGGCCTTGCCTGGCAGCAACTGCGGCCCGTCATAACCAAAGCCAAAACAGACGGCCTGCTTGAGGAGAGTAGTGACTGGGTCTGCACGACAACGCTCGGATGGCGTTTTCTGGATGACCTGCTACAACGCTTTCTGCTGACGGACAAAAGTTCATAGCTTTTGCGTGATACCATGGTTGGGTTACTCATAGGCTATGTATTGGGTTAATCTGTCGTCGCCCACGTGTCCTGTGTGCACACGGATCTTCGAAGCTGTGCCGACCCTATGCTCTGGATAAAAGCTTTCCACATCATCTTCATGGTCACCTGGTTCGCGGGCCTTTTCTATCTGCCCCGACTTTTTGTCTATCACGCTATGACTAACGATCCGGCAACGCAAGCCCAGTTCAAGATCATGGAGCGCAAACTGTACTTTGGCATCATGACACCAGGAGGCGTATTAACGATCCTTTTCGGGCTGTGGTTATGGCTGGGTTACGGCATAGGGGCTGGCAAGGTCTGGCTTGCGGCCAAATTTATTCTGGTGATTATCCTGGTGGTCTACCACCTCTGGTGCGGCCTCCTGGTCAAACGGTTTCGTGATGATGCGAACGGTCATGGCCATGTTTTTTACCGCTGGTTCAATGAGTTTCCTGTACTGATTCTCATCGGAGCCGTTCTGCTGGCGGTCTTCAAACCCGCCTGACGCCGAACTGATATGTTTCATGTGGTTCTTTACCAACCCGAGATCCCGCCCAATACGGGCAATATCATCCGGCTGTGCGCTAACACCGGTTGTGAACTGCACCTTATAGAGCCACTCGGCTTTTCGATTGACGACAGTCAGTTGCGCCGCGCCGGGCTGGACTATGCTGACGCCGTATCGATGCACACCCATACTAATATGGACGCCTTCGTAGCTGAGATATCGCCGCGCCGATTATTCACTTTTTCTACTCACCACCGGCAGCGTCACAGTGATTGCCGCTTCCAGGATGGTGATGCCCTGGTATTTGGCCCCGAAACCCGCGGCCTGCCTGAGGCTATACGTCGGTTGGCGCCAGCAACGCAACGAGTCACCTTGCCGATGCGGCCACTCAATCGCAGCCTGAACCTGTCTAACGCGGTGGCGGTGGCTGTCTTTGAGGCGTGGCGGCAACTGGATTATGCCGGCAGTAGTTGAATCTCGGTTTCAAAGATCCAGGCTCTCGACTTCTATCCCACTGAAACGAAGCGCGGCTGTCATGACTGGAAGCTGTGCCGGCTCGATCGTCACTCCCGGGCCAACGAGAACACCCCCCCCGGTTCATCGATACCAACACCCTCAAATTATCGCCTCACCTAAAGGGTGTGAAATACCTGACGCAGAATTTACCGGTTTCACCACTGGCGGAGTCACGAAAGTAAAGCGGCTGGTTGCGGGTGCGCTACACAGCCTGGTCGCCAGCCAGGATTCAATCCCGCGAGACACTCGGCTTTCACATTGCCGATATCATTCAAGTCCGGACGACGAAACTTGCTATACACTCGCGACCCAGATACTCGAAATAACGCCTCTCATCCACCGTTCTGCGCTCCTTTACCCATGACACTGTCCTCATCTCTCGTTGAGCTGATCACCACGGTGAGCCACGATCGTGAACTACCGCCCGTGGTCCACCTGCACAGGCCGCCACAGGTTGTCCCGGCTGGCCAACATAAGAAGTTTGGCATGATCATGCTTGCCGATGGCAGCTGCGGGTTCTTCTACACACGCTTCGATAATATCCTTTCCCGGTTGATGGCTTGTGATCCAGCTCAAATTCTGTCCACCCCGATTCTTGATCTCATTGCCGGTTACGATTCAGATGACCCTCTTGCAAAAGCGCTTGGCCTGGGTGCGCTCAACGCACTGAGTCAGCACCTGCTTCGCATCGGCGGCTTCACGCTTGATCTCACCAGTGATCCATTGGGGCAATCGCGTCTCGAACAGGCGGAGCATGTTGGCATGGTCGGGTTTTTTCGGCCACTAATCGATAGGCTGGCCAGCCATAGCGTGAGCCTAACCATTATCGAAAAAGACCCGCAGTTTTTCGATCGTGCGGGCAAATTTTCGGTTACGGCTGATACAACTCGACTCATCGACTGTGACCAGATACTGATCACCGGCTCCACCTTGATGAATGACACACTTGATGAAGTGCTGGCATGCTGTAATCCAGCGGCCCATATCGCGCTGATCGGGCCAACGGCATCCTGTTTGCCTGACCCTCTGTTTGAACGCGGGGTCGATGTGGTGGGCGGCACCACAGTAGTTGAGTCAGGCCATCTCCTGCCACGACTAGAAACAGGGCAGCCATGGGCGAACAGCACTGTCAAATACTGCATCTGCCAAAAACACTACCCTGGGATCAATACGCTGCTTCACAGCATCTCAGAACAGTAACCGACACCTCTCGATTCCGGCTCGACAGAAATGGGCAGTATAATTTCGTGATGCGATTATCAGTTCTTCTTCGGGTTCTTGTGGCCCTGACTGCGTTGACGCCGACGCTGGCACAAACCGGCGAGGTGCCCCCCGCCCAAAACCTTCGCGATGATGGCGCCATAGCAACGCAAAAACGTCTACCAATCCTGCTTTTTTATACTGCCAGCTACTGCCGTTATTGTGATGCGGTTAAAGCCGAGTTCCTCGGTCACATGGCGATCGACCCGGCTTACCAAGCGCGCGCGCTATTCCGTGAAGTGCGTATTGACAGCTCAACACCGCTGGTTGATTTCGATGCCAACACAACCACCCACCATCATTTTGCTGATCAGCGTCCGATCACACTGGTGCCCACAGTTGAATTCGTCGACGGCTCTGGTCAATATCTGGCGACGCCGATGATTGGAGCCAGTATCCCGGATTTTTACGGTGCCTACCTTGATCGGGGTATCGAGAATGCCCTGGTTAAAATTCGCTCAGGAAGAGACCCCTCATGACAGCCTCGTTTGAAACGGCAGAACTGAATCTGGGAACCCAAGCGGTACTTGAGAGCTGGATAGATTACAACGGGCACATGAATGTCGCTTATTACGTGATGGCGTTTGATCACGGCGTTGACCAATTCATGCAACAGATAGGCATCACGCCACAGTACCTGGAGCACGAAAAGTCCTCCACTTTTACCCTCGAGATGCACATCAACTACCTGCGCGAATTGCGCCTGGGCGACCCTATTCGTCTCACTTGCCAGTTGCTGAATGTAGACAGCAAGCGCGTTCATTATTTTCTGCGCATGTTCCACGCAGGCGAAGGTTATCTTGCCGCAACCAGCGAACAGATGATGATCCACGTTGATCTGGAAAGCCGCCGGTCTTCGCCTTTTTTACCGGCGATCAGCGAGACCCTGTCGCGCATGATGACAGCGCACCGGCCATTGCCTTGCCCCGATCAGGCCGGCAGAGTCATGAGTATCCGCCACAAGTGATCACCGGGAGAAGCGGCGCCGGCTATTTTTGGATACGACTCAAAATACCGTCGAGCTCATCTAGCGAGTTGTAACCGATCACCAGTCGGCCAGACTTCCCGTCACGCGATTCCAGGTGTACGGGAGCCGCGAGGCGCTCGGAGAGCTCTTCCTCGAGACGCTGAATGTCACCGCCTTTGGCTGACTGGCGAGCTCGGTTCTGGTCAGCATTTTCGGGCTGTAGCATGCGCCGCACCAATTGTTCCGCCTGGCGCACCGAAAGCCGACGCTGCATGACAGCCTGCGCTGCCAAACCCTGCTGCTCGCGCGGCAGGCCCAGAATCGCCCGGGCATGACCGGCCTCGATATGGCCGGCATCCAGATGCTCGCGGACTCCCGGGTCGAGCTTCAACAGCCGCAACAGGTTGCTGACTGCGGCACGTGAGCGACCCACTGCCTCGGCCACTTGCTGGTGCGTCAAACCAAACTCATCCAACAAACGTTTAAGACCTGTCGCTTCTTCAATCGGGCTGAGGTTCTCGCGTTGGATATTCTCGATCAGGCCGACTGCAAGAGCCGCTTCATCAGGCACCCGGCGAATCACCGCGGGGACCTCCGCCAGACCCGCCAGTTGTGCAGCCCGCCAGCGCCGTTCCCCAGCAATCAATTCGTAAGCGCCGCCGGCGGTTTCACGAACCAGCAGCGGCTGAATGATCCCCTGTGCCCTGATCGAGGCGGCGAGCTCTTTCAAAGACGCCTCATCCATCCGGGTACGCGGCTGGTAGCGCCCTTTACGGATACGACTCACCGGCAACTGGCGTAGATCACCGTCGGTCGTGCTGGCAGGCGCCTTGGCTCCGCCCAGCAATGCATCCAATCCTTTGCCCAGCCTTGCTTTTGGACTCATGCGTCACTCCTGTTGGAAATGACTATCGGCTCAGCCGCTACTGAGGCAGCAGGTGTTAACAACTCACCTTTTTCCAACATCTCCCGCGCCAAGTCACGATATGCCAGGGCCCCCTGACAGTGAGGGTCATAATCAATCACGGATTTGCCAAAACTCGGCGCTTCGGCAAGGCGCACATTGCGCGGGATAACCGTCTCATACAACAAGCTGCCGTAATGCTGGCGAAGTTGCGCGGAGACTTCATTGGTCAGCGAGTTACGGCCATCGTACATGGTGCGCACCACGCCTTCGATCATCAAATCGCGATTAGCACTTTCCTTAACCCGGTGAAAGGTCTCATCCAGCCCGCTCAACCCTTCCAGCGCATAGTATTCACATTGCACGGGAATCAAAATCGAGTGCGCCGCCACCAACGCGTTCAAGGTCAGGATGTTCAAAGCAGGCGGGCAATCAATCAGGATAAAGTCATAACTTCCAATGACTGCCAACGATGATTTCAGCCGCTGAGTGTCGTTTTCATCGTGGCCCGTCAGTTCCGCTTGGGCGCCTGCCAGAGCCGACTCTGCCGGCAACAAGTCGAACCCGGAATCGGTAACCACCAGGGTCTCGCTCACGCTCTTGTGTCCGAGCAACACCTGGTAAACAGTTTGCGCCAACTGCCGCCGATCCACGCCACAACCCACCGTCGCGTTTGCTTGTGGATCGAGATCAACCAACAGTACCCGGCGCCCAACAGCGGCGAGTGCTGCCGTAATGTTGATGGCGGTTGTGGTCTTGCCAACGCCGCCCTTCTGGTTAGTTACCGCGATAATCTTGGTCATGTTGGGCCGCCCGGCAAACCGTCCAAGACGACAAGATGACGCTCTGCCGAAAGGCCAGGTACTGTTACCGGTATCACACGGACTGCCAAGCGCTGTGCAGGTGTCAGCGCATCCAATTCTGCCTGGGGGTGTGTGCCTTTCATTGCAATTAATCGAAGATGTTGGTGAAGCAAATGATCTGTCATGTTCAATAGCGAAGCGAGCGATGCCACTGCGCGTGCGACAAGCGTATCAAAATTCCCGTCGGGCCGGTAATCCTCTATGCGCCCAGCGAAAACGGTAACGTTATCCAGCTTCAGCCGCGCCGTCACTTCACGCAAAAACCCGGCTTTTTTTCCCCGGCTTTCAACCAAGGTCCAGTCCTGACTCGGGTTACACAAAGCGAGTGCCATTCCGGGCAAGCCCGCACCAGAGCCAACATCGAGGCATCGGACGCCCGAAATAAAGGGCACAACCGAAAGGCTGTCGAGCAGGTGGTGCGTAAGGATTTCCGGCTCATCAGTCAGTGCGGTCAGGTTGTGCACGCGGTTCCACTTGCGTAGCAGGCTCACAAAATCTACAAAGCGTGTCAATATAGACTCATCCAGCGCCACGCCCATTTCCTTGGCTGCCCCAGCAAGCTTCGCAGCCAGATGGCCCTGTTCAATCACCGCGCCGTCTCAGGCCGCGGAACGCAATTGCCGTCTTTTGAGGTGCACCAGCAACAACGAGACTGCAGCCGGAGTCATCCCGGAAAGCCGGCCTGCGTGACCCAGGGTTAGCGGCTGGTGTTCAGTCAGTATCTGGCAAACCTCGTGGGACAGGCCCCGAACCGACAGATAATCCATATCTTCTGGAATCATCGTATCCTCGTGCCGGCGTTGGCGCTCAATCTCGTCGCGCTGACGATCAATATAACCCGCATAGCGCGCCTCAATCTCCAGTTGTTCTATCACAGCCGCGTCCTTGACACACTCGCCGGCGCCGCTCAATCGTAACAGGCTGGAATAATCAGTCTCGGGCCGACGCAGTAAATCTACAAGGCGTTGCTCTCGAGTCAGTTCTTGCCCCAGGATGCGGCGAGCTTCTCCCGGCGCCAAAGCTTGTGGACGCACCCAGATGTTCTGCAGGCGTTCGCGTTCGGCTTCCAGCAGGTCGCGTTTGGCGCAAAATGACGCCCAGCGCTCATCTCCAATCAACGACAGGTTGCGGCCCGTCGCAGTCAAACGCAGGTCGGCGTTGTCCTCTCGCAGTTGCAAGCGGTACTCGGCTCGTGATGTGAACATACGGTAAGGCTCGGTAACGCCACGGGTAACCAGATCGTCGATCATGACTCCGATGTAGGCTTCGTCGCGACGTGGCCACCACGGTGCCTCGCCACGACTTTGCCGGGCCGCGTTAAGGCCGGCGACCAGCCCTTGTCCAGCTGCTTCTTCATAACCGGTGGTGCCGTTGATCTGGCCAGCAAAATACAGTCCCGGGAGTGAGCGTGTCTCTAATGATGGCAGAAGATCCCGTGGATCAAAGTAATCATACTCAATGGCATAACCTGGCCGGGTGATCCGCGCGCTATTAAAGCCTGGAATACTGCGCACCATTTGCCACTGCACATCAAACGGCAAGCTGGTCGATAGTCCATTTGGATAGATTTCGTGTGTCTGTAGCCCCTCGGGCTCGACAAAGATCTGATGCGACACGCGCTCTGCAAAACGCACCACTTTGTCTTCGACCGACGGGCAGTAGCGTGGGCCAACCCCTTCGATCTGTCCGCCGTACATGGCGGACTGATTAAGGCCGCCACGGATAATTTCGTGGGTACGCTCAGTAGTGCCAGCGATATGGCAGCAAACCTGACGAGGATAATCGGCGAGTGAGCTTGAAAAGGAGAATCGCGGCGGCGGATCATCGCCTGGTTGACTCTCAAGTACGGCAAAATCGATGGTGCGGCCATCAATCCGTGGTGGTGTGCCCGTCTTAAGCCGTCCGGTCCGCGGACACAGTTCGCGCAGGCGGTGGGCGAGCGCCAATGTTGGCGGATCTCCCGCACGGCCGCCGGATTGACTTTCCAGGCCTATGTGAATACGCCCGTTTAGAAAAGTGCCGGCGGTCAATACTATGGCTCGAGCGCCAATACAAATACCGTCGTCGGTGACAACTCCACAGACACGGGCATCCGTAACCATGAGGTCTGCAACCGATTGCTGCAGCATGGACAAGCGGGATTGGTTCTCGACAAGGCGACGGATCGATTGGCGATAGAGCACCCGGTCAGCCTGCGCCCGAGTTGCCCGTACCGCAGGGCCTTTGCGGGCGTTCAGGCGCCGAAACTGGATTCCAGCCGCATCGGCTGCCCGGCCCATGGCGCCGCCCAGTGCATCCACCTCACGTACGATATGACCTTTGCCGATACCCCCGATCGCTGGGTTACAAGACATCTGCCCAACCGTTTCGATGTTGTGGGTCACCAATAGAGTGCGGGCACCGCTACGGGCAGAAGCCAGCGCAGCTTCAGTGCCCGCATGACCGCCACCGATGACGATCACGTCGAAGTTTTCGGGATACTGCATAGCAAAAAACCGATCGAATGATTAGTTCTGGTAATAGTAGTCGTAGCGGTTATGCATCTCAACAGTGAAGCGCCACGCTTCGCCCTGAGTAATCGAGTTCTCGTTGGGAAACTTGACCTTGGTATAAAGCTTATCGCCGTACTGCGCCTTTCGTGCCGCCAAAACCTGATGCAGTTCTACCACACTAACCCGTTGTGCCGCGGCCTGGCCCGGACCGCGTAGCGAGTAATGGTATTCGCTGCCTTCCTTCCAGAACCTAACTTCGATCACGTGTCGGCCGACGGTACTGCGCGCCGGGCGGATCAACCGGTTGTACTGGACCTCAAGTTCCGAGTGACTCTCACGAAGAATATCCAGCTCTTCTTGGTGTGCCGCGATCAGCAACCGACGCTGTTTGTCAAAATCACCGACCTCTTGGGTGTACTCAGCCCGAAGATAAGCCAGCTCTTCTTTGGTCAGCTTGTAATCCAAAGCAGTCTCAGCGAGGCGGGCTGCGAGATCTTCGCCGGTGAGCTTGCTTTCCTCCAATGCACGCTCCGTGTTCACCGCTGTACGCAACAGGCCTTGCAACTCGTCGCGGAGTGCACTGGTTTCAGTCTGCAGCACTTCGCGCGTTACCTCTAACAATGTTACCTGCGTCGTCAGCTCATCACGTTCTTGGGATAAACCATCGCGGGCCTGGGCCAGCGAGGCTGCCTCGCGCGCTTGTGCTTGCGTCGTTGTGGTAAGCGCTGCTTGCTCTGCCTGCATGGCTGAAAGCGAGCCTTGCAGTTGTGCAATATCTGTACCGAGTGAAGTGCGAGTCTGCTCCAGCGATTCAACCTGGCCTTTAAGTTCCTGCTGGGTGATCAGTAGTGCCGCTTTCTGTCCCGTCAGTTGTTCTTTCTCGCCAGTGACCGTGGTCAGTTTCTCACCGAGGCCCGCTTTTTGTTCAGCCAGAGTGGCTTTTTCGCTGGCGAGGCGCTCACGGGTTGCCACCAGTTCGGCTACCTCGCCTTGCAGGGTCTCGCGGGTCGTCTCCAGTGAAGTGCGAGTCTGCTCCAGCGATTCAACCTGGCCTTTAAGTTCCTGCTGGG
>JAAZYQ010000018.1:23087-26808 GCA_014239575.1 Gammaproteobacteria bacterium
GTTTCTCACCGAGGCCCGCTTTTTGTTCAGCCAGAGTGGCTTTTTCGCTGGCGAGTTGTGTGCGCAACTGCTTTAGCGCGCTGACATCGTCGAGCAAGGCTGAAATCTCGCCTTCCTTTAACTGCGTCTTTTGCTCCGCCGCCAAACGGTCAGTCTCGGTCTGGTCTAGCGCTGCGTGCAGGAGGACAATTTCATCGCCTAGCGAGGCGATGCGCAGCTCCAGGTCGCTCTGCTGGGTAGTCATAACATTCTTCTGACTGACCGATTCGCTTAACTGGGCAACCAGTTCGGTATTGCGCATCAGAATAACCACCAGCGCTACCAAGAAGATCAATACCACCACAGTCATGATATCGGTGAATGAAGGCCAAACGCTATCCTCGTCAGAGCGTCCGCTGACCGAGGGCGAAACCCTGAGGTCAACGAAACCTTCTGAGCGGGTTATTGCCATCGGCGACTACCGCTTCGGCTCGTTGAGCCGGAACCCTTCGCGCAGAACATCTGTCATCTCGCTGAGGCCTTCGCTGTTTCGCTGCATCTCATCACGGTAACTCACTAACAAGCCGCGAAGTTCTGTGGCAACCTGGGCATACCCGGCCTGCGATTCATCCAGTCGTTCTACCAGTGCGGCGGCGGTTCGTACGATATGGGTCAACTGCTCGGCCGCTTTTTCCGGCTCGATTTGGAACCGCGGCAACAACACCGTGCTAGTCGCTTCTTCTAAACGACTGATCATGTGGGTTTGCGCATCCATCAACCGCAGATAAAAATATCCGAAAAAAAAGTACGCAAAGATCGCAGTCATAGTCGTTGACAATGCGGTAGACATACCGTGAATAATCATTCCCAAACTACCAATCTCGGTAGCTGAAACGATAATCTCGGAGGCGCCAAGCAAGGCAATAGACAACGAAACAATGGTGCCGAAAACACCGGTAAGAATCAGCACGTTGTGAACAAACTTGACGAAACTGATTCGGCTGGATTCCAGTGCCACCAGGGTAGCTGCCAACGCGCTATGGTTGATGGCTGAATGCTGGCGGTGCAGATCCTGTAACGTGTTGTAACGTTTGACTATCAGCGCTTTGGGTCGAATGCCGCCCGTTACGTCGCTATTGTTGCGAATATTGCTCAGCAGTTGGCTGATGGACAACTCTTCTGCACTTAACCGACGAAACTCTCTGACCAGATGATAGATTCCCGCGAGAAACAGCACCAAGATACCGCCGTTGATAAACCAGCCAACCTGGGTCAGTTGGTTTTGGGCATAAACCGCTATTAGAAAGTCCGCTTGCCATAGTCCGATGACGATGATCACCAGCCCAAGGATCAACAACTGGGTCAGGACTTTCTGGGTGTACTGTTCTTCGTTGTTATCGTCGGATCGTTTATTCGCTACCATCGCTGTTCCGTTCTCCGTGGCTCGCGGCAGCCGATCGGGTCGGATCTGCCTTCAGAAACATTGTATTACGCTGATCTTACACGGTGTCGCGGTTTTCCTGCCAATCCTGAGGTCTCCTGGCGACCCTTTTCCCGCTCTCCAACCGCTGGCTTGGCCAACGCCCTAAAAATCCCAGTTTCGGGTTTTCCCTGATTGGGTGCCACTCCCCCCCAACGGGACCAGAACCCTTTTCTTTTTGAATTCAGTCCCTCCCCCCTGATACCTTCGGGCACCCGTCGCCCCATCAAGCCGTTGCTGGGGGTCAAGATCGATCCGTTTTGCATTTTTTAGCGGCGGATGATATTAATCTCCCGAAAATTATTCCACCTCTTTGTAGTACAATTAATTATGCCAGCCAAACGAAAGCCGCCGCCAGAATGGTGGCTCCTGGGTTATCTCGCCCAATACCAACCTAAACTGCTGCTTGATACCCTGGAAAAATCCGGTATCGCTCCTGAAGATACCTATCGGGCGGCTCACCTGACCGCTCAGGCCCTACCAAACAACAGTTATCGACGCATGGCTAAGGCGTGGGCCGTAAGACAATCGCGTTACCGAACAAAATCGACCTCATCGAAATAATAATTGTACTACAACGTAGTATTATTGATTGGGTCACTTCCCGATACAAAAGCTGGAGAATATCTGCCCTAGAAGATCGTCAACGGTAACCTCGCCGGTGATTTCACCCAGGGCCTGTTGAACCAGCCGTAACTCCTCTGCCAACAATTCCATCGCTATGCCGATATGGTCCTGCGCCTGATTGAGGTGGTCCATGGCGCGTTCCAACGCATCGAGGTGGCGGCGCCGGGCCATAATGAGATCCTCGCCATTGTCCACATAACCAAGGCGACTCTTAATCGCCTGCTCCAGGCTGGCGATTCCCTGGCCGGTAGTGGCACAAATGGCAACACCTGGGCGGCCATCGCCCATCTTGGCGGGCCCAAAAGGACGTCCGCTCAGGTCACACTTATTGAGCACAAACAAGTGAGCCCTCTCATCCCCCGCTTGGGGTTCGGCTCGGTCAGCCAGGTCTACCGGATCAGAATCGTCAATCAGTTCTAAAACCAGATCCGCGGTCTCGATAGCCGCGCTGGCCCGGCGGACACCCTCGGCTTCTATCTCATCGGGGCTGTTACGAATACCTGCGGTATCGGTTAAACACACGGCCAACCCATCGATATCGACGGTGGCCTCGATCAAGTCCCGAGTGGTCCCCGGTGTCGCGCTGACGATAGCCCGCTCCATCCGAGCCAGTGCGTTCAAAAGACTTGACTTGCCAACATTGGGCGCGCCCGAGAGCACTACGTTGGCACCTCGCGCAAGCAGGGCGCCAGGCCGGGCCCGATCTAACAGTATGGATAATTGTGCCTTGGCCTTTTCCATCCTTTCTTGCGCTTGGGCCGATTCAAGCGGCGTGATCGGCTCTTCAGAGAAATCAATATTTGCCTCTACATACACTCTAAATTCGGCTATTTCCTTCGATATATATCCAATTTGCTGTGAAAACTCCCCTTTTAGGGACCGCAAGGCACAGCGTGCCGCCGCGGTCGTTTGGCTGTCGATGAGATCCGCAACAGCCTCGGCCTGAGCAAGATCCAACTTACCGTTCAAAAATGCCCGCTCGGTGAATTCCCCAGGGCGTGCCAGACGAGCGCCCAAAGCCGTAACCCGCGCCAGCATTTGGTCGATGACTATCACGCCGCCGTGCCCGTGGAGCTCAAGCACGTCCTCGCCAGTATAGGAAGCCGGTGCTTTATAGAAAAAGGCAAGACCGTAGTCCAAGGCGTCGCCTGTGCCATCCAAGAAAGGGCTGGCGGTTGCCTGGCGCGGCCTTGGCACACTGCCGAGCACGCTGTGGGCAATCGCCCGGACCTGCGGCCCTGAGACACGAACGATGCCAATACCGCCGGTACCGGGCGGCGTTGCCCTGGCGGTGATAGTGTCTAAGAGTGGGGTCACGGCATCATCCGTGAGCGGGTCGGCTCAGGCCTTGCTGTCAGCTGCCTGAATCTTTCGGGTAATCACCCATTGCTGCGAGATAGACAACACGTTGTTGACAAGCCAGTACAGCACCAACCCAGAAGGGAACCAGAGAAAGAAAACGGTGAATACCAATGGCAAGGCCATCATGATTTTCTGCTGCATCGGATCCATCGGTGCCGGGTTCAGCAGCTGTTGCCCGAACATAGAGGCGCCCATCAATACCGGCAACACATAATAAGGATCCTGTAACGACAGGTCCTTGATCCACAGGATGAAGGGTGCTTGGCGTAGCTC
>JAAZYQ010000190.1 GCA_014239575.1 Gammaproteobacteria bacterium
AAAATCCTGAACGATATAAACGCATTTGCCGCAGAGGACGATTTTCTCTGGAAACCCGCGCCGCTGTTGCAGCGGCTGGTGGCGAAGGGTGAGACCTTTGCCAGCCTGAACCCATAAGAGTGAACCCATAAGGATCAAACACATGAAACAAGCTGTCATCGTCTCAACCGCACGCACAGGACTGGCCAAGTCTTATCGCGGCGCTTTCAACGAAACCCACGGCGCCACGATGGCCGGTCATGTGATCGAGCATGCTGTTGCGCGTGCCGGGATCACCCCGGACCTGTTAGAGGATGCCTTTCTCGGCTGCGGTTATCCCGAGGGCTGGACGGGCAGTAACATCGCCCGCCAGGCGGTGATTCGGGCTGGGTTGCCTGTCAGCGTGGCGGCAACTACGATAAATCGGTTCTGCTCGTCCGGTCTGCAGGCGGTGGCGATGGCCTCGCACGCGATTGTGCAAGAAGGCGCGCCGGCGGCGATTGCCGGAGGGGTCGAGAGTATCAGTCAGATGCCCCCCAGCCGCCCGCCGCAGGCGCAGGAAAGCTGGATTGTCCAGAACAAGCCGGACATCTATCTGCCGATGATCCGGACCGCCGATATCGTCGCCAAACGCTATGAGGTCAGCCGCGAAGCGCAGGACGAACTGTCGCTGCAGAGCCAGAAGCGCACGGCCGCCGCGCAGGCCGCTGGAAAGCTGGATGATGAAATCGTGCCGATTACCGTAACACAGGCTTTTAAGGATAAGGAAACCGGCGAGGTGACCCGTAAGGAAGTCACCTTTGGCATGGATGATTGCAACCGTCCGAACACAACACTCGAGGCGCTCGCCGGCCTGGCCCCGGTGCAGGGCGATGGGTACTTCGTGACGGCCGGAAACGCCTCACAATTGTCAGATGGCGCGGCGGCTCTGGTGGTGATGGATGCCGATGTGGCGACCCGCGAAGGGATCGAACCGTTGGGCGCTTTCAAGGGCTTTGTCGCCGCCGGCTGCGAGCCCGACGAAATGGGCATTGGCCCGGTCTTTGCCGTCCCGCGCCTGCTGGAGCGTCATGGACTGAAGGTCAACGACATCGATCTATGGGAGCTGAACGAAGCCTTTGCCAGCCAGGCCCTTTATTGCCGGGATCATCTGAAGATTGACCCCGATGTCTGCAACGTCAACGGCGGCTCCATCGCGATCGGCCATCCCTTTGGCATGACCGGCGCCCGAATGACCGGACACCTTCTGATAGAAGGCAGACGTCGCGGTGCCAAGTTGGGCGTGGTGACGATGTGTATCGGTGGCGGCATGGGTGCTGCTGGTCTGTTCGAGATTTTCTAAGGGGCCTGAGCGTGGATTTAAACTATACCCAGGAACAGCAAGCCTTCCGCAAGGAAGTACGCGAATTTCTGGCAGAAAATCTGCCGTCTCGTATCAGCGAGAAAGTGCGCTTGGGCAAGCGCCTGGTCAAGGGCGATACGCAAGAATGGAGCGCCATGCTGAACGCGCGTGGCTGGCTGGCGGCCAACTGGCCCAAACAATATGGTGGCGTGGAATGGGATGCCGTGCAGCGCCAGATTTTTGAAGAAGAGACTTGCCTGGCTCACGCACCACGTCTGGTACCTTTTGGCCTGACGATGCTGGCGCCGGTTCTACTGGCCTTTGGCAATGAGGAACAACGCCAGCGCTTTCTGCCGCGTATCCTGAGCGGCGTGGATTGGTGGTGCCAGGGGTATTCCGAGCCGGGGGCGGGGTCGGACCTCGCCGCTCTTAAAACCACCGCGGTATCAGATGGCGATCACTATGTCGTCAACGGCCAGAAGACCTGGACGACACTGGGTCAGCACGCAAACTGGATCTTCTGCCTGGTGCGCACCAGTGTTGATGTGAAGAAACAGTCGGGCATTTCCTTTTTGCTGATCGATATGGAAACGCCCGGCGTCACCGTGCGACCCATCGTACTGATCGATGGCCAGGCAGAGGTGAACGAGGTTTTCTTTGACAATGTGCGTGTGCCGGCCGAAAACCTGGTGGGCGAACAGGATAAGGGCTGGACCTATGCCAAATATCTGCTGACCCACGAGCGCACTAACATTGCCGGCGTGGGATTTTCGGATGCGGCACTGGCCACGCTCAAACATGTCGCCGCGCATACCATGGCCGGGGGCAGGCCGCTGGACCGAAACCCGCATTTTGCCGCCCGGATGGCGCAGGTGGAAATCGATCTGATGGCGATGCGCACAACCAACCTGCGGATGGTGAGCGCTGCCGCCAAAGGGCAGGCGCCAGGGGCCGAAAGCTCGATGCTCAAGATCAAGGGCACCATCTTGCGCCAGGAACTGACGTCGCTGTTACGTCGCGCGGCAGGGCCTGATGCGATGCCCTATCTGCCCGAGTTTCTGGAAGGTGACGATAACACCGACCCATTTGGGCCAGAGCACGCACCTTCCGCTGCGCCGACTTATTTCAACATGCGTAAATTGTCGATCTTCGGTGGCGCGAATGAAATTCAGCGCACGATCATTGCCAAAGCAATCCTCGAACTCTGAAAGGCGGGTAGGCATGGATTTCAACCTGACAGAAGAACGGGCCATGTTA
>JAAZYQ010000191.1 GCA_014239575.1 Gammaproteobacteria bacterium
CAAAGGCTGCTTTGCGCCAATCCCAATGGGGAGGCTGCCAGCCCCGTGACCGCACTCGCGCCCTGCAGCGCTGGGCCGATTTGATCGAAGCCGATGCCAAGGTTCTGGGGCAGCTTGAGTCAGTGCCATCCACTCGCCCAATCGCACAGATCAAAAATGGGGATATCGCGGTGACCGCGGAACAGATTCGGTTCTTTGCGGAAATGGCGGACAAAGAGGGAAGTCTTTTGGCCCCGACCCGAGATGATCAAATGGGCTGGGTCGCAAGTGAGCCCTACGGCGTTGTCGGTGCGATTACTCCCTGGAATTTCCCGATCTCCATGGCGGGCTGGAAACTCGCCCCGGCTCTGGCTGCTGGCAATGCGGTAGTCTTGAAGCCGTCTGAGATGACGCCGTTTTCGGCGCTACGCATGGCCGAGTTGGCGGTTAAGGCTGGCATCCCAGAGGGACTCATCAATATTGTCCAAGGCAATGGGGCGACAACCGGCAACGCGCTGACGGGTCATCCAGAGGTTGCCAAACTGTCGTTTACCGGATCGACTGTTGCAGGGCAGGCGATCATGGGCAATATCGCTCGCACGGGCATGAAACCCATGACCTTGGAGCTTGGCGGCAAGAGCCCGCAGGTTGTCTTTGCAGATGCGGATCTGGAAATGACTGCGCAAGCTATCGCGACCAGTATTCTCGCCAATTCCGGACAGGCATGCGTGGCGGGCAGTCGTGTGATTGTCGCGGCAGAATTGGCCGAAGCATTGGCGGCCCAATTACAAGTCTTGTTGGCCAACATCAACCCTGGGCCTACATGGGATGGAACCACCACCTATGGTCCGATCATTTCTGAAAAACAACTGAAACGAGTCGATAGTCTTGTTCAGGAATCGATCGCGGTCGGAGCCACCGTGCTTTGTGGCGGGAACCGGCTCGATCGCCCAGGGTGCTTCTATATGCCCACGATTCTCACCGATGTATCCGATAAGTCGCCGGCCGTGACTGAAGAGATCTTTGGTCCGGTGCTTACGGTCCAGACATTTCTGAGCGAGGAAGAAGCGCTACAACTCGCAGACCATGCGACCTATGGTTTGGCAGCCGGCGTCTTTACCCGCGATCTGTCGCGGGCGCTTCGGGTAGTTAATGAGCTTGAAGCGGGCACCGTTTGGGTCAATCGTTACGGTCGTTCGCGCGATCACATTTTGCCGACAGGGGGCTATAAATCCTCTGGCATTGGCAAGGATCTTGGACGCGAAGCCTATCATGCTAACCGACGCTCTAAGAGTGTATTAATCGATCTTTGAGGACATCATGACAGCCCATAAAATTGCAGTTATCCCCGGTGACGGTATCGGTGTCGCAGTAACCGAATCGGCTCTGGAGGTGGCGACTGTTGTGCTTCCGGGTAGTCGGTTTGAAGCGACTACGATGCCGTGGTCTTGTGACTATTACCTTGAGACCGGTCGCATGATGCCGGAAAATGGTATCGAGATCTTGCGTGGTTTCGATGCGATCTTCCTGGGCGCTGTGGGCTGGCCAGCAAAAGTGCCTGATGCGGTGTCGTTGCACGGTTTGTTGCTGCCAATTCGTAAGGCCTTTGTTCAGTATGCCAATATCCGACCCCATCGTTTGCTGCCGGGAGTCGAAGGTCCGTTGCGTACATCGGATTTCGATATTCTGTGTATCCGTGAAAATACCGAAGGCGAATATTCGGGAGCAGGCGGGCGTGTGCATCGCGGTACTGCAGATGAGGTGGCAGTTGAAACGGCCGTCTTTACCCGCACGGGTGTTGAACGCATTCTACGGTTTGGCTTTGAGCAGGCGCGTCAACGCTCTGGCCGACTGGCCTCGGTGACTAAATCAAATGCACAGCAGTATTCGATGGTTTTTTGGGATGAAGTGACGCAGGAGTTGGCTGCTGAGTATCCCGAAGTAAATGTGACGCCGTATCATGTAGATGCAATCTGCGCGCGTATGGTTATGGCACCTGAAACCCTAGATGTAATTGTCGCCTCCAACCTTTTTGGTGACATCCTGACTGATTTGGGCGCCGCTATTCAAGGCGGGCTCGGTTTTGCGGCATCGGCCAATATTAATCCTACTGGCAACGCGCCATCTATGTTTGAGCCGGTACATGGCTCGGCTCCTGATATTGCCGATCAGGGGATGGCCAATCCGATTGCAGCGATCTGGTCTCTGGCCATGATGCTCGAACACCTGGGCGAAACAGAGGCTGCCAAACAGGTGATGGCGGCGGTAGAGGCGACTACCGTCAGCGGGGTCGGCTGCGTGTCAGGGGCGCAGAGCACGAACGAGATAACCCAGGCGATTTTGGCGGCTTTGGGATGAACGGCTAAGCAACTTCGTTACACCTTCCGTGCTCATTAGTTTAAATGGTGTTAAAGAGAACCTATCGGAGCTTGTCTAACATTTTGTAGTAAGCACCCACCAAGGGTAAAAACCAGGGTTTGCCGAAGTGTCCGGCCACAGCGTCCCAAGGTAGAGTCGTCCACGGATTTTCGCGCTTCTCACCTCTCATTTGATCGGCCATGATCTCGCCT
>JAAZYQ010000192.1 GCA_014239575.1 Gammaproteobacteria bacterium
GTGGCACTGCCCTGAACCGCCGCGATCAGGACAGTGATCCCGGCAAACAAGGTGAAGAGAAAAACATACTGTACAGCGACGCTCACCTGCTGGATGATTTCCCGAACCTGATCTATCAGGCTATCCACGTCGAACAGTGTGACTGAGGGAAATTGCCTGACCAGCCTGGCCGCTGTATCAGATTTCTCAGGAGACATGAAAAAGCTGGTGATCAATGTTCTCGGCTGACCATCGAGCAGCCCGGGTGTTGCGATGACAAAAAAGTTCACCTGAAAACTGTCCCAGGCGACCGCCCTCAAGCTGCTCACTCGGCCGGTTAGATCGACTCCGGAGATTCGAAAAGTCATCTGGTCGCCAATGCTTATACCGAGTGACTGTGCAAATTCCGTCTCAAGCGACAACAGCCTGTCGCCGAGTTGCCCGGTCCTCCACCACGATCCGCTTACGACGCGATTGCTATCGGGCAGATCTATTGAGGACGTCAGGTTGAACTCTCGGGCAGCAAACCGCTGTGCCTGAAGAGTGGGGTAGGCCTGTGGGTCGACCGGTACGCCGTTGTGCCGGACCCAGCGGCCACGGGTCATCGGAAACAAACCGGGGCTGGAAATTTGTTCTGTGACAAAGAATTCCTGCAGTGCTTTGTGCTGGTCCGGCTGAACATTGATCAGAAACCTGTTGGGTGTACCACTGGGTATGGTATCCATCCAGCCGTCCAGCAGATCGGCCCGCATAATCGTCACCATCAGCAGCGCGGCGATGCCCAGTCCAAAGGCAAGCACCTGCATGCTGCCCATACCGAGGCGGCGGCCCAGACTCGAGATCACGTAGCGATGGCTCGGGCGCGAAACCTTGATCTGCCCAACCAGCCACAGCATCACCCATCCTCCTGCAGCGAGGCTCACCACCAGACACAGCGTCAGCCCCATAACCCACAGTGTCAACACCGTCTCCTGGGCGTGCCAGAAGATCAATCCGCCGCTGGTCAGCAGCACCAGGCCCAGGGTCACCCACATGGAGGGTGGTGCCACACCTTTTTCACCGCGCAGGATGCCCAGTACCGACAGCTTCGGCAACTTGAGCAGCGGTGCAAGCCCAAAGCCGACCGCTGCAACCAATCCGACAGCGATCCCCGATAGCAGTGGCCAGATTGCCGGTGAAGGAAGTGTCGAACCGAGTCTTTCTTCAGCAAGTGAGGACAAAAACGCCTGACCGCCGTAGCCTAACAACCCGCCGACAAACGACGATACCAGTGCCACCACAATCAGTCTCAGAATAAACGTCTGTAGAATCCGGCGCTGGCTTGCGCCGAGGCAGCGCATGATAGCCACCGTTGTCGACTGTCCCCGGGCATAAAAGAAGGCCGCGATAAATATACCGGCCCCAGCTACGATCACCACCGACAGGCTGGCCAGCCCGAGGTAGCTCGAGGCTCGATCGAGTGCGCTGCGGATACTCGGCTGCGCGTCCTTAACCGTACGGCGCTCTAACCCGGCGCCCTCATACGTGTCCAGCCACTGTGAGAAGAAGGTCAGTCCCTGCCGTGTCCCGGCCACTTGGGTCCGGTAGTGCGCGCGACTTGACGGCGTGATCAGCCCCGTCGCCGGTAAATCCGATAATCGCATCATGACTCGGGGGGCCGCCATGTGAAAGAAGGAGCTGAAACCATCAGGCTCCAAAATCAGTGCCCGCGCGGCCCGGAAGGTCTGTTCGCCGAGTTGGATAGTCGCACCAACATCAATTTCGACTTCACTGAATAGTCGGGAATGCGCCCAGATCTCTCCCTGACCCGGAATCGACCCTGCCACCTCTCCATCACCATAGGGCCGCTTTGCAGTTCGAGCGGATCCACGCAGCGGATAGTGCTGATCCACGGCCTTAACAGATACCAGTCGCGTCGTCCCCGCCCGGGTCAGAATCATGCTGGGAAACTCGACCTGCTGACTGACCTCAAGCCCCAAAGACAGAGCTTTCTGCGCCACCTCAGGTGGAATTGCATTGTGGGACTGTATAACGAGATCGGCACCAAGAGTCTCGGCCGCCCGGCTTTGCATGGCTTGCTGAACACGCTCGTTAAAAACCCCCACCGACGTGACTGCGCAGACCGCAACGCTGAGTGCGAGCGCAATGACCGGCAGACCGCCTGTACGCCAGTCACGACGAATACCGCGCAAGGTCATGACAATACCAATCACGACTGCAGCCGCCCTCCCGGGCCTAAAGTCAGAATGCGGTCGCAGCGCGCAGCAAGCGTGCTGTCGTGGGTCACCAGCAACAGGGCGCTTCCATACTGAAGGCGAAGATCAAAGAAGAGGTCCGCGACGAGCTCGCTGCTCACGGTATCGAGATTACCGGTGGGTTCATCAGCAAACAATACCCTCGGGTTTACGGCAAAAGCCCTCGCCAGCGCGACACGCTGCTGCTCTCCTCCGGAAAGTTGCGGCGGATAATGGTTCATCCGCTCAGCCAATCCAACTCGCTCCAGCAACTCACCCGCGGCTTTCCGCTGGTGATCTCGGCCTGCGAGTTCCAAGGCGATCTCAACATTCT
>JAAZYQ010000193.1 GCA_014239575.1 Gammaproteobacteria bacterium
GATTCAGGAAGAACTGGACGCCTACAATCCGCTCATTCCGGACGGCGCTAACCTCAAGGCAACATTTATGCTGGAGTATCCCGAGGTAGAGGAGCGTCGTGAAGCCTTAGCACGCCTTCTCGGGGTTGAAAAGGCGGTATGGCTTCAAGTTAACGGAAACGAGCGCATTCGGCCGATTGCAAACGAGGATCTCGAGCGGGAGACCAGCGACAAAACTTCCGCCGTGCATTTTTTGCGTTTTGAGCTAACCCCGCAGGATATTTCCGGCTTCAAAGGTAGCGAGACGGTTCAGTTCGGCATCGACCATGGAGAATACTCTCATCAGGTCGAGATTGTTCCGCAGATCCAACAGGCTCTCGCTGCAGACCTGCAGGCCTAAACTTCCGCAGCCCTGTGGTTTCCAGGATCATTTACCGATACTGGGTAAATTCAGCCCATTCTCCTGAGCGCAGTCAATCGCCTCTTCGTAGCCCGCGTCTGCGTGGCGCATCACGCCAGTAGCCGGGTCGTTCCATAGCACCCGGGCAAGTTTTTGGTCGGCAGATTCTGAGCCGTCGGCGAGAATAACCAGGCCTGCGTGCTGCGAAAAGCCGATACCGACGCCGCCTCCGTGATGAAAGGATACCCAGGTTGCGCCCGATGCCGTGTTTAGAAGAGCATTGAGTAGCGGCCAGTCTGACACGGCGTCAGATCCATCTTTCATTTTCTCGGTTTCACGGTTGGGGCTTGCCACAGAGCCGCTGTCGAGATGATCGCGCCCGATGACCACAGGCGCACTGAGTTCACCGCTCGCAACCATCTGGTTGAATGCTCTGCCGACCCGGTCACGATCACCGAGGCCCAACCAGCAGATTCGGCTCGGCATTCCCTGGAAGGAAATTCTTTTCTGTGCCATATCCAGCCATTGATGCAGTTGCGGGTTATCCGGAATCAGTTCTTTAACCTTGGCATCGGTACGATAAATGTCCTCAGGGTCTCCTGAAAGCGCAGCCCAGCGGAAGGGTCCGATACCTCGACAGAAGAGTGGGCGAACGTAGGCGGGTACGAAGCCGGGATAATCAAAGGCATTTGCGACACCTGATTCCTGAGCCATCTGACGAATATTATTTCCGTAATCGACGACCGGTACCCCCCGGTCCCAGAAGTCGAGCATGGCCCTGACCTGGATCGCCATGGAGGCTTTTGACGCAGCGGCTACTGCATTGGGATCGGTCTTGCGTTGCTCTGTCCATTTCTCCATAGACCAGCCAGCGGGCAGGTAGCCATTCTGTGGATCGTGCGCCGAGGTCTGGTCAGTGACAGCATCGGGCTGATAGCGAGGGTCAGATTGCGAGCGCGTGACAAGATCTGGGTAAACATCCGCCGCGTTGCCCAGCAGACCAACGGAAATCGCTCTTCCTTCGCCGTGGGCTTTTTCAACAAGGTTCAGCGCGTCATCCACATTATCGGCCCACGCATCCAGATAGCGGGTCTTGAGGCGGAACTCGATGGACTGGCGGTTGCACTCGACAGCAATCATGGAGTAACCACTCATCGTGGCGGCGAGTGGTTGAGCGCCACCCATGCCGCCCAGTCCCGCAGTAAGAATCCAGCGGCCCTTAGGAGATCCACCGAAGTGTTGGCGCGACATCTCGGCAAAGGTTTCAAAGGTGCCCTGAACAATCCCCTGTGAGCCGATGTAGATCCACGAACCAGCAGTCATCTGCCCGTACATCATCAGACCGCGTTGATCGAGTTCTGAAAAGTGTTCCAGAGTTGCCCAATGTGGCACCAGATTTGAATTGGCAATCAGCACCCGTGGCGCCTGCTCATGGGTCTGGAAAACCCCCACAGGCTTGCCTGATTGAACGAGCAATGTTTGGTCGGTCTCAAGGGTTTTAAGAGAGGAGACTATCCGGTCGAAACTGTCCCAGTCACGCGCGGCCCGGCCAACGCCCCCATACACAACCAGTTCCGCGGGGTTTTCGGCGACATCAGGGTCAAGGTTATTCATCAGCATCCGCATTGGGGCTTCGGTGCTCCAGTGCTTGCATTGCAGTTCGGGCCCCTTGGGCGCTTGGATGTGTCTTTCGGGTGCGTATCGGTTCAGTGTCATTTTGATATGGTTTTACACGGTGATGGTTGGTAGTGGCCGCTTATAGGGATCTGATTTGATTCAGCTCCCGTAACGGGCCACCAGTTGCTGGACGTTTTCGGCGACCTGCGCCCGGTGATAGCGCTCAAAGTTGTCCCAGGTGACAAGACTGGTTGAGTCCTCAACCCGGTCCAGAAAAAGCATACCTAGAAGGTGATCGACTTCATGCTGGTAGGTGGCGGCTGTCATGCCCCGGACGCGGTCGTTAATCGGGTTGCCGTGCCGATCCAGCGCACTGACATCGATTTCGCAGTAGCGTTGAACTTTACCCCTCAGGTTAGGCACGCTGAGGCAGCCTTCGTAATTCTCAAACATCTCAGTACCAACCGGTGTCAGCACAGGATTAATGAGAATCGTCAGGGGGATGTTTGGGCGATAGGGATAACGGGGGTTGTCCCGGACTTCGAT
>JAAZYQ010000194.1 GCA_014239575.1 Gammaproteobacteria bacterium
TGAGATACAGCGACACATCATCTCCCGGGACATGCTGCGCCCACGCTGGACCTGACGCGCTGACCCCGTGACCTTAGAACGCCTGTTCCGACCATCCAGCATGGCCGTGTTCGGAGGCCGTGAAGCCTGCGAGGTCGTGCGCCAGTGCAAGCGTATGGGTTTTGCCGGTGACATCTGGCCAGTGCATCCGTCTCGGGAGACCATCGAGGGGTATCGCTGCTATCGTGATGTTAGGGCATTACCCGGGATTCCGGACGCCAGCTTTATTGGTGTCAACCGTTACGCTACCGTTGGTATTGTTGACAGCCTGAGTCGCGTTGGTGCCGGCGGTGCGGTCTGCTATGCCTCTGGTTTCAATGAGGTCGCCGACGGCGAAGCGCTCAACGATGCGTTGCTTGCGGCGGCAGGGTCCATGCCTATTCTCGGCCCCAATTGTTATGGTCTGATCAACTACCTCGACGGTGCGCTAATGTGGCCAGATCAACACGGTGGCGAGCGGGTAGAGCGCGGTGTGGCGCTTTTCAGTCAGAGCAGCAATATTGGATTGAACTTGACCATGCAGTCCCGCGGATTGCCGATCGCCTACCTGTTGGCGTTGGGCAATCAGGCCAAGACCGGGCTTGCCGATGCCTTAGAAGCAGCACTCGATGACCCTCGTGTGACTGCCGTGGGCCTTTACATTGAAGGCTTTGTCGATGTGCCAGCCTTTGAGCGGGCTATGCGCCGCGCGACCGAACAACGGGTGCCGGTGGTAGCGTTAAAATCTGGTGCCAGCAACCAAGGTGCACGGATCACGCAATCACATACGGCATCTATGGCGGGATCAGACGAGGCAGCCGATGCGCTGTTCGCCCGCCTGGGTATTGCCCGGGTGCATGACCTAGATACGCTGATTGAAGTCCTCAAGCTGCTACATGTGCATGGGCCGTTGGCCGGCAATCGCCTGTGTTCCATGAGTTGTTCTGGGGGAGAGGCCTCGTTGATGGCTGATGCCGTTATCAGCCGTGATCTTGTATTCCCCGAACTGAATACGGTTCAACATCAGGCTGTAGCAGATACCGTGCATGAACTGGTCAACGTCTCGAATCCGCTGGATTATCACACCTTCGACTGGAATCGAGAGGAAGAACTCTGCGCTACCTATTCCGCGATGCTGGGTTGTGGCTTTGACCTGTCGTTACTGGTGCTTGATTTCCCCCGGGCGGATCGATGTGATCTTGAGACCTGGGGTCCTGCAGTGAGTGCCATGGGTCGGGCTGCCCATGACACGGGCGTGCCCACCGCAGTGGTGGCGAGTTTGCCGGAAAGCATGCCTGAGTCGGTGGCACGACAACTGATAGCAGATGGGATCGTGCCCTTGTGTGGGTTGCGCCAGGCGCTGGACGCTGCGCAAGCGGCCGCCACGATAGGTGCGGCCTGGCAGCGTCAACTGCCCTATACCGCTCTGCCCGGACCATCACACACCACCAGCCATGCGCTGAAAAAGGTCGACGAGTGGCAAGCCAAGGTTGAACTGACAGAAGTTGGATTAACGGTACCGCGGGGTAAGCGAGTCCGAAGCCTCAAGGCGCTGATTACCGCAGCGCAGTCTTTGGATTTTCCGCTGGCTCTCAAAGTCTGCGATGCTGACATTACCCACAAAAGTGAGCACAATGCGGTGATCCTGAATATCTGTGATCAGGATGCTTTGAGCGGGCATGGCCAAGATCTTTTTGCCCGTTACCCACAATTGCTGGTCGAAGAGATGGTGACCGATGCGGTGTGCGAGATGATCGTTGGGGTCAGCCAGGACCCGGCTATCGGGCCATGGATGCTGTTGGGCAGTGGCGGCATCCAGGCCGAACTGGCACGAGACCGCGCAGTGGTTTTATTGCCAGCTGATTGCGCTATGTTGGAGCGAGCGTTGGCATCGCTTAAGGCCTACCCAATGCTTGTGGGTTTCCGGGGCACCCCTATCGCCGATACAGCCGCACTGTTGCAAGCGCTGCAGCGTGTCGGTGAGTTTGCACTGGCCCGCAAAGATTCCCTGGTTGAGCTTGAGCTTAACCCGTTGTTGGTGCGACCCAAGGGCAAGGGTGTTGTGGCGGTTGATGCTGTGCTGTGCTGTACCGAGGCTGATTAATCCTATGCCTGTGCTGCGAGCCGATCCTGGCCAAGCCATCGTAGCTCAGCGACTTGATGCGCTACGCGAGTTTCTGGAGCCGTGCTTGGGCGCCCTGCTGGATATAGGCTGTGGCGGCGGAGTGTTGAGTGACGGCTTGGCGCAACAGGGTTTTCATGTCACAGGCATTGATCCGCATGTGGGTAGCGGTGCCCCAGCTATACGGGTGCGTGGTAGCGCTCATGCACTGCCGATGACCAATGACACCTTTGATCACGTTCTGCTGCACTGGTCACTTCATCATGTACCTCAGGCGCTAATGGGCCGGGTGCTAGGTGAGGCGCTGCGGGTACTGCGGGCAGCGGGCACGCTGTATGTGCTCGAACCCGAGCCGGTAGGCAGTTGGCAGGCG
>JAAZYQ010000195.1 GCA_014239575.1 Gammaproteobacteria bacterium
TCAACAACCGTGTTTTATTGTTCTGTCCGGTCTTATTGAAATAACTCGAAACACGATTTTTCAGATTACTAGCCTTACCGACATATATTGGCTCGCCGTTCGTATCCCGCATCACATATACGCCCGGACCTTTAGTCAGGCTTGCCAGGAATATCTTTTGATCAAAAGGCATCAACTAGCTCAGCAGTTCCCTCACCCGGGCAAAAACATCGTTGAACATAGCCTGGGTGAGGCGTCGGGTTTGGGTGTTGTAACGACTGCAGTGATAACTCGACACTAAGGTGCGTTGATCAGGCAGCGTCAGTTCTCCTGCATGCCGAAACGGCATCTGGCTCAGCGTGAACCCGAGCGCCCGAACCACACTATCGTGTGCCAGGCGGCCAAGCACAAGCACAACGCCGTTTGCTGGAACCGTTGCCAACTCTTGGATCAAAAATGATCGACAGGCATTCACCTCAGCCGCGTTCGGTTTATTCGCCGGAGGCAGGCATTTGACTGCGTTGGTGATCAGGCATCCGTACAACTCGAGATTGTCGCCCTTTAAGGATTCGGGCGAACTGGAAAATCCGAACTGATAAAGCGTTTGGTAAAGCATGATTCCAGCGTGATCACCGGTAAAAGGGCGTCCAGTCGCATTCGCGCCGTGGAGTCCTGGTGCCAGCCCAACAATCAAAAGTGGCGAGTTCCAGCGTCCAAACTGTGAGACCGGCCGACACTCATAAGTGGGATGTTTCGCCCGAACCTGCTCCAGGAACCCCACCAGGCGGGGACACCGAACGCAGGCGGGATCGTAATACTTTTCCGTTTGGAGACTCTTTACGTCTCGTCCTACCTCAGATTGACTCATGCCTTGTGCCTCGCGGTTGTTGGGGGCCTTGCAAGGTCGTAGAATGCCCACGCTCAAATTCATAAAACATTATTAAACTCATGAAAATATCTGCATCCGATGTCCGCATTG
Organism: Gammaproteobacteria bacterium; assembly: GCA_014239575.1. GTDB lineage: Bacteria > Pseudomonadota > Gammaproteobacteria > Arenicellales > UBA868 > UBA868. Next base: position 959 of record JAAZYQ010000195.1, read on the forward strand.
GGAATCTCGTTGAATACCAAGGGAAACTCTGGCGGATATTGAAAAAATCTCATGTTAAACCTGGTAAAGGCGGTGCGTTTGCACAATTGGAAATGAAGGCCATATCAGATAATACCAAGTTAAACGAACGATTTCGCTCGGAAGATAAACTTGAGAAGGCACACGTTGAGCCTCGGAAAATGCAATACCTGTATCCCGAGGGCGACGATTTCGTCTTTATGGACCTTGAATCCTTCGAGCAGCTTCAATTGGCCAGCGACGACCTTGTGGGGCAATCAGAGTATCTTCTCCCAAATGAAGAGGTCCAGATAAATTTCTACAACGACCAGCCTATTGGTGTCGAACTTCCCCAAAGCGTGGCCCTGGCGGTCACCGAAACCGAATCCGTGGTGAAGGGTCAGACAGCGGCAGGTTCCGGCAAGCCGGCAATTGTCGAAACCGGGCTACGGGTCATCGTGCCTGCATTTATTAATGTTGGTGACCGAATAAAAGTCAGCACCGAGTCCGGCGAGTACATGGAGCGTGCCGATCACTGATTGGCTCAAAGCTGTGGGTTGATGACCCGCTCTTTCGCATCGATTAGCATCTGCCTGTTCGGGCCTGAAATATCTCGCAGTCGCATCTTGTCGATGCGGGCCTGGGTTTTTTCATTCAAAGGCGAAAGATGGATACTATCGAGAACCTGATCTATCGCGTGTTGATCATTACACAATAACATCATGTCGCACCCGGCGGTACTCGCCTTGAAGACTCGCTCGACTGGGTCACTCACTTCACTCAGAGCCCCCATCATTAGATCGTCTGAAAAGATCACACCGGTGAAATGCAAACGTTCCCGGAGTTCCTGGCGAAGCCATCTGGCTGAGAAAGTCGCAGGCAAATCGTCCACCGTACTGAAACCTACATGGCAAGTCATGATCCCTCCAAACAGATCGGAGTCCAGGTCCTGGTAAACCAGGGTGTCGGCTAATTGGATCTCATTTAGCGAGCGGTGATCCCGCGGCAGATCAAGGTGGGGATCCTTGATAACCCCGCTATGGCCAGGAAAATGTTTCGCTACCGCCCGCATCCCGCACCGTTTCATGCCCAAAGCCAGTTGAGAGCCGAGTAAACGGACAATACTGGGCTTTGAATGGAACGCCCGCTCGCCAATAGCCTCGTTTGCCCCGGCCAAATCCAGAACAGGGGCGAAACTAAAATCAACCCCGACTGCGGCGAGTTCGCTCGCGAGGACCGTACCAACGGCCCGGGCCCAATAACAGGCCCGATCAGGATCGCGGTCATACAGATCGCCTATTGCCCTCAACGCCGGTAAGCGAGTAAAGCCATCAGTAAAGCGCTGCACCCTGCCACCCTCCTGGTCTACGGCGATAAGAAGGGACGAGGACTTTGCGAGTCGAATATACCGAGTCAGATCGGCGAGTTGGGTTGGACTAATATAGTTTCGTGCAAAGAGGATGACTCCTCCTACCGCTGGATGACTCAGACGCTCGCGAGCGAGCGAATCAAGGG
>JAAZYQ010000196.1 GCA_014239575.1 Gammaproteobacteria bacterium
TTTACCCTCGGGTTGCAGTGGAACGGCGCTATCGAGCCCAATACTCTCGAACCGGACGCCGCCGAAGCCATAATCGATATCGCCGATATCGCACGGGCCGATACCACCTCTGTTGTACCTGATGATGAAACAGCCATTGCCGAAATTGAGGAATACCTGCGGGTCGCTGCTCAGCTGATTTTCGAAGCCACACGCTCACTCCCAGCGGCGGCCCAACCCAAGGATTAAGGCAAGCGCTATGACAACTGCCCGAGACTATGCGCAACGGCGCCAACACCTGATGAGCCATCTGGGCGATGGCATTGCCGTGATTCCGAGCGCCCCCCAGGCCCGCCGCAACGGTGACGTCGAGTACCGTTATCGACCCGACAGTGATTTTTTCTACCTCACAGGCTTTACCGAACCCGAGGCAGTGGCAGTACTGGCTCCGGGACGCGCTAGCGGCGAATTTCTCATTTTCTGTCGTGAGCGCGATCCGGTACAGGAAATGTGGAATGGAGGACGAGTCGGACTCGAGGGGGCCGTCAACATGTTTGGCGCCGATGATGCCTTCCCCTTTGAGGATATCGAGGACATTCTTCCGAGCCTGCTCGAGAACCGCTCCCGGGTCTATTGCAACCTTGGCCGCTACCCGGACTTTGACAAACAATTGCTGCATTGGCTGAGTGATGTTAGAACCCGCCGCCGCAGCGGCGTCACTGCGCCAGGAGAGCTGGTTGATCTGGGCTGCATTTTGCATGAATTACGCCTGATCAAACGTGCGCCTGAGCTTCGTGTCATGAAAAAAGCGGCAGCTATTTCGGTTAAGGCTCACCGGCGTGCCATGGCTCGCTGTGCACCGGGCATGCGTGAATACGAGATCGAAGCCGAACTGGAATACGTATTTCGCCAAGGCGGCGCGCAGTATCCAGCCTACCCGTCTATCGTGGCTGGGGGTGCCAATGCCTGCGTGCTGCATTACATCGATAACCGCGATCGACTGCGCAAAGGAGACCTTTTGCTGATCGATGCGGGAGCCGAGCTGGATTGCTACTGCGCCGATATCACGCGCACTTTCCCTATCAACGGCCGCTTCAGCGCTACGCAAAAAGCGCTTTACGATATTGTCCTGGCAGCGCAACTGGCCGCGATCGACGCCGTCAAGCCGGGAGCGACTTTCAACGGACCCCATGAAGCGGCAGTACGAGTCATCAGCACCGGACTGAAGGACCTCAAGCTTCTCAAAGGCAGTGTAGACGGGCTGATCGAAAAAGGGGCTTATCGGAAGTTTTTTGTCCACCGGACCAGTCACTGGCTGGGCCTGGACGTGCACGATGTGGGTGAATATCGGCTGGGGGATGCATGGCGCGTCCTCGAAGCCGGAATGGTGCTGACAGTTGAACCGGGCATCTATGTTCCAGCCGAGAAGAATGTCCCCAAAAAATGGCAGGGAATCGGAATTCGCATCGAGGATGATGTGCTGGTCACTCGGGCTGGCCACGAAGTTCTTACTGATGATGCGCCCAAGCATCCTGAAGCCATCGAGGACCTGATGGCCTCAGGCGACTGAACGGGCAGTGGCACAGCATGTAACCATCGTCGGTGGTGGACTTGCTGGCGCGAGTCTCGCCTGCGCGCTGGAACCACTGGATATCGACATCACGGTGCTTGAGGCCACGCTATTCGACGACCAGGCTCAACCCAGTTTTGATGAACGCACCATTGCCCTCACTTTCAGTTCACGTCGGGTGCTCGATGGCATTGGTATCTGGCCTCAAATCGCCGCACAGGCGGGCCCCATTCACCGTATCCATATCTCCAACCGCGGCCACGGCGGTATCACCCGTCTTGATCGACGGCTGATCGGCACCGAGGCACTGGGCTATGTCATACCCTCAAGGGAGCTGGGCAATGCCCTGACGACACGCCTGCGCGAAAGCAACCGGATCGACTACCGGTGCCCGGCAAATGCACAGCGCTTACAGGTGCAATCCGAACAACGCCGTGTACAGGTCGACACTTCCGACCAATCGATTGACTCAGATCTGGTGGTTATTGCCGATGGCGGACGGTCGCCACTGTCACAACTGGCCGGTCTGAATACCAACGAGACAACCTACGACGAGCAAGCCCTGGTCGGAATTGTGGGCGTGGACCGGGATCAAGACCACACCGCATACGAGCGCTTTACCCGCCATGGCCCATTGGCCCTGCTGCCACTGGATAGGCGACGCTTTGCGTTAGCCTGGACACTACCCGCCGACGAGGCGCGAGATACGCAAGCACTATCCCAGAGCGACTTTCTTGAAAAACTACAAGAGGTGTTTGGTGACCGCTTAGGCTTTTTTACCCGCTGTGACAATCTGAAGATCTACCCACTGCGCCGTGCCGATATGGCAGAGCCTGTATCGGATCGCGTGGTCGCACTGGGCAACGCTGCCCATGTTGTACATCCGGTTGCTG
>JAAZYQ010000197.1 GCA_014239575.1 Gammaproteobacteria bacterium
GTTTTATCAGCGGAAATTGAGCATTCTGGTCGATTGACATGCCGAAACGAGCAGCCGTTTCAAGTTCACTTTGGGTCAATGCTTGCCCCTTTTTGTGCTCGCGAAACACTCTTTTGGCGACATCAATTAACTCCACTAGAGGCGATCCGAGAACTTGCCGGTCAGGGGCTGTTAGGTCAATTTCTGCTGGTGAAACGCGTAGGCTTTTTTTTATCACAATTACTTGCAAACCCACCCCGCTTATCAATAAGACAAGCGCGAGCCCCCAGCGAAATCGTGCGTTGATTATCGCGCTACGGCCGGTTATAAACCAATCGATCACCAGTAAAAAAACAAGCACTGCGATCGTGGCCGCCACCCGCGGAGCAGTCAGCAGCAAATCAAGTTGAGCAGCATTAGCAAGCGATATTGGCAACACATAATCGCCCGCGTAGAATAAGTGCGCGGCCTGGACAAAGCAGGCGATCAGCAACAAAGACAAGACGACACCTGCCATTGCTCGCAACACAAGCCCGCGTCCGAAAGCAGTGACGACCAACACAGTAACCACCAACCAATCACGGATCAATGGAGTGTTTACGATCGCTGCGTCGCCAAACGGCAACTGCGCTAGCCAAGTAAACCCAAGCACCGACACCAGTGTCAACAACAACAACAGCATGCACGCGTGCCAAAGTCGGCCCATTACGAGAATCTCTGAGTCAGAAAGATATTGGAAATCCGCGCAGTCTAACCGCCATTTCGAACCCAATCTATTGATGGCATCTTATAACACCTATTGGTCTGAGCAATTGGGGCGGAGGGTTTCAATACCTGATGTGACTTACGCACCGTCTTTAAAACTGCCACAAGTACGATGAAACTCCGCTAGTCACTACAGCGGATGATAACAACGAACCACTTCAGACCCGTCAAATTCTGGTTTCGGTGTTAGGCTACCGACCCCTGGTCGATAGCCTCGTAGGAACTTACGACGCAATAGCGTGGCCTGGTTGAATGGCCGCACGATACACTAAGGCATCTTTGATGCAGGATCTCGCCCTCAGCCAACCTTCAAGCCACCCAATATGCTCAAGATATTCACTGCCCCTAAAAGCGTCGCCCTGGCCTCAGTCATGCTGCTTGAAGAGGTCAAGGCAGATTACGAAGCCGTGATCCTCGATTTTTCGCGTAATGAGCAGCGCGAATCCACATATCAGGCTATCAATCCCAAGGGGCGAGTCCCTGCATTACTGACCGAAGACGGTATCCTGACCGAAACCCCGGCAATACTGCTTTATATCGCCCAGCGTTTTGGCGTTGATACCCTGACGGGTGGCCAGAACGCTTTTGTTTTCGCCAAAATACAGGAGTTCAACAGCTACCTTGCGTCTACTGTGCATATTGCCCATGCACATCGCCTGCGTGGCTCGCGCTGGACCGACGACCCCCAGGCCTTGGAGGCCCTGAGAAGAAAAGTGCCCGAATCAATGTTTCAGGCCGTAAGCCTTATTGAAGACGACCTTTTGCAAGGCCCTTTTGTGATGGGCGCGGATTACACCATCTGTGATCCCTATCTTTTTACGGTCTGCTCCTGGCTGGAAGATGATGGAGTTGATACCTCTCACCTTCCAGGCATACTGACCCACCGTGACCGAATTTTGGAGCGGCCCGCTACGCAGGTGGCGCTTTCCCGACTGCAGTGATGTTCAAGAGCATGCTATATCCGTGCTGCACCATATCTAGATAACGAGAACCCATCCATGCTTGATCCAGTTCTTCTCGATGAAATTCGAAGCCGCTTTCATCATGTCGATAATTGCCCCTACCAGGGCCCACGCATCTTCTTTGAGAATGCCGGAGGTTCCCTGACCCTGAAGTCGGTTGTGAAGGTGAATACCGCGCTCTCAGCGATTCCCGATAACCAGGGTCGTGATAACCCCGCCTCGCGTGAACTGGTGCGCATCATCGCTGCCGCGCGCGAGGACATGAAAACATTCTTTGGCGTTAATGATGGTGTGGTGTTTACCGGAGAGAGCGGTACCGAAGTACTCTTTCGCCTGGTCCGTGCAGCGATCCTGGGATCTCCTCAAGGCGGCAACGTGGTTGGCAGCACCCTGGAACATCCGGCTACGGCCAGCGCACGCAGTAAGTGGTGTCCAATCGCAGGCAAGGAAAATATCAACATTGCCCACGAGAAAAACCAGATACTGGTGACTGCGCAGGATTACCTGCAACAGATCAACTCTGATACACGTGTTGCCACCATCATACAGACCAGTCCGGTCACGGGTATGGCAATTGATGTGCAAGCGGTGGCACGGGCTATTCGCACCGTGGCGCCCCAGTGCTTCATTATCGTAGACAGTATCCAGCACGCGGCACATGGTGTAATGGATATGGGCGCGTGCGGCGTGGATGGGTGCGCCCTGTCCGGCTACAAGGTCTTCTCCCGGCACA
>JAAZYQ010000198.1 GCA_014239575.1 Gammaproteobacteria bacterium
CCGCGAGGCATTGGCCAACCCCGAAGCGCTGGATCTTTTCGCTAACTTGGCGGATCTGGCCAACTGAGGGAGTGGGCGAAGCTTTAGTTTTCAAGCATCTCGATAACCCGGTAGCCGCTTGGTGCCAGCAAGCGTAATGACACGTCCAGGTGGTCGACAGCGCTAAGAGTAGCGACAAGACCTTGTGCCGCGTCCTCAAGGCGGATCGGTATTGATCGTCCGTCGGCAAGACCAATCGGGGGAAGTGAGAAACCCAGTGTCGAGAGCAGCGTGCCTGCAGTGCGCTGCAACTCATGGACATAAGTCGCCAGGGTCAGCAAAGTGGCGAAATCGCCATTATCGATTGCCAGGGTTTCATTGTCGGCAAGACAGGTGCGCCCGGTACGTTTTTCACCCTGGCCGATAGTCCACCACTGACATGCCCGCTTAGCCGCCTGGCCGGCTTGCCCCGCAGCCGTTATGGTCAGCCCTGTTGCGGACATACCGGCTGGGTCAGCAATGCCCAGGCTTTTTAGCATGGCATCGAGTTGCTCACGTTTTTCCTCGGTCAGGTTGTCACGATGCGCCTGCAGTTGTGCCGCTATTCCTGAGACCTGATCGACTGAGCGCTGTATTGCATCGGCATCAACCCGGGTGAACTCCTTTTGGGCGTGTCGGATCAAGAGCACCTGTCGGTCACTGGCCGAGAATAGTATCTCCTGGCGCGGTGTGGCGGAATGGGTCAACCGGATACGACCATCGCTGATCAGTATCTGCGCTTTACCGGCTATACCGTTATCGATAGTGTCGATCAGAAATCGGGTTGCTGCCTCTGATGACTGCACTGTGAAGATGAGCAGCGTGACCGTCGCCATCTGGCCAATGCGACGCCTGGTTTGCAGCACACCCTGAGCGAGAGCCCAACCAGCACTGATGTTAGCCAGCACTTTGTACATCTTGTACATCAGTCGTCCTCGCGCTTGGTTGTGTGTTGATTTGATCGCAAGAGCCCGGGTTGTGGCAAATGATAAGACAAGGAGGGTAGTCTAATCATACAACTGTTTCCGCTAGCCGCGTCACGGTAACACAGGCAGCTAACGGCTATACTTGGATACCTGTTTGGATCTGAACACTCTTTTATTTATTAACTCGACAGGTAATGCTAATTTATCCCGACATTAACCCGGTTGCGATCAGCGTAGGGCCGCTCGTTGTGCATTGGTACGGTGTTATGTACCTGATCGCCTTCATGACTGGCGGTATGCTGGGTCTTTACCGAGCCCGCCAGGCTGATGTCGACTGGACTTCTTCACAAGTCTGGGATCTGGTATTTTATGTGGCCATTGGTGCCGTGGTCGGTGGTCGTCTGGGGTACGTGGTGTTTTATAACCCTGGCTACTATTTTTTACACCCGGTGGAGTTGTTGTCCGTTTGGTCCGGTGGAATGTCGTTTCATGGCGGCTTGATTGGCGTCAGTATCGCTGTACTTCTTTTTGCACGTCGCTTTTCTAAGAGTTTCCTGTCGGTGGCTGATTTTTTGGCACCATTGTGCGCGCCTGGCCTATGCGCAGGGCGAATCGGCAACTTTATCAACCAGGAATTATGGGGACGGGTCAGCGACGCACCCTGGGCAATGGTTTTTCCAGCGGCAGGGTCGCTGCCAAGGCACCCCTCACAACTGTACGAGGCGGGTCTTGAGGGCGTGGTGCTGTTTCTGCTGATCTGGGCGTATTCAGCCCGGCCGCGCAGCCTGGGTCGCGTCAGCGGGCTTTTTCTGGTGGCTTATGCGGTGATGCGTTTCGCCGTGGAGTTTTTCCGTGAACCGGATGCCCACCTGGGTACCGTGGCTTTGGAGTGGGTAACGATGGGTCAGTTACTCAGTCTGCCGGTAGCCTTGGCTGGGTTTTGGTTGCTGCTGAGAGCCCAGGCAGAGCCCGGCAAACTCTCACGCTGATTTAATAGGTCAGCTTTTCAGAAGCTGATAACAAGATGAACCTAAATTACAAACATCTTGGGATGTATCTAGTAGCGGGGATTGCCTCTGGTCTTCTTTGTGAATTGATCTATACCAACCATGACGTGTGGAAATATGTTGGCCCTTCTTTGGTACTAGGTGTGATGATTACACTAGCGGGTCGTTATATCAGTGGTATTGCCCCCCGCAACACTTGGCTTAGCCCTTGGATGCTTATTCTCGCCTGCGGCATTGGCTGGTTTCTGGCTTTTGAATTTGGCGTCGCGTATACGGCGAAGGATTGGTCTTGGATCGGGAGCGGAATCATCGGCGGGTTTTTTGTTGGCATCGGTCTAGTTATTGTGTGGACGTTAAAGAGGGTGAGGATGATCATTGGGCTCACTACTTTAGCAGGGGGTTTAGGTGGGCTGGTTTTTGCGCTGTCGGATTTCTTTGGTTTTGACGAATTTTTCCCATTGTTTGTTACTTGGCAGGGCATTT
>JAAZYQ010000199.1 GCA_014239575.1 Gammaproteobacteria bacterium
AATCTTTAAAATGTTTGGGAATTGGCCTAGTAAATGGGGCGAAATTTGGGCCTCAACAAGTAGCGAATGGGTCTATACACCTGTTTGGTTGCCCCAAATACCGATGTCGATTGGAACAGTTTTGTTGGCAATTGCTCTTTGGGACAATCTAACGCGCTTGATGATTTTCCGTAAAACTCAAATCGTTGGTGAGGTAGTGGCATGACCGAACTTTACGCAACTGGTATTTTTCTCTTCGTCCTATTTTTGCTCTTAGGCAGTTCGGTTTGGATCGGGCTTGCACTGATGGGGGTTGCCTATGTTGTGATGGAACTGTTCACTTCACGACCACCTGGAGACGCAATGATCACCACTATCTGGACCGGAGCGAGCAGTTGGACTCTAACCGCATTGCCGCTCTTTATTTGGATGGGCGAAATACTCTATCGAACGCGATTATCCGAGGACATGTTCCGTGGTCTTGCGCCGTGGATGCGCTGGCTTCCCGGCGGCTTGCTCCACACCAACATAGCTGGTTGTACGATCTTTGCAGCGGTCTCCGGATCATCAGCAGCTACACTGACGACGGTCGGTAAAATGTCTATCCCTGAACTTCGTGCGCGCGGATATCCGGAGTATATGATCATCGGCACACTGGCGGGGGCTGCAACCCTAGGTCTGATGATCCCGCCGTCACTAACTTTGATAGTTTACGGCGTTTCCATTAACGAAAGCATTTCCAAGCTATTCTTAGCAGGTATCCTGCCGGGGCTCGTGTTGGCTGGCCTGTTTATGGCCTACATCGTGGCTTGGCACTACTTTCGCCCAAAAGAACGCCCAGAGCCGGAACCTGTCATGCGCCTAGGCGAGATGTTCGTCGAAAGTCGTTTTCTAATTCCGGTGCTCGCCTTGGTCTTTACCGTAATTGGCTCGATGTACTTTGGTTGGGCTACAGCAACCGAAGCAGCCGCTGTTGGCGTGTTAGGCGCGCTAGGATTGGCCGCAGTACAACGGTCGCTTTCTTGGTCGACGTTCACTGCTAGCTTAATGGGGGCAACCCGCACATCCGCCATGATCGCACTTATATTAATGGGCGCGTTCTTTTTGACGCTGGCGATGGGTTTCACCGGACTTCCCCGTGCTTTAGCCGCATGGATTGATGCGATGGAACTATCACCAATCACCTTGATCTTTGCTTTGACAATTTTTTACATTGTCCTTGGAATGTTCCTAGACGGTATCTCCTCGGTAGTTCTAACCATGGCCATCGTCGAACCGATGATACGCCAAGCGGGTATCGATGTGATCTGGTTTGGCATTTTCATCGTCGTAGTCGTCGAAATGGCGCAAGTTACGCCACCAATTGGGTTCAATCTGTTTGTGTTGCAAGGCATGACCAAGCATGAGATTTCCTACATTTCTAAAACTGCGATCCCGATGGTCTTGTTGATGATACTTATGGTCATTATTCTGGTTATCTGGCCAGAATTGGCCACGTGGCTGCCTGATAATATGCGACAAGGTCCCGGTTAGGTTCTGTCATGTGTGGATGGCTCCGTTTATGCAAGGTTTTTTTCGACTGATATTGATCGTTACGGAGAGCGGTCATGTGTCCGGCCTGTTGGCGCGGTATACATTACCGCTGGCCTTGATGAAGTCCGCGTACCGGGTCCCTAATCAGACTAACGAGCTTTAAAGCCCTGACAGCACCTCGGGGTGTCCCGGTTGCGGTTCCGTTCAATCATCATCATTCACATTTGCCCCTGCATATCGTGACGGCAGCGTGTTGCCGCCGCTGTTCTTATTACCTCAGGCGATTGGTGAGGCGCGATAGGCTTCGCCACGTGTCATGACTGCCCATGCGATACGCGCTGTCTTGTTGGCCATCGCCACCGTGACGACCCTTGCGGGTTTACGTTCCATAAGCGATCGCACCCAGGCGCCGGTTTTTGTAGAGTTGCTCCCAGCTCTTCGGATCACCGAGGTTGCCCCGACCACCAGAAGTTTTCGCAGATACCTATCTCCCATTTTCGATATTCGTCCGAGGCGGTCTTTGCCACCGGATGAGTTCTGTCGTGGTACCAGCCCGAGGAAGGCCGCAAACTCCCGACCAGATTTGAAGACCGACGGATCAGATACGCTGGCTGCCAGGGCGGTGGCGATGATGAGACCCACACCTGGAATCGTTTCGAGCCGCTGGCTCGTCGGATCCGCCCGGTGCCAGACCAGGAGTTGGCGCTCCAAGGTTCGGATCTCACCGGCCAAGGCCTCAAGATGAGCTCCCAACGCGAGAAGGGCAGACCGCGCAATCTCCGGCAAGCTGGCATCACCGTCGTCCCGCAGTCGCGCGATCATACCCATGACCTGACGCGGGCCTTGCGCCGCGATGATCCCGAACTCGGCCAGATGTCCCCGGATGGCATTGAGGCTCATGGTGCGCTGGCG
>JAAZYQ010000019.1 GCA_014239575.1 Gammaproteobacteria bacterium
TCGAGCGCACCGGCGCACGCTACCTGAAGGCGAAACTAGGCAGTCCCGAAGGCCTGGAGGCGGATCAGGCAATGTATGCGGCAGTGAAAGAAGCTGCACAAAATTACGCTGTGACGCTAAGGGTCGACGCAAACGGCGGCTGGGATCTAGCGGGGGCGCAATCCATGATGTCATGGCTCAAAGAGCGCGGCTGCGATTATGTTGAACAGCCTTTGCATCACCAGGCCGACGATCAGTTGCCTGCACTTTTTTCCAAACGGGCTTTGCCGATATACATTGATGAATCCTGTAATTTTGCGAAGGATGCGGCGCGGCTGGCAGGATGTATTGACGGCGTTAATCTCAAGTTGATGAAGTGCGGCGGTATCAGCGAAGCTTTACGTATCGTCGCCACCGCTCGGGCCCATAATCTTAAAACGATGATCGGCTGTATGGGTGAATCCTCGGTCGCCATAGGCGCTGGCGCTTCTCTGGGTGCGCTGCTTGATCATATTGATCTGGATTCGCACCTCAACCTGTTGCCCGATCCCGCTTCGGGGCTTTCTCTTGATGCGGGCGTGGTCAACGTTAATGCAAAACGACCTGGTCACGGAGTCACACTGACATGCTAAAGCCTGACCAGAAACTGGTCATTCATTTCTTCGAACAGATCGATAAGTTGAACGGCAAGATGGGGCACGGCGTGCTGCGTTACTCACGCAATCCCATTGCCTGTACTGTTGATTTCAATCGCGGCGGGTGTAACACCCGCGAACTGCTGGGCTTTGGGCCGGATGTACCGGTGGTGTCCTCGGTTGCCCAGGCTGTCGATGTCGGTGGTGAAGTGCTGGTGCTGGGGATGGCGCCTTCCGGTGGCCGCCTGCCACCAGAGATGGTGGCAGAGGTTGACCTGGCGGTAGCGTCGGGGATGAGTGTGGTTAACGGCCTGCATGAACAGCTTGGACCTCGGTATCCGGATCTGAAAAAGGGTCAGTGGGTTTGGGATATCCGACGGGAGCCCCCAGATCTGGGCATTGCCTGGGCGCGGGCGGCCGGGCTGTCGAATCGGCGAGCGTTGTTGGTTGGAACTGATATGGCAGTCGGAAAAATGACGGCTGGCCTTGAAATCTGGCATGCGTCGCTCAAGCGCAAGATCCGTGCTGAGTTCCTGGCGACGGGGCAGATCGGCATCCTGATCAGCGGCAAGGGAATTCCCCTGGATGCGATTCGGGTGGATTATGCCTGTGGTGCGGTGGAGGGGATGGTGATGGATGCCGCTGATGCCCAACTGGCGATCATTGAGGGGCAAGGCTCAATCGTACATCCTGGCAGCACCTCGACACTGCCGCTGATACGCGGCTCGTGCCCGACACACCTGGTGTTGTGCCACCGCGCCGGCATGACTGAACTGGATACCGTGGGTGCCGCCATTCGAGTGCCGCCGCTCAACGAGGTCATTGCACTATATGAAGACCTGGCCAGTGCCTGCGGCACCTTTACCCGACCGCTGACGGTTGGAATTGCGCTGAATACTGCACACCTTGATGCAGATGAGGCTGCCCGCGCCGTGGCGCAGATACAGGATGAAACTGGTCGGCTCGTGGTCGACCCGGTGCGAGATGGTGCCGATGCGCTGGTTGATGCGCTGATGGACTGAGCGGTCTTTCCGCTGTATCGTATGACACGGTATTCGGCTGGACCGATAAGTGCTGCGCTTTTAGTCAGCCCTTTATACCCCGTGCTAGCGATGTCCACTTTTTGTAAACATTATTCACTCAGAGTGTTTTTAGACTGGATCCGGGTCTTGCATTTACTTTCATTCGGTTGTTTGCGAACAAGTATTTCACCGAACTTCACTGGATAATAGATTTGAGTTTCGTCTATAAGAGCTACTTCACTGATCCTGGTTTCTGGTTAATTTAAGTCAAGAAAAATGATTCGTAGGCACTTGTCTTTAATAAAAATACCAAGCATTTTTGTTGCTATTGCGGCTTTGTATATTGGTGTCATTGGAATAATTAGTGCAGATTTCGGTCATCATTGGGATGAGAAGCGAATAGTCAAAGCTGTTCAAAAGTCGGCTCAAACAGGAGTGTTGCTGCCAAGGTGGTATAACTATCCTTCGCTTTCCTACGATATCTCGTTAATAACCGCGGTACCTGGAATAGTACATGCTGCGCTAAACGCGGATTCCCACCGATCTGCGTCCAGAAAAATCAACAAATACTTGTCGAGTAAGTCTTACAAAACTTATCTTTGATCGATATTCTTTTTATTTTTTATTTTCTCATGCTTCGCAGTATATTTCTGCGTATGCAAGAAGCCCTTTGAGTGGCGAAAAAAATGGGAACGCGACTGGCCCCAAGTGTTGTATTGCAGCTAGCGGTGCCGCCGGGCTGGCCAAAGTGGTTCCTGACAAGTCTGACGAATATGCGCTCTTGTAACCTGTAGCCATGTTTCTTATCGATACCAACAGTCTGTTTGAGCAGCGCAAAGCGCACCTTACAGCAACAATGCGCAAGATGGGCATCGGTGCGGTACTCACACCAGATCCAATCAATATTTTGTATCTCACCGGCTCACGCAACATGACGGTATGGGGCCTCATGGGGCCGTCGCGATTCGTTTTACATTGCGTCGACGGACCAACCATTTTGTTCGAATTTAATTTGGGCGAGCACCTGTCCGAAGGGCTCACCACGATTGATGAAATTCGCACCTCAACAGGAATCACTGCAAAAAAGACTCCGCACTTCAAAGACACCACCATCACCTTCGCAGCCGAGATTGCGGCTGTGCTGAAACAAGTGCAGGGCGGCGACAACATGTCGCTCGCAGTCGAACTTGTCGACTTTGCGTTCACCGATGCACTTCGCAGTCATGGCATTGCGCTCAGTGAAGCAACGTCGCTGTTCCAGTATTCCCGCATGATCAAGCAACCGCTTGAATTAGATGTGATGCGTTACGCAGCAAAGCAAGTACAACTTGCCGCAGCCGACTTAGAGCGCGCCATTCGCCCAGGAGCAACTGAAAATGAAGTATGGGCCGAGTTTCATAAGGGGCTCATTGCCCGCGGTGGCGAGTTTGTTTCCACCCGACTCTTCCAAACAGGCGTGCGCACATTCCCCTACTTCCAGGAATCTTCTAACGCGGTCATGCAGGAAGGCGAACTTGTTTGCTTTGACACGGACGCCATCGGGGTCATGAACTATGCAGTCGACTTCTCCCGTACCTTCATTTGTGGTGATGTTGAGGCAACCCCTACACAGCGTGCGTTACATGCAATTGCCCACGAACAGCTGCAGCACAATGCCGCAAATCTTGCTGCTGGCCGTTCCTTCGAAGACTTCGCCCGCATGGCCTACGACGTGCCAGAAAAGTACCGTGACTACGGCTATTACGTCCTTGCTCACGGGCTTGGCATGGCGGGTGAGCACCCCAACGTTCCGCGCGTCGGCAAAGATGGATCGTTTAATTTCCCCGGTGAAATCCAAGAAAACATGGTGCTCTGCATCGAGAGTTACGTAGGCGACCCTGACTCACATCAGGGAGTCAAACTTGAAGATCAATTCCTTGTTCACAGCGACCACGTGGAGCGACTGACCACGTATCCGTTCTCTGCCAAGCTCGGCGCACTCGTTACTGCCTAACTGCTACTCCTTACGCAGCGAGTATCTCGGCAACCCGCTGTGCCCTGTCATCGCAAAAACAGGCGCTGCAGTTACGTTAGCTGCAGACGATGAAGGAAGTGGCCGGCGACAAGACCATCACGATCATTTTCCCGTTGCCGCTTGACCTGATCAAACCACTGCTGGATTTGAGCGACGCAGTTAGCAAGGATAAATAAAAACGCAATTCATGCGGCGCTTGAAGGCGCAATAGTGACCGTAATTGCCGCACCACCAAGATCCGAATTCTCTATTGTGACGTCGCCGCCGTGCGAGGCTGCGATGTCCTTGACAACAGCAAGCCCGATGCCGTGACCGGGCGCAGTCTCATCGAGCCGCGTGCCTCGCTGCAATAGCGCATCAGCAGCCGCGACCGGGATACCCGGTCCGTCATCTTCAACGGTCAGGCGCATCCCGCCGCTCTCGATATTTCCCTTGAGGAGCGGCCGGATCGTCAACCTGACATTTAGCTTGCACCACTTGCAGGCATTATCGAGCAGGTTTCCGGCCACCTCCAGGAAGTCACCGGTCTCGCCGTGAAAACGGATACCTTCGCTAACGTCGAGTTCAATCTGCGGATTCTTGTCGCTGTAAACCTTGGATAAGCCTTCCACAAGCCGCGTCAGTTCATGAGCTATCGGCACTGCAGCGACGCCAAGGGTTTCTGTATGAATAGTTGCCGGTTTGCGCAACTGATAACGGACGATATCGTTCATGCGTTCGATCTGGGTTTCGACCCGTTCTGTCGTGTCGTTGGACTCGCGCTCCGACAGCACCGCACGTATCGCTGCAAGCGGTGTCTTCAGGCTGTGCGCAAGGTTGTCGAGCGTATTCCTGTAGCGCTCCGAACGGGCTCGTTCGCTGCCAATCAACAGATTCATATTGCGGGCCACGCTGGTCAGTTCAGTCGGAAAATCGTCCGACAGCGTCTGGCGCCTGCCCTCTTCTACTTCGCTGATTTCAGATTCGATCTGCCGTAATGGTTTCAACAGCCCGCGCATGACGAAAGAAATGGACGACAGCATGATTACCGCGACTGCGGCGAACCAGGTAAAGAGTTGCTGCCTGAAGCTTGCGACCTGCGCATTGAATGAATCGAGACTTTGCGCGACATTGAAGGTGTAGGGTTTCAGCCCGCCGTCATTGAGCTCCCACTGCACCGCGAGACTCAATGCCATCAACGGTGTGCCATCCTCGAGCCGTAACCGGGAGAACTTGTTGGTCCCTGGTTGCGGCGACGGACCGTAAGGGACATTCAGCCCGAGTGAGGAGCGCGAGGTCCAGACCGGGGTATCGCTGTTGTCGAACAGTGCACCGTACAGGCCCGAGCCGAGGTTGCCGAATCTCGGTTCACGCAAATCGATGGGCATTTCGAGTTCACCCCTGGGATTGGGTTCTGCTTCGGCGATCAATGCCATCAGCATCCCGTCGAGAATATCTTCCTGTGCCTGCTCCCCCGCTTCACGAAACGCGGAGTCCAGCACGACAATCGTCGCACCGAAAAAGAAAACCAGAAGCAGGGTGACGGAAATTAATAGTCTTGCGCTTAATGAGGACATAAGCGCTCGATCACTGGTCTTGATTACGCTCTAGTGCAAAGCGGTAGCCGCGGCCGCGCAGCGTCTCGATCGGCTGCAACGTATTGTCGGGATCCATTTTCTTGCGCAGCCGGCCGATGAAAACTTCGATGACGTTACTGTCGCGCTCGAAATCCTGATCATACAGACGATCGGTCAATTCCATCTTCGAGATCACTTCCCCGGCACGAATCATCAGATGTTCGATGATGCGATATTCGAAACCGGTCAGTTCGATCGCCGTATCGTTTACCTTGAGTTCCTGCCGCGAGGTGTCAAGCTCGACCGGGCCGGCACTCAGTGTTGCAGATGCCCAACCACCGCTGCGCCGCAGTAGCGCATTCACGCGTGCCGAGACTTCCTCGAAATGAAAAGGTTTGACGACATAGTCGTCGGCGCCGGCGCTCAGGCCATCGACCTTATCCTGCCAGCGGTCGCGGGCGGTCAGTATCAGAATCGGGTAAGTCTTGCCCTTGGCCCGCAACTCTTTAATGACATCGATGCCGGACATCTCGGGGAGACCCAGGTCGACGATGGCTAGGTCCAGTGGGTATTCGAGCGCAAAATACAGGCCTTCTTTGCCATCCGTTGCCTGTTCGATGCCGAAACCGGCTTCGCCCAGTTGTTTGCAAAGCGATTCACGCAGCGTCGCGTCGTCTTCGATTACTAACAGGCGCATAACAGATGGACCTTTCAGCCGCGCAGTTTGCCAGGAACCCTGACTGTCTTGACCTTGCCATCTTCGGTAAGGACTTTGATGACGTGGGTTTCGCACTCGCCGTTACTTTGAGTTTCAGCACTGACGATGCGGCCGTTGTATTGACGACGCACCTGTTCGACAGCCTGGCTCAGGGTAACTCCGTTGCACTGCATTGCGGCGAGTGCGGGAGGCAATTCCGCCGGTGTGACATCGGACTTCTTCTGGGTCGCAAGCGCCAGTGAACTCGTTGTCAACGCGATCATAAGCAATAGTAGTTTCGACAAGGTTCGCATAATCCGCAAGTGTGGTATGTCACCGGGCCGATTGCAACGGCGTCTGTCACAAGCCGGCCCGGTGCTCATTTCCTCCACGGTTTACTGGCGTGCGGGCCTTACATCGACCCGGATGCGCAGCCGTTTGCCGGGATCGAACGGCGTCGTAGTGGCGTACTTGCGGCCGTGGTAGGCATAGATGACGTTGTAGCCATCAATCCGTTCTTCCTCGTGTGACTGATAATTAGTCTCACAACGCCGCACTGGCCGCGAATGATGGGTCGTGTAGTAGGTCGCCTCATTCCTCCCAGCGTTACTGCCGATTCCGGCACCGATCAGCGTACCAGCTATGGTAGCTGCGTCGTTACCGCGCCCGCTGCCGAACTGGTGGCCGATAACGCCACCCAGGATTGCACCGAAGACGGTCTTGCCGACTCTGTTCGGGTTGTAATGATTGGTCGTGTAGGTTCGTTCTTCTAGCCAGCATTCCTTCACCGGCGTCGTCACCGTCACATAACGAATGACCGGCTCGACGCTCACCACACGGGCGTAGTCGTAAACCGCTTTGTTGTGACCTGCGTTAGCCGGGCTAACAACCAGAACCAGCGACGCGATCGCCAAGCTCGACATTGTCGAAATCCAGGGTTTCAGTTTCATGTTCCTTCTCCAGTTGTAAAATACGTGACCCGAATTATTTTCCGAGCCTGGAACGAAGAATAACCACGGCGCAATGAACCTTGGCTGAACGTCAAATGGGGTTTTTGCGGCGAAACTGAACGGCTTATGAACGCTTGGACTTGGCGGCCTGCCAATGAGATTCGAGGGTGTCGATATCCAGGTCCTTAAGATCCTGTCCGGATGCGGCAATTTCCCTGCGTATAGGGCACTATAAACCCAGTCTTCGATAAATAACCAAGGTATTGGGGGATTACTGTTAGGGGAACTGAGGCGGTTAGCGACATGGTCCGGGAAGGATGGGGACGAAATTATGCACTATGGTTGATGCCTGGAACTGGAGTTCCGGTTGTTTTCTGGCGTCAGACCGAACAAGGCTGTGCTGTATTGAAGAACGGCCTCTATGGGAGAGCGGGGCAGTTCAGATAGTGTTGAACACCCCGGTCTGGGGTGGCACCGGGGCTTTGGGTAATGCTGCAGGTGCGGTTGCCGGCGCGATGGCGTCCATGTGGGTGAGTATCTTCCGGATGTAGAGAACCTGAGGACTTCTCCCAGCCAAGAGTGTATATACAGTGTTTAGCGAAGATCTGGAGCAGTCGAAGGTATGCTGATTGGGATGTCAGAAACTACTATATTTATAGACTGGATTGACTTGCCCCGTTTTAAGCATGTTGGGAATGACGACCAGGTAGTGCTATATACGTAGGGTATTCCAAGGTGAGGTTCAACAGCTCGTCATCATGATTCACTACCTCTGGTAATGCATCGGTAGGTGCACTGCTGTGCAGTGAACCTCGACATGAGATATTCAATGGAATCTCATGAACTGTATCCCACGATACTCCCATAGTTAGCCTGAATAGACTAAAAACACACTGGATTAGTTATAAGTACTACGTGCCATGAACAAAGTGGAGGCGAACTTAATCTTAATGCAACCGTACATCGGTTCCCGAATAATTTATCTCTGAGATACAGCTGTTGCTTATCGCGCGTGATACGATCTGCTGCCGGCACACTGTCTCGATGGGCTATGACTTCCCTGATCCGCGAAGCCGCGGGCCTTTAGGCCTGCGGCGATTCATAGCGAGATAACCTACGTTAGGCCGTCTACCGAAAAGAAAGTACGCGCTACCTATACCTGGCCAGCCGAAGCGATTGCGGCGGCATTCACCGTTGGCGTGGTGAGTCAGGGACGCCCAGAACTCTCGCTTTCAGTGCGGGCACTGTCGCGAGACAATGTCGCGGTATTTTTCTCAGGGAATGACATCGCCCGGATGTTTTGATGACCTGGGTAATGCCTGCGTCGACGGTCAGGCCTTTTTCAGCGCGTTTTCAAGATCGGCGATGATGTCTTCAACATCTTCAATACCAACCGACAATCTGACCAGGCCGTCGGTCAATCCCCGTTTGCGCCTGTCTTCAACCGGAACATCGGCATGGGTCATGCTCGCCGGGTGGGTAATCATGGTTTCCACACTTCCGAGGCTCTCGGCCAGTCCGCACAGTTGCACATTATTCATCAAGGTCTTGCCAGCCTCTGTGCCGCCGGTCAGTTCGAAGGCGATCATGCCGCTGAAGCCGGACATCTGTGCCTTGGCGACAGCGTGCTGCGGGTGGGAGGGTAGGCCAGGGTAGAGCACACGGTCGATCTTGGCATGTGATTCGAGGAACTGCGCTACCTGAATTGCGGATTCTTCGTGACGCTTCATTCGCAAGTGCAAAGTTTTAAGGCCACTGAGGTTCAGCCAGCAGTCGAATGGGCTTGAAACCGCACCGATGGACTTCTGGACGAATTTCATTTTCTCATACACGCGTTGGTCGCTTGTGATCAGTATGCCACCAATGATCTGGTTGTGACCAGACAGGTACTTGGTCGTGCTGTGCATGACGATATCGGCACCAAAGTCGAGTGGCCGGAGAAACACCGGCGTGGCAAAGGTGGAGTCGACACCGAGCAGAATATTGTTCTCACGAGCGATACTGACCATGGCTTCCAGGTCGCTTACTTTAAGCAGCGGATTGGTCGGTGTCTCAATCCAGAGCATCCGGGTAGCCGAAGTAATTGCAGCGCGCACGGCATCGGTGTCGGTAGTATCGACGTAACTGACGCTAAGGCCTTGCGGAACAATCACGTTATCCAAAAGGCGCGTGACACCACCGTACACATCGTCGCCGCAAACAATGTGGTCTCCGGAGGTGAATAGCTTGAAACAGGCATCAACGGCCGACATGCCACTGGCGAAACTTATAGCGTATTTACCATTCTCAATGGCAGCAAGATTGTCCTCGAGTACCTGGCGGGTGGGGTTTGACGAGCGTGTGTAATCAAAACCCAGATCTCGACCTACCTCGGGCAGTACGTAGGTGGCAGTTTCGTAGATCGGTGGCAGGATAGAGCCGGTGGTGGGGTCCGGGCTGATGCCGGCACGAACGACCTTGGTATCAAATTTCAACGCAGTTCTCCAGTGATTCAGAAATTGACGATGGACCCATCAGGCAGCCCGGCGGTTTTTCTGGGTGATAAATTCCAGTAGATCGATCTTGTTGATGATACCGGTAATGACTCCGCCGTCGACCACGACGGCGACGTTGTTGTTTTCGAAAACCTGCTGTACATGGCTAAGCGCCTCGTTCGGTTCGACTTTGCCCTGGAGTGGCCTGGCGACATCGCGCGAGGCATCCTCCAGGGTATGTTCCCCGCTGGCGACAGCTCGCAGGATGTCCAATTCTTCGATCATTCGTAGATCACCTTGGCCGGAGGCTATAGGCATTTGCGAGATACCAGTGCTCGCCATACGTGCGATGACATCTTTCAGCGCTTCATCTGGGTCAGCGAAGGCGATCTCTTGCTGCTGAAAGTCGAGCAATTCCTGTACGGTGCCCAGATGCACACCAGGTGCGAAATAGCCCATATCACGCATCCACTCATCGTTGAAGCACTTGCTGATATAACGATCCCCCGAGTCACAAACGATTGCCACAACGATCTTGCCTGGGCCGAGCTTCCGCGCTTCTTCCAATGCGCCGACAAATACCGTGCCGGTTGACCCGCCCGATAAAATACCTTCCTGGCGGGCGAGGCGTCTTGCCATCAGAAACGAGTCGCGATCGCTTACATTGACGACCTCGTCTATAACTGAAAAGTCCAGAGTGTCTACCATAAAATCATGACCGATACCTTCGACACGGTATAGCGAAGGGGTGTTCCACTCGCCTTTTTCGTGAGCTTCTTTATAGATGCTGCCGTAAGGGTCCGGCCCGATTACGCGGACCGTTCGTCCAGCCTCGACCGCTTTTTCTTTCAGATACTTTCCAGTCCCGGATATGGTTCCGCCGGTGCCAAGGCCGGTGACGAAAGAATCGATTTTGCCGCCAGTTGCTTCCCAGATCTCAGGGCCTGTGGTGAGGTAGTGGGCTTCAGGATTGTGTGGGTTTGAGTACTGGTCTGTATAGAAGGCGTTCGGGGTTTCTCGGGCGACACGCTTCGCTACTTCAACATAGCTGTCTGGATGATGGTGATCCAGATCGGTCGGCGTGACAATGACTTCGGCGCCGTAGGATTTGAGCATATCAATTTTTTCCTGACTCATCTTGTCAGGAATAGTAAAGATGCAGCGGTAGCCCTTAACAGCAGCTGCCATTGCCAGCCCCAGTCCGGTATTGCCCGAGGTGCTCTCGACCAAGGTGCTCCCTGGTTTGAGCAGTCCAGCCTCTTCAGCCCGTTTTACCATGTTGATCGCCATGCGATCCTTTACAGATCCTGATGGATTCAGGTTTTCCATCTTTGCGTACACGGTCGCCATTCCCGGCTCAACGATGTTGTTCAACCGGACCAGGGGGGTACCCCCCACGAGGTCAATAATGCTGTCAACGGCTTTCATTAAGTCATCCTGCTTCGTGATTCCAATAACTTTTTTGATTCAACTCAGTTTGGGCCCCTATGGCGTCTGAGCGGGCACAAAATAATCAGAGCTATCGCTCGTTAGTCTTCAACGATTGATCGCACCGCTTCCACAGCCTGCTGCAGATCTTGTGTATCGGTAAAGTACCCGGGCGCAAACCGTACTGTTCCCTTTTGCGAGACCGTTCCTAAGAGTTCATGCACATCGGGCGCGCAGTGCAGCCCCGGTCGGACACAAACTGCGTGGTCGGCATCGAGCATAGCCCCCACCTGGTCCGCAGGCAGTTCACCGATGTTGATCGACAGAGTTGCAACTCGAGGCTGTCCTGGCCCTGGGCCGTAGATCTTTACGCTATCGATCGCACTGAAGGCCTCGATGAGGTGTTGGGTTGCACTGTTTTCGGTTTCATGCACATGGGCCAGGGCAGCAGCACAGATCTCGCCGTGGGAACCAGAGCTATCGGCCCCGTGTGATCTACCCAGCTCGGCAAACCATTTCTGTGCGGCGTTTAGGCCGGCAATGCCCGGCAGGCAATGGGTGCCGGTTTCCATCCGATAGGGGTATTCTTCCGGCTGAAAAGGGGAGATCGAATTTACCCCGGTGCCGCCCGTACGCGGCGGGCGAATCTCGATATTCTCGCCAACAATCATCCCACCGATCCCCATGGGTCCGAAAAGCCCCTTGTGACCGGTATATACCAGTACATCGATACCCCATTCATCCATCGCAATCGGAACGACACCCGCGGTCTGGCAAGTGTCCAGTATGAACATCGCATCCGTTTCACGGATAACCTTGCCAATAGCGGCGGCATCCTGAAGGGAGCCCATAACATTCGACGCATGATTGACAACCACCACACGGGTGTTGGGCTGGATGCTTCGGTGAATCTCTTCTGGATCGATGAAGCCAGCACTATCGGCGCCGATTCGGGTCACCGAAATATCGCGATCACGCTCAAAGTGATTGGCCGGGCGCAGCACGCAGTTGTGCTCCATGCGGGTGATAATCATGTGGTCGCCCGGATTCAAGATGCCTGAAAGGGCGGCATTCATCGAGTCTGTGGCATTTTGTGAAAAGGTCACTCGGGCTGGATCGCCACCAAACCCAAAAAACGCGCCCAGCAGACGCCGGGTCTCGATGATCATCATTTCGGCCTCTACCGCTAACTCATGTCCCGACCGGCCTGGGTTAACCCCATGGCTGCGGAAGAATTGATCCATAAACTGATAGACCGGCTCAGGCTTTGGCAGGGTAGTAGCCGCGTTATCGAAATAGTAGTTATCTTTCATAATCAGGATCTTCCAGAGTTGTCGCCTATGGTCGGAGAAGAAACGCTGTTCTTAACCGAAGATTGTGCTGGCCCGTGCGATAGAGAATTACGCCGCCGCGAGACGACGAAGGTTTCATCGTTAAACCACAGGCCATTGTGTTTATGCAAGATCTGTTGCGTAGCCTCAAGATACGCGCCCGAAGCGACAGCTGGTTGAAGCCGGTCATCTTCGATTTGTGCGACGTAGGTTGATGCGTTCCAGGCTGCAAATAGTGTGGAGGTGCCAATGCTCTCAGCGATCTCCGTAGGCAGGGTTTTCATCTCATAGCGCAGTATCGATTTGTTGTCCGAGCCGGCGTTAAAGTTGTAGTTGGCAGCTGCGCGGCCCAACTTGTCTTTGAGTACTTTAAGTAGCTCATGTCGATTGACCTGAAAAGGATTCTCATCAGGCCAGATCAAGTTGACCAGTTCCATCCCCGGATCTTGACCTGCCGATTGCACAGCCAGTAGGCGGCCACCGGGTCCCAGACTGCGAATCAGTGGTGCGAGGACCTTTTCAACCTTGAACTGAGCGCTCATGCGGGCGCGCCAGGGCTGAGCTGCGACGATTAAGTCGTAGTCGCCTGAGACCTGGCCGCGGCGTGGTATGACTGAGTCCAGAAGAAAGCGGTTATCTTCCCGAAAGATGACCAATACCGAGGGCCGAACATAGCGCGGATTTCCGGTCTTCTCGCTGACCTTTACTTCCCAGCCATCTACCAGAATTTTATCAATGGCGCGTAACTGTTCGCCGTATTCCTGTGCTGAGGAGCCCTGCAGGGAAATCTCATGCCAGTTCAATGCTGCCGCAGCCGCCATGTTGCCCGGCATCAGCCACGGCGCTTCGTTGTAAAACAAGTTGGTGATACAGATAACACTGGCAGGGTGTTCGGCGAAGCGATCCGGAAGATTATCAAGACAGAGCCTGACATCTTCAAGGCTGATTTCTTTACCGACAACGAAAAATGGAATGGTCGGGAATTTCTGGTGAGTCGCCCGCAACAGATAACTCAGAACAGATCCATCGCCGACCCCGGCGTCGAAAAGGCGTAATGCCGGTGGCACCGGTTGGACATGTAGCAGTTCATGCGCCGCGCGCTCTGCAACCTTCCATTTCTCATCACAGGTATTGACGAACCCCAGATATTTTTGCCGGTTATCGTAGAAGCGAAACGGGCGTCTTTTCGAAGAATCGGGCTGATCAGGTGCCGGCGTCTCCTCTTGTGCAGCCTTGGCTTGTTGTTGGGTCCTAGTCTGGGCATCACCGTTGAGGGTCGAACCCAGGGTGTAGTTTCGTGGACCCGGGGACAGGTTAAGCGGGTTTACAGCTGCGCCGTTGCGATGTATAAAAGTCTGAATCTTTTGCACCGTGTTCAGTGTTATACCTTTGCCGGTGCGCAGGCGTTGACAGAGTTTTCCATCGTTAACAGCCTGACGGCCAAACGTGCTTTCGGCCATATCGCTAGAGCGGCAGAAATCTTCGATTTCACTTAATAGTCTGCGGATAGATTCCTGCGGGCCTGACGCGTCTTGTGTCTGCACTGATTTTCCCTCGTCAATATCAGGCGGTTGCGGGAGCCGTTCTGACCATTAGTCCCTGAGCACGCATCTATTAAACATTTGTTGAACATTAGTGAATAATGGGCATCCTGTAAATAGTTTTTTTAAAAGTAAAAAAAAACAAACTCAACATGGGCAATATCCCATAAAGTCAATAAATCGAGAAATCAGGATATAAAATATAGGAAATTCAAATGTTTGTATTGCCTAAAAGTTTCGGATATCAACCATTTTGATTAGAAGTGGTTAATTGCCCACAATCGCCCACTCCTGCCCACTTAATTAAACATATCCTGGTACCGGGAAATTCTGTTCGATTCGATGGTGGCTACCCTGGCCGGGTGGTACCGGGGGCATGAGTAGCCCTGGCTGTTAGCCCGGTTGCATGGGTTGAATATTCTTTTAGTAGTCAATACAACGCCGAAGCGTTCGGGTGTTAAACTTTTTCAAACACCTCATCTACTTGAGGATAGGAAATGCCACCTCGAGCTATGAACTGTTGAAATAATTTAGGACCGATCTGAGAAAACGTGAAACTCTTTTTGACCGTCGTGACACAAGAGTCCCCGAAAAACAGGAGAAGTTGAGTGAGTACCGATATTGAGACGCTGCGTAGAATCTTAGGCGCGAGTCAAGTCATTGCGGTTGTCGGTTTATCGGCCAACTGGTGGCGCCCAAGCTATTTTGCAGCGAAGTACATGCAAGACCATGGCTACCGGATTATTCCGGTTAACCCGAACTATAAAGAGATACTGGGAGAGCGTTGCTACCCCTCGCTGGAAGATATTCCAGACGATATCAATATTGACATAGTGGATGTGTTTCAGCGTGCCGAACTGGCGCCACCACTGGCGCACAGTGCTGTCGCAATCGGCGCAAAGATCTTCTGGTTGCAATTGGGGCTTATCAACGATGAAGCCGCCGATATTGCCCGTCAAGGCGGGCTCGCCGTGGTGATGGATCATTGTGTAAAGATTGAGCACGGCCGCTTGATGGGTGGGCTGAATCTATTTGGCGTATCTACAGGGGTCATCTCAGCGAAACGCCCGAAGTGGCTGGTTTATTGAGGATATATTATGGCTGATCGCGAATTTGGATTCGAAACTCAGTGCCTGCATGCCGGGCAATTACCGGATGCCGCAACCGGCGCCCGTGCGGCTCCGATCT
The DNA here is from genome assembly GCA_014239575.1 of Gammaproteobacteria bacterium. Taxonomy (GTDB): domain Bacteria; phylum Pseudomonadota; class Gammaproteobacteria; order Arenicellales; family UBA868; genus UBA868. Next base: position 14,816 of record JAAZYQ010000019.1, read on the forward strand.
ACCAGACTACATCCTACGTGTTTGACAGCACTGATCACGCAGCAAGCCTTTTCAACCTGCAGACCTTCGGCAATGTGTACTCGCGAATGATGAATCCGACCAATGCCATGCTTGAAGAACGCCTGGCAACCCTGGAAGGGGGTCGGGCAGGGCTGGTGGTTGGCTCAGGCATGGCGGCACAGATGGTTGCGCTGCTGACTCTGCTGGAGTCTGGGGATGAACTGGTTTCTGCCAGTACGCTGTATGGCGGCACCTATTCGCAGTTTGATTATTCTTTCAGGCGTATGGGTATAAATACTCATTTTGTCGATCCGGATGACCCCGAGAATTTTGCAAAGGCCATTACACCAGCAACTAAGGCCGTATATGCCGAGACCATCGGTAATCCGCTGAACAATGTGCTCGACATATCAGCGGTCGCCAAGATTGCCCACGATGCTGGCGTGCCGCTGGTGATCGACAATACCTTTGGTACCCCGTACCTGTGCCGCCCCTTTGAGCACGGGGCTGATATCGTAGTGCACTCGGTGACCAAGTGGATCGGCGGCCACGGCAGTTCGATCGGCGGTGCCGTTATTGAATCCGGAAAATTCCCGTGGGATAACGGCAAGTTTCCTGGCATGACCGAGCCCTCAAAGGGTTATCACGGCATTCGTTTTTACGAAACCTTTGGTGATTTCGGTTTTGTGACCAAGGCTCGCATGGAAACCCTGCGGACCTTGGGGCCGTCGATGAGTCCGCTCAGTGCGTTTCTTTTTCTGCAGGGACTGGAAACATTACCGCTGCGCATGGATCGTCACTGCACCAATACCCTGGCGGTTGCACGGTTCCTTGACGATCATCCTCTGGTCTCCTGGGTCAAGTACGCAGGTCTGCCAGACAACCCATATCATCAACTGGCACAAAAGTACCTGCCTAAAGGCGCTGGTGGTGTGCTGACTTTCGGCATTCGAGGTGGACAGGCGGCAGGCATCCGGTTTATCGAAAGCGTACAGTTTTTGAGCCACCTGGCAAATGTAGGAGATGCCAAGACCTTAGTGATTCACCCAGCGTCAACCACGCATCGCCAACTTAACGAAGAAGAGCAGGTGAGCGCAGGGGTGAGTCCGGACATGGTCCGCATGTCTGTGGGCCTGGAAACCTTGGATGATATTCTTTGGGATATTGAACAAGCGCTAGCCAAGTCTCAGGAATCCTGAGCGCTATCCGGAACTATTGATAAATATGGCCTGCTGTCATTATTACCAGTTAACCCCTGAGGGTGATCAGCTTTTTTCGGTTGATGTCAGCAAGGTCCGGTTTGGCCCTGGTGCTATTGACGAGGTGGGCCAGGAAGCCCGATTACTTGGCATCAAACGCGTGGCCGTCTTTACCGACAGGCGCGTCTCAGAATTACCTCTTTTTTCCGACGCCATGGCCGCTATTCGCGGCGCAGATCTTGATCCTGTGGTCTATGACGCCGTTCGGGTAGAGCCAACTGACCTGTCATTTCGTGAGGCTATTCAGTTTGCGGCAGATGATCATTTCGATGGCTTTATCTCGATTGGCGGCGGCTCAGTGATGGATACCTGCAAGGCTGCTAATCTGTACAGTACCCACCCGGCCGATTTCATGGATTATGTGAATGCGCCAATCGGTCAGGGCTTACCAGTGCCAGGTAAGCTGAAGCCACACCTGGCCTGTCCGACAACAGCCGGTACAGGAAGTGAGTGCACCGGCATCGCAGTGTTCGACCTGCTGGAAATCGAGTGTAAGACCGGTATTGCTTCACGATCGATGCTGCCCGATCGAGCCATTGTCGATCCTCGCTGGACGGATACATTGCCTTCCAGCGTCATGGCCGCGACCGGTTTCGATGCAATCAGCCATGCCTTGGAAGCGCTGACAGCCAAGCCTTTCAGTTCACGCCCGGCGCCGGTGGATGCCTCAGTTCGACCAATGAGCCAGGGAGCTAATCCTTGGAGTGATATGGCTTGCCGTGAGGCGCTGCGTCAGTGCGGTGAGTATCTGGTACGTGCCGTAAACGATGATTCAGACCATGAGGCTCGCCACGGCATGATGTACGCGGCAACTCTGTCTGGTATGGCTTTTGGCAATGGCGGTTGCCATTTGCCACACGCGATGTCCTACCCGGTATCAGGCCGGGTGTCGGATTTCTTCCCCGAGGGATACCCTCATGATGGGCCTATTTGTCCGCACGGCATGTCGGTGATCGTCAATGCGCCTGCCGCTTATCGTTTTACCGCAACTGGCTGTCCCGACCGACACCTTGAGGGCGCTCGCTTATTGGGAGCAGATGCTCAAGAGGTTGTCGCATCTGAAAGCGGAGAGTTACTGGCGCACCATCTTCAAAAGATGATGCAGGTTACTGGCATACCCAACGGGATCAGTGGCGTGGGTTTTAGCCAGGAACACGTGCCGAGCCTTGCGCAGGCAGCAGCGACTCAGCAGCGCCTGCTGTCAATGGCGCCGCGGCCAGTGAGTGAGCAGGATCTTCACAGTCTTTATAACGACGCTCTTAGTTACTGGTAACCTGCTAGCGCTCAGGGAGTTCAGCGGTAGCCTCACCCTAAGTTATCTCGCCGTTACTGCCGCCAAGAATGATTGCGGTGGGGATTAGACTGCGCTTTAGCATTTGACCCATCGAGCCAATGACTGATGGGTCGACGTATTCAGCCCGCACGATAAGGATTGTGATATGACCATGGTTATTTCTAGTATTAAGACAACGCCGGTTCTTGTGCCTTTCAGGCGTCCACCCGTGACAGCCAGTGGCGCCATTGGCGAACTACCCCTGGTTCTTCTTGATGTGGAAACTGATGTGGGACTGACAGGCCATGCCTATCTGTTTGTATTTCTAAAATCGATGTTAAAGCCAACCATGGATTGTGTGGCTGCAATCGAAGAACTGGTGCAGGGCATGAACGCTGACCCAGAGCAGGTTGACCCGTTACTGCGACAGCGGCTTCGATTGTTGGATATTCACGGCATCATCGGCCAAGTGGTCGCAGGGTTAGACATGGCACTTTGGGATATTCGGGCAAAATCTGAAGACCTTTCGTTAGCTAAGGTGTTAGGTGATCCGAAAGGGTACGTGAAGACTTATAACAGCTGCGGCCTTTGGCTCGAAAAGGGGGATCCAGAGAAACTCGCAGACCAGGCGCAGGAACTGCTGGCTGAAGGTGACTTCAGCGCAGTCAAACTGCGACTGGGTTATGAGACTTTTAAAGAGGATCTTGCTGTGGTTCGCGCCGTTAAGCGCAGTTGTGGCGATGCGGTCGATCTGATGAGTGACTTCAATCAGGGGCTTGACCTAAAAGAGGCGCTTCTTCGCTGTCAGGCATTGGATGGAGAAGGGCTGTACTGGATCGAGGAGCCGGTTCGCTACGACGATTACCACGGTTCAGCCGCAGTAGCCGCAGCAGTGGATACCCCGATCCAGACAGGTGAGAATCTACTTAACCCCCTTGAATTTCAGAAAGCGCTGAAAGCCAAAGCGGCTGACTTCTATATGCTGGATGTACAGCGAATCGCCGGTGTCTCTGGCTGGCGTGCCGCCGTCACCCTACCGGAGGCGGAAAGCATTCGCGTATCTACGCATCTTTTCCCAGAGATCAGCATTCACCTGATGGCCACGACCAACAACGCCCACTGGCTTGAGTATGTCGATTGGGCTAGCCCGGTAATTCGAGAACCTATAGTAGCTTCAGGCGGCAAGGTGCAAGTGCCGACGACTATCGGAAATGGTATCGCATGGGATGACGAGGCGGTAGCACGCTATCAGGTGGAGTAATGTCATTGTTGTTGTGAGTACCTAGTCAGAGCCACCTGACATTTTGCCAATCACGAACCGGGTAAGTTTTCCCGTGACACGGCTGGGGATTGTTGGAAACGGTTCTTCAATAGTGGTCACTTGAGGGAACAGCGCTTTTATTTTACTTATGCTCATGAAGTAAGGGATACAAAACGGTTTGTTGAATTGAACACGAAATAACATTTGAAGCTAATGAAGGCGAAATCAATTCTGGCAATGTTATAATATTACATATGGGACTTGCACAGCCGTCAGCACGCCAGATAACAGGATTGCGTAAGGGGCAGGCGTCAAGAAGAGTCTGCGAAGTGGTTGGTGCAATCTTTTTAGCAACATCAACCCTAAGCGTGTCAGCCATGACCCCACGGGTGGCGACAGATATTGGCCCTATTTATTCACTGGCAGCGCGGGTCATGGCAGGGATTGGAGTCCCCGATCTTATTATCCGCCACGGGGCCTCACCCCATGCCTATTCTCTTCGCCCATCGGAAGCCGCGGCTCTTGAAGAAGCCGATCTGGTTTTCTGGGTGAGCGAAGGGCTGACCCCTTGGTTGAAGCGCAGGCTTGAGATTCTCGCCAGCAAAGCTCAAGTGGTTGAATTGATGAAAGCCGATGGTACTGTTGAACTGCCTTATCGGGAAGGCACTACTTTTGCCAACCACGATGATCATAGCGGTATCGATGATCATAGCGCTATCGACCCCCATGGCTGGCTGGACCCTGATAATGGAAAAGCCTGGCTTGGTGTGATGGCGTCAGAGTTGTCCAAGATTGATCCTTCAAATACTGATCTTTATTTTGAAAATGCCGCCGCTGGGACACTGGAGATATCTCAAGCGGTAGCTCGAATCAGTAAAGCGCTTATTGCTGTTCGCGGACTGAGATTTATTGTTTTTCACGATGCTTTTCAGTATTTCGAACGACGTTTTGGTATTTCAGCGTCAGGGTCAATCCTGGTTGGCGATGCCTTGGCCCCTAACCCTGCCAGGATCATTGAGATCAGAGGACAAGTGGCCGAGATGGGAATCGGCTGTGTTTTCTCAGAGCCCCAGTTCAACCCAAATCTGGTAGCGAGCGTTTTTCAAGATGCTGAGATAAGCACAGCGGTGATAGATTCCCAGGGTATCGACCTCGCACTTGGCATGGCTTTATATCCGCAGGTGTTGGAAAGCATTGCCCAAGAGATAATCGCTTGTGCGGGCGAATAACTATTATGGCTACTGCCAAGCGTTCGCTCACTGGGGGTTGAATTTGCTGCAAAAAGGCGACCGAGATTTGGAATTAGGCTCTTTGATTTATCGATCGATTTGGACACCTGGGTGTTTGGGGATAATGGGATTGAGCGGAATCACTTCGGTAGGGAGTAGCGTTTACTGATGCCAACAGAATCTCGATTAACGACGTCGGCGCAGATTTTCGTTGAGCATGACCACCGCGCTTGCTCCGAATACGCAATGGAAGCGGCGCACAAGCTTTGTTCTGCTCGGGGATTACGACTTACCCCGGTTCGGGAAAAAGTGCTGGAGCTGCTTTTAGAATCCCATGGCGCATTGGGCGCCTATACGATCCTGGAAAAACTGGCCAGCGCTGGTTTTCGCTCCCAGCCGCCCGTGGCTTACCGGGCCCTGGACTTCTTAGTTGAGCACGGCTTGGTACACCGGATTGAAAAACTGAATGCTTTTGTTGCCTGCAACAAGCCACAGGCAGGACATGCACCAGCATTCATGATCTGTAAAGATTGTCATCAGGTGGCTGAAACACACGGTAAGTCCACCAGTGGAACACTCGGCAGGACCGCCCGGGCTATCGGCTTTGATATCCAAGAGACCGTTGTTGAGGCCGAAGGCATCTGCGCCGCTTGTCGAGAGGTATGATTTTGTGAACCTGATAAGTACGCACGGTGTTGGTATACGCTTTGGTGGGCGACGCATCCTGCGCGATATCAATTTGTCAATTCGCGAGCGGGAGATTGTCACGATCGTAGGCCCCAACGGGTCGGGCAAGACAACACTGCTGCGGGTATTGATCGGCGCCCAAACCCCGACCGAAGGGGTGGTTACCCGTGGCGCTGGCGTGAGCATCGGCTATGTGCCCCAACGCCTGGCTATAGACCGGTCCATGCCACTGACGGTTTCTCGCTGGCTGCGTCTGGCGGGCGCACATCAGGCAAGTGATCGCCAGCGTATGGCGGAGCGGGTTGGTATTGTCGGATTACTCGGGGAGCAGATGACCTCGTTGTCCGGGGGTGAATTTCAGCGGGCCTTATTGGCGCAGGCTCTGTTGGCACGCCCGGCCCTGCTGGTGCTCGATGAGCCGACGCAGGGCCTCGATCAACCGGCAGTGGCCTCTTTTTATCGCTTGATCGAAGCGGTGCGTGGGGAGATCGGCTGCGCTGTGCTGATGGTCAGCCACGACCTGCATGTCGTGATGCGCTCATCCGATCATGTGATTTGCCTTAATGGGCATGTCTGTTGTGAGGGCACGCCGACCGTGGTTTCGGCTGCACCGGAATACCAGGCGCTATTTGGATTTGGTGCCGAGGGAGCGCTGGCTTTGTATCGTCACGAACATGACCACCGTCATGACCACGCAGACACAACAGACCCCCATGCTGGATGATTTTCTGATTCGAGCCGCGCTCGCAGGGATCGGGCTGGCGCTTGCATCTGGGCCGCTGGGCTGTTTTGTCGTCTGGCGGCGGATGGCCTATTTTGGTGATGCCACGGCGCATGCCGCCATCCTGGGTGTTGCATTGTCGCTGGCTTTCTCTTTGTCGTTATTTGTCGGGGTGCTGGTCGCAGCAATCGCAATGTCGCTGGGGGTGTTGGCGCTGGCCGGGCGAATCTACACTATGGATACTCTTTTAGGTGTAGCGGCCCACGGTGCATTGGCGCTTGGTCTTGTGGCAGTGTCATTTCTCCCTGGAGCAAGAGTCGATCTGATGGCCTATCTTTTTGGCGATATTCTTGCTGTCAGTCAGATGGATCTTGCGGTAATCTGGATTGGAGCGATAGTGGTATTGATCCTGCTGAAGCTTCGCTGGCAGGCCTTATTGTTAGTGACGCTGAATACCGATCTGGCGGCTGCCCGTGGCTACGACGCCCGGCGTGAACAACTTATACTGACGCTGGCCCTCGCGGTGCTGGTTGCGGTGGCAATCAAGATTGTTGGTGCATTATTGATTACCGCCATGTTGATCATACCGGCCGCTGCCGCGCGCTCGATGTCGCGCACCCCTGAATCCATGGCTGTGATTGCTGCCGTTGTCGGTCTTTGTTCAATTATTAGCGGCCTGAGTGCTTCTTTTTACTGGAATACCCCGACTGGCCCGACCATGATCGTAGCGGCGATCGTATTATTTGTACTTACCAGCCTTTGGTCGATGGTGAATCGGGGTCGATAAGCGTGCTCTACCGATGACCTATCGATGCTCAATGAGTGAATTTTCGTCGGGTGACCAGGCCATTGACGCTGCCGCGACGAGACTCGAGCAAATACTTAAACAGTCTCTCGCGCTGCGTGGCCGGGCATCTTTGGGAGTGTGTGGCGGCAGGACAGCGAGCGCCTTGTTTCCGATTCTTTCGCAGTGTCATTTGGACTGGACCAATGTGCAGATCTTTCTAGTGGATGAACGTTGGGTGCCGATAGATGATGACGATAGCAATGAGAGGCTGGTTCGGAGCCTGTTACTACGAGGGCCTGCTGCAGCCGCTCGTTTGTGCGGTCTAAAGACAAAGCACACTACCGCAAAGCATGCCTTGAGCGAGGTTGAACAGCGTTTGGTTGAACTTGGAGTCCCTTTCGATGTGGTGTTTCTGGGGATGGGTGATGATGGCCATATCGCATCGTTGTTTCCCGGTGGTCGCGAAAACGAGGAACGCGCACGACTTGTAGCGGCGAGTACAGCCCCGGTTCAACCCGTCGAGCGGATCAGCCTTAGTCCGGGCGCGCTTGCCCAAGCGAGGCATATTATTCTTCCAGTAATCGGTGCGGCCAAGCGGGTCGTGCTCGATAAAGCGCTAACCCCCGGCCCGGTTAGCAATTTTCCAGTCCGTCACGTACTGACAAGTCAATCACCCTCTTGTGAGCTATTCCTCGCACGTTGATGATGGCTATGGCTGGCTCAGGGTTAGTTAGAATCCGCTTACGCCAAGTCTCTATGTGGTTTGGGACTCAAAACCGGGCAACCAAGCAAAGGAAGACGCTGTGCCGACATCGGTGATAAATCCTAAAGCAGACAGCTTTGAAGAGGCGCGCCGATCTTTTTCCTGGCAGGTGCCGGGGGACTTCAATATGGCTTCGGCGGTCTGCGATCGGTATGCGGGAAAATCCAGTGCCACGGCACTTTTATGTGAAACCAGCGCAGGTCAAACGACACGCTACACCTTTAGTGATCTTAGTTTACTTTCTAACCGCCTAGCCAATGCGTTTCAAAACGTTGGAGTTCAGGCAGGAGATCGGGTCGCCATAATTTTGCCCCAACGAGTTGAAACCGGTTTATGTCATCTTGCGGCGTGGAAGATGGGTGCGGTTTCGCTTCCTTTGTCGGTTCTATTTGGAACAGACGCGTTGCAGTATCGATTGCAGGATAGCGGCGCCCGAATCGCGGTTTGCTCGAAAGAGGGATTTGATCGCGTTCAGTCCCTGCGCGCTGAGTTACCTGATCTGGATACCGTAATAAATTGTGACGACCCGAAGGCGGGTTTTTGGCCTTTATTAAACCGCGGCGCGGATACTTTCGAGACGATCAAAAGCGGTGCTGATGATCCGGCCCTCATCATCTATACCTCGGGGACTACGGGGCCTCCCAAAGGGGCGGTAATTGCTCATCGATGCCTTTTGGGCAACCTGCCGGGTTTTGAGATGTCGCACAATTTTTTCCCACAGGCTGATGATCTGATGTGGACCCCTGCAGACTGGGCCTGGACAGGCGGATTGCTCGACGCACTGATCCCGGCATGGTTTTATGGCAAGCCCGTACTGGGCTATGACGGCGGCCGGTTTGATGCCGAAAAAGCCTATGATCTGATGGATCGCTACCGTGTCCGCAACGCGTTTATTCCACCCACCGCTTTGAAAATGCTTCGGCAGGTGGGTGATCTCAAAGCACGAGGCGTGCATTTGCGCAGCGTTATGTCGGCCGGGGAATCACTCGGGGCGCAACTCTACGAATGGACTACGCAGGCGCTTGGTGTGCAGGTTAACGAAATGTGGGGTCAGACCGAGTTTAACTATATTGTCGGTAACTGCTCGGCGATGATGCGGGTAAAACCGGGATCCATGGGCAAGGCTTATCCTGGGCACCGGGTAGAACCGGTTGATGAAAGTGGCAATGTACTCGGCGATGGGGAAATCGGAGAGCTTTGCGCACACCGTGATGACCCGGTGATGTTCTTGGGATACTGGCAGCGTGAGCAGGCGACTCAGGATAAGTATCTCGGCCCGTGGTGGTCGACCGGCGACCTCGGTTATCGTGACGCTGATGGCTACCTATGGTTTGTTGGGCGCAAGGATGATGTCATCTCAAGTGCGGGCCACCGTATTGGTCCCGGTGAGATTGAAGACTGCATGCTGAAGCATCCGGCTGTTGCACAGGCCGCAGCCGTGGGTAGCCCGGATGAACTGCGTGGTGAAATTGTCAAGGCGTTCATCGTGCTGGCACAGGATCACGCCCCGTCGGATACTCTGCGACAGGATATACAGGATGCGGTTCGACGCGATCTCGCCGCCTACGAGTATCCACGCGAGATTGAGTTTGTCAGTGAATTGCCGATGACCACCACCGGAAAAGTACGTCGGATCGAGTTACGACAACTTGAGCGCGATAAAAAAGGGCGTTCCTGATAGTTTCAACTTAGTTATTGCTGGGCAGCATCCGGCCAAGGGGTCGCCCACCTAGCAGGTGCATATGCAGGTGTAAAACCTCCTGATTAGCGTGCCGGCCGCAGTTCACCAGCAGCCGGTAGCCATCGTTATCAATCCCTTCGGTCTGGGCAAGGCCTTTAGCGACAATAAACATGTGGCCCAGCGTTGCTTCATCCTCGGCGGACACATCGTTGACGGTCGGGATTACGTGGTTGGGCACGATCAGGATGTGGGTCGGGGCCTGGGGGTGAATATCACGAAAGGCGGTGACCCGGTCGTCCTGGAATACGATATCGGCCTTTAGTTCTCCTTTGATGATCTTACTGAACAGGGTTTCTTCTTCCATCTGGTTTTATGCTCCTTAGGTGGGGTGAAAGCGCAATCAGCTCAATGCCCCAGGGTGAAATCACCGTAGGGGGCAGCCTGACTGTGCTTGATTGCCGCGACGGCGTTAAAATTAGCCCTTTGCTATTGCCGAACCCGATACTGGTCTTTTCGGCAGAAGATAAAAGGAGAATTACGAAAGATGTCTTTCAGGGCTTTCAGGATACACCAACAGGAAAAAGCCGTCAGTGCAGGCTTTGAGCAGATGCAGGTCGATGATCTGACCGCGGGCGATGTCGTCGTCCGCGTCGCTTTCTCGGGAATCAATTTCAAGGATGCGCTGGCCGCGACCGGAACGGCAAAGATTCTAAGAGCGCCGTCACTAAATGGCGGCATTGATTTTTCCGGCATCGTTGAGAGTTCGCAAAATCCATCCTTTAACGAGGGCGACTCAGTACTGGTCTGTGGCAGTAGCCTTTCCGAGACCCGCGATGGGGGTTATGCCGAGGTGGCGCGGGTACCAGCCGATTGCCTGGTCCCGTTGCCGGATGGTCTTGAGTTACGTGATGCAATGGCGATTGGCACGGCGGGGTTTACCGCGGCGTTGGCAATGATTCGTCTGGAACATAATGGCCAGAGCCCCGAGCAGGGGCCGATGATCGTCACTGGTGCAACTGGCGGCGTTGGCAGTATTGCGATCGATATGCTCTGTGCCAAGGGCTTCGAAGTGGTTGCTTTAACTGGGAAGTCTGATCAGCATGATTACCTGAGGCAACTAGGGGTATCGGATTTTGTTGATCGACACAGTTTCGAGATGGGTGGCCGACCGCTGGAAAAAGGCCTATGGGGCGGGGCGGTGGATAACGTTGGCGGCGATATCTTGGGTTGGCTGACTCGTACTGTTAAGCCTTGGGGTAATATTGCATCTATTGGTAACGCTAGCGGCATAAAGTTGGAGACGACTGTTCTGCCGTTTATCCTGCGCGGCGTCTCACTGCTTGGCATCAATTCGATCGAAATGCCGATATCCCTTCGTAATCTGGCTTGGCAGCGACTGGGGGATGACCTCAAGCCATCACATTTGAATCTGATCGCACCAAGAACTATCTCATTTGATGAGCTGCCTGGGGCTTTCGATGACTATCTTGCAAGTGCGGTGACAGGGCGGATCGTGGTTAGGATTGGACATTGACGGCTGCCCAAGACGAGCATTCAGAGGAGGCGTCGCGCCAGGATTATTTCTACTGGCAGCAGATCACAACCCGTTGGGCAGATAATGATGTTTATGGGCACGTAAATAACGCGGTCTATTTCAGCTATATAGACAGTGTAGTGAACCAGTTTCTGATTGAAAACAGTTTACTGGATATCAAGGAAAGCCCGGTCATCGGTCTGGTGGTGCAATCGCAATGCCGATTTTTTCACTCACTGGCGTACCCGGGTCAGGTGGACTGTGGCTTGC
>JAAZYQ010000001.1 GCA_014239575.1 Gammaproteobacteria bacterium
GATGTCTTCTGGTCTAACCATCTTGAATACCCTCTGAAAAATTAACCCGAATTCTTTTACTTGAATTCAGCGGTTCTTGACTGTAGTGATTCTAGCAGTGCATCCAGGCCATGGGTATCGATGTACTGGCCGTACTGGTTGCGATAACTCAAGATCAGACTGATCCCATCGATCTGAATGTCGTAAATCTTCCAAGCCTCGCTTTCGTCACGCAGGCAGTAATAATCCACCGGAATCGGCGCCTGTCCCGGTATCACGACATCAGTCGGCACCACAGCAATACGCCCGCCACCTTTTATTATGATGGGTCGGTAGCGCAGTTCCTCCTGACCAGTGTACTCGAACATTGCCGTAGCGTAACTGCGAATAAGCAGATCTTTGAAACCCACTGTAAAGTGTTCGCGCTGCACCTCGCTGGCGCTTTTCCAGTGACTACCCAGAATCAGCTTGGAGATCTTGCCCAGGGCAATATGCGGCACCACCAGTTTGTCAACCATCGTGTACAACGCCGCTTCATCCGACTCCAGTTCCAAGCGCCGTTCGCTAAGCTCCAAAATCAAGCCTGACACGGTGGATCGAATCATCTCGTCCGCAGCGGGGGCGGCCTGAACAGCCGGACTTATGGCGCCCAGCGCTAGTCCTACCAGCGCTGGGCACAAACGGCAACGCCGTAAAAATGACAAAGATGGTATCAAGTCAGTTGATTCATTCAAACAGTTCGGATGGTTCCGCTATTGTGCGGAATTATGACAGCGACCACAAATGGCATTTTGCTGTCAGTGTCAGAAAGGTCGACTCAGCAGGATCAGTCGAGGCAATAAGGTCAGGGCGGCAAACAGCGCCAGGGCCATGCCCAAAGCGGTAAGCAAGCCAAAGAAAATTGTCGGCAAAAAATTCGATAACATGAGTATGGAAAAGCCCGCGATGATAGTGATTGCGGTATAGAAGATGGCCCGACCGATGTTGGCGTGACAGTAGTGCAAAGTCTGCACGTAATTGCCCAAACGTGAATACTCGTCGCGAAAACGGTAGATGTAATGGATACTGTTATCGACCGCGATGCCCAGGGTAATTGAAGCGATGGTAATGGTCATCATATCCAATGGGATGCCACCCCACCCCATCAGCCCCAGGATAATCGCGGCTGCCAACAGGTTAGGTACAATGCCGATCACAGCGAGTTTCCATGAACGAAACAGGATCAATAGCATTAGCGCAATGCCGAGCATCACCAGGCCAAGGCTCAATATCTGCGAGCGGTACAGGCTCTGCAGCATGTTGTTGTAGAGTACCGCCAACCCGGTCAACTGGAAACTGTCCTGCGACAAGCCCACCTGTTCGACCATGCCAAAACGGATATCCTCTAGCAGATCGTTGCGGCGCAGATCGGTCAGCGAGTCGCGAATTCGCGCCGTTAAACGCGCCTCGTTATTCTCTATCGAAACGTATGGACTCAGCAGCGTTTCCTTGAGGGCTGCAGGCATCCGTTTGTACAGCACGGCCAATCCGAAAGTATCAAAGGTTTCGTCGCTGATCGACTCGCCCACCCGGATCAACGAGGCCAACGACAATACCTGGCCCACACCGTAGCGGCTCTGAAGAAAGTCATGCACAGCCTTGATCGTGTCGATCTTTTGCGGTGTGAACCAGTAATCGGCCGGATCCCCTTGCGAGACGCTACCCAGCAGTAGCTCCAGCTCGTCCTCGTCATTGCTTTTTGTAGCCTCAGCCATCGACTCGTCTTCAAAACGCACTACGACATCCAACGGTGTAGTCCCGCCCAGTTTGCGATCAATCAATTTCAACCCCTGATAAATCTCGGTGTCGGTGGAGAAATAGTTGATAAAACTATTCTCCACCTCAAGGCGGGTAATGCCCGCGGCACCAAACAACGCCAACCCGAACGATACTCCCAGCACCACAAAGCCACGTTCGGCCGCGAGGTGTGACAACCAGCCGGTGAATGAAACTGCCGACGCGGGGCGCCCAGCGGATGGCGGTGAGCCGAGCAGGGTTAGCCCCGCCGGAAAGAGCAAGAAGGAAACAACAAAAGTCACTGCCAGGCCAATAGACATCATCCAGCCGAAGTCGATCACTGGCTTGATGCCGCTGAATACCAGGGAACCAAAGGCCAAAATAGTCGTCAGTGCGGTATAAAAGCATGGCCACACCATCTTGCACATGGTGGCCAGTACCAGCTCACGATGTGATGATCCCGGCCGGTCCAGAGCCAACTGGCGGTAGCGCACAACCAGGTGCACATTCATCGACATGGTCAAAATGAGCATCAACGAGATGAAATTGGATGAGATCACAGTGACCTGCCAGCCGACCCATCCCAGCAGTCCGATCATCGTCGCGCCGGCGTAGAGGCAACTGGCCAGTGGCAGCAACACCCAGCGCGGTGAGCGGAAAATAACGCTCAACATGCCAACCAAAAAAACGAAAACCCCAAAACCAAACATCATTAAATCCTTGCGGATAAACGTGATCATGTCATCAGCAATCATCGAAACGCCGCCCAAGTACAACTGGCCAAGATCGTCGTAACCTTCCATGACCTGGCGCAGGCGAATAATCGTATCGTGATTACTCTGGTCTACACTTGCCTTCAGCGCCCGGTATTGGAGTCGAACTTGAGCTAATCGCGCCCTTTGGGTCGAGCTGGCCATACCATCACGGAGCTGGGCGGTGAGCGCTCGTTTTTCATCCTGGAGTTCGCGAAAACCAGGAGCACTTTCAAGGTTCAACTGTAGTGCGGTGTCGACGCCGTCGACACTGATAACCAGTTCCGAGAACACCGGGCTGGCGGTCAATTCCTCTTGGGCCTTTGCGAGATCGACCCCGGCGTCACGCAGGGTGCGGTAGTCGCCACTAAGCTGCATCAAAGACGACTCCCCCTGGGCCAACAGCGGAGCATCAAGCAGGGAAACCACCGATTCAATGCCTCCCACCGCACCGAGATCTTCGGCCAGGTGGGCAATGCGTTGGAGTGTTGCCGACGTAAACACCCCATCATGCGGCGTCAGCGCCACCACCAGGAAACTGCGCGAGCGGTAACGATCCGAAAGATCGCGAAATACCTGCAGATCGTGATCATCTTCCAGCAACAAGGAATCTGCCGAGGCATCAAGGCGAAAATCACGCGCTTGCCAGACAAAAAACCCCAGCACCAGTGCCAAACCCAATAGCACCAGCAATGGCCGGCCGAGTACCCACGCATCGTAGCGCCGGGCGAAGGATTCCATCATGCGTCTAGCAGGTCAGCAATCATGCGCGCCTCTTTGGCATGGTGGTGGGCAAGCTCTGGGTCGGTCAGTATCAGGGCGCCGCGATCAGGCAATGTGTCCCGCACTGTCTGGATGACCTCCCGCAAGATCGGTTGCGCGCCATCGGCACAAAAAGCAACTGTGTAAGGGGAAGGCACCAAAGATGCGCCTCCCCCGACATGCCAGCAGTTACCAAAACCTTCAGGCATCGCATCGGCAGTTACCCCGTCGACACAGATCGCCACTTCCGGAAAATCCTGGCGCAACGTGTCAAGTGCGGCCCAATCAGGAGCTGAGCCCGACTGGAATGTAAAAAGCAGCGCATCCAGTTGTCCGGCAAATGATTGGGCCAGTGATCTGGCAAAAGAAATTCTCGCCTGATCCTCACTCCCACCAGGACCTGTAGGACCTATTTCAACGATAAAGCGAAACCCGGGATCCGTGTCCTCGACCCAGTCCTGGGCTCTTGCAACGTTCACCTCGTGCATAGTATCAGCCGGAACCAGTACGGCACGCAGGTGATTGGCATACCAGGACAGTTGCCATTCCACCGGCAGATCCGGATCATAAAATGCCTCATTCCAGGCGGGATAAATCCACCCACGAGTGCCAATTTGCAATGAACTCTGCATCAAAGAACGTTAGACCATCTCGCTCAAGCCTTTCCTTTAGAATAACCCGGATTGAACCCCATACTCCGTGGTATTCGCAAGATCAGCAATCCTTTGAGTAATTTCCCGCATGACTGAATCCTCTTTTGTCGCCGATGGCCGCGCGGTCATCGCGCGCGAACACCAGGCCCTGACCGAGCTGGGGCAGCGGCTGGACGACAATTTCGCCCAGGCCTGTCATGCCCTGCTGGAATGCGCCGGCCGGGTGGTCGTCGTCGGCATGGGTAAATCCGGCCATATCGGTGGAAAGATCGCCTCTACCCTGGCCAGTACCGGCACACCCGCATTTTTCGTCCACCCAGGTGAAGCCAGCCACGGCGACCTGGGGATGATCATACCTGGGGATCTCGTCATCGCTATTTCCAACTCTGGTGAAACCCCAGAAGTGCTCGCCATCCTGCCTATCATTAAACGCATGGGAATTACCCTGCTGGCGATGACCGGACGCACCACATCCTCGCTGGGCGCTGCTGCAGATGTCTGTCTGGATGTCAGCGTCGAGCGCGAAGCGTGCCCACACAACCTCGCACCCACAGCCAGCACCACTGCAACGCTGGCTATGGGTGATGCTCTTGCAGTTGCGGTACTCAAAGCACGCGATTTTAGTGCTGACGATTTTGCCCGCTCGCACCCCGCTGGAGCGCTCGGTCGGCGACTGCTGGTATATGTTCGGGACGTCATGCATACCGGTGATGCTGTGCCACTGGTAACTCACAATTCATCACTGCTGGATGCACTGGCCGAGATGTCAGCCAAGCGCCTGGGCATGATCGGCGTCATCGATGATGACGGCCTGCTCTGTGGCATCTATACCGATGGAGACCTTCGGCGTTCGCTGAACCAGGGTGTAGATGTCAACCGTTGCGAGGTGAGCTCGGTCATGGTGCAAAAACCTCACACCATAGCTGCAACAACCCTGGCGGCCGAAGTGGTAGAGCTGATGCAGCGTCATTCGATCAATGGGGTTTTCGTAGTGGACGCGGACGGACGGCCGGCCGGTGCGCTGAATGCGCTGGATCTGATCCGCGCTGGGGTCTTTTGAACCCATGCATCGCTACCTTGAGCGAATGGTCTTGCTGGGGGTGCTGGGCACTATGGCAGCACTCGGCATCTGGCTGCAGGTCAGCCTGTTGGAGCCCCCTGCAGTCAAGCCCGCGCTGTCCTCGACACATGAACCCGATTACATCATCCAGAGTTTCACAGCGACAGGCCGCGACGAAGCTGGTGTCATCTACGTACTCAAGGCACAGCGCTTAGTGCATTTCCCGGACGACAACACCTCGCTGCTGGATGCACCGCGCCTCGTGCAATATCAGGACGACCAACCCTTGCGTCATACCACCAGTGAGTCCGGCTGGCTGTCTGGCGATGGCAAAGACGTGCTGCTCACCGGCAACGTTAAGGTCACCCAGAACCCCAGCGAAGGGGATCCGGGCAGTGTTACCCGTACCGAGCGCCTGACCGTTCGCCTCGAACGCGGTGGCTAAACCAACTCCACCGGACAGGTTTGGTAAAATTTAGTTATGCACCGCACTGTGATCTCTCTACTGGCCTGTCTTGCCATAGCCCCCCTTAATGCCCTGGCACTGGAATCAGATCGCAACCAGAGCGCACTGATCGAAGCCGACGAAGTCGAAATGGACTTTGGCAGTGGCAAACGAATCTACCGAGGCAATGTCTCTGTCCGCCAGGGCACCATTCGCATCCTCGCCGATGAGATCGAGCTTTTTTACCGCGGCGAACAACTGGATCATGCGATAGCCAAAGGCAACCCCGCTGTCTTCCGTCAGAGACCTGAAGGCAAGGATCACGACGTTATCGGCACGGGCCAGACAATTGAGCTGGACGAGGCCCGCAATATCGTTACCTTCATTACCGATGCCCAGCTCAGGCAAGACCGGGATTCGATCGAAGGTCAGCGTATTGTGTACGATATGGCTCGCGACCGAATGAAGGTGCGTGGCGGAACGGCGACACCCACCCGCACAACCCGCGCTGGCGAAGATGCGCCCACGGTCATCGCCCAGGGGGATTCAGGCCGGCCCCGGCTGGTTATCCAACCTGATGCAGAAAGTACCAGCGACAGAACAACCCCGCCCGCGGCCAGTGCAGCGAAGGTTGAAACCGCAAACGCGCCTGCCATGCGTTATATCGGCAACCAAGGGGCAACGGTCTTTGCCCAGCGCAGCGTGACCGCCCCCCGGTTGGGCACCCTGGCAGCTAACACCCCGGTACGGGTATTGCGCTCTGGCGACGGCTGGGCACAAATTAGTGCGCCCCGAGGCATAAAAGTCTGGATTTATGGAAAATTCGTTTCATCCCAAGCCGGTGCTGGAGTCGTGACAGGTTCGCAAGTGCGCCTGCGTTCAGCCCCTTCGACCGGAACAGGCTCAACGGTGACCGGTGAAGCCAACCGGGGACACAAGGTCTGGGTTACCGCCGTGCACGGTGACTGGAAACAGATTGAGCCCCCGACAAATTTCAGAGCCTGGATACCCAGTGGTCGACTACGCAAGCCCGGCGAAACCGGGCAGTGGCAAGATGACTGGCGCAAGCTGGCACGCCGCCCTGGCACGACGGATTGATGCACCCTGATGAGTACACTCACAGCCCGAGGATTGATTAAGCGCTTCGGTGGCAACGTGGTTGTTGACGAAGTCGACCTTGAGGTCAACGGCGGGGAAGTCGTCGGTCTTCTGGGACCAAATGGCGCCGGTAAAACCACCTGCTTTTACATGATCTGCGGTCTCGTGCGCCGTGATGCCGGCAGCATCTGGCTGGATTCAGAAGATATCAGCACTTTGCCCATGCACCAGCGAGCCCGAAAAGGTATCGGCTACCTGCCGCAAGAGCCCTCTATTTTCCGCCGCCTCACGGTACGCGAGAACCTACTTGCCGTCCTTGAAGCTAGGCCTGATCTGGCTCGTGCAGACCGGGAACAGCGAGCAGACGAGATGCTGGAACACTTTGGCATCTCTCACAAGGCGGACGACTATGGTTACAGCCTTTCTGGTGGTGAGCGGCGCCGGGTCGAAATTGCCCGAGCCGTTTCCCTGCGGCCGGCATTCATGCTGCTGGACGAGCCCTTTGCTGGAATCGACCCAATATCCGTTGGTGATATCCAGAAACTCATCGCGAACTTGCGAGATATGGGCATCGGCTTGTTGATCACTGACCATAACGTACGGGAAACATTAAATATCTGTGACCGCGCCTACATCCTGACACAGGGCCGGGTCCTAACTGCCGGGACCTCCGAGCATATCCTCGCACATGAAGAGGTGCGATCGGTCTATCTTGGCACGAGTTTCCGCTTGTAGCTGTGTTGCACCTCTACGACCGGGACCAGGGGAAAAATTGAAACAGGCGCTTCAAACCCGTCACAGCCAGCGGCTGCAGTTGACCCCCCAACTACAGCAATCGATCCGCCTTCTGCAGATGTCGTATGCCGACCTGACTCAGGAAATCAGCATTGCCATGGAGTCAAATCCATTTCTCGAGGAAGCTGAATCCGCCGGCCCGGATACCCCACTCCCAGATCTACCCATCGTCGAACCCGATGAAGAATTGGCACTAGAAGATGGGATTCATGCAGACTGGAATGACCCCAACGAACACTATTGGGACAGTACGGCAACTTCAGGTCGCCGCTGGGAAGAGTCTTCGCAGGCCTCGTCCAGTCTCGACCCGTCTTCGGGTGTTTCTGTCAGTGCTGAGTCACAATGGCAAAACCCGCCTGACGGCATGACACAGGTCCTGCTGGGCGAACTGGCATTGCACCGCCTGAGCGAATCTGACCAGTGGATTGCCCGCGCCCTGATCGGCTGCCTTGATCCGCAAGGTTACCTGGCGGTGAACTACGATGAATTACGTCAGATTCTGGCACCGCAAGCGGTGCCGGAAGATTCCGAGATTAATTCAGTACTACACCTGTTACAGCAGTTATCCTGGCCTGGGATCGGTGCACGCGACCTGCGCGAATGCCTGACGCTGCAATTGTCGGCACTAGATCCCGACACTCCTGAACTCAACACGGCCCAGCGATTGGTCGAGACACACTTGGCGCTGTTATCAGCTCACCGCTACGATGAGTTGCTGCGGCTATTGGATATAGACCGCCCGACACTCGCCCGGGCACTGGCTTTGATCCACTCGTTGGACCCCAAGCCCGGCGAGCGCCTCGTGGAGCCAGTGGCTGCCAGTATCATCCCCGATGCGATGGTGCATCGTCAGGGCAATCGTTGGACCACCTCTTTAACCCAGGAAAACGCTCGGCGAGTTCAGCTTAACGACCATTATCGCCAGTATCTCAAAGGCCAGGACCCACCAACGCAGAAATACCTGCAGCAGAACCTGCACAATGCCCAGTGGTTCATCCGTAGCCTCGAACAGCGGGACAGTACGATTCTGCGGGTCGCACGCGAGATCGTTGATGTCCAGCAAGGCTTTATGGACAACGGCGATTCGTCACTCGTCCCCCTGACTATGCGCGTTGTTGCACAGCAACTCGAGTTACATGAGTCGACTATCTCTCGCGCCGTCGACCAAAAGCATCTGCTCACGCCCCATGGGGTTTATCCGCTTAAATATTTTTTTTCAGGGGGAGTGGGGGAATCGTCCGGGCAGGCAACCGCGGCCCGTGCGGTACAAGCTCGGATCCGCAAAGTGATAGAATCCGAAGCCCCATTAAAGCCGGTGAGCGATAGTCAACTGGTGGCGATACTCGACGATGAGGGCATCCAGATCGCCAGGCGTACGGTGGCAAAATACCGCGAGCAGATGAATATTCCGCCCGCAACTCAGCGGCGTAGTGTCCTGTAGCCTAATTTTCAACAGAGATTTTTCATGCAATTCAGCACGACCGGCCAGCACCTGGAAGTCACCGAACCGCTGCGTGATTATGTCGGTGACAAAAGGAGCCGTCTCGTTCATCATTTTGACGAGTTCAATACTGTCCATGTAGCCCTGCATGTGGAAAAAGCGCGCCACCTTGCCGAGGCGGCCGTTAACGCCCGCGGCATTCAATTACATGCGCACGGCGATGCTACCGATATGTACGGCGCGATCAACACCATGATGGATAAACTGGATCGTCAGCTCATGTGGCACAAGGAAAAAATGACCGATCATCATCAGATAGAGGGTGACATCAAGACGATGTCAGAAAAACCATGAGCCAGACCGTGGGTAGCGCCGCAACCACCAGCACGGGTCCGTTGCATGCCCTGTTGACCCGTGACCAGGTCGCTGTAGCGATCAAGGTATCAAGCAAGAAACGCATGTTGGAAGAGTTAGCGGAACTGCTCTCTCGCCAACTGCCGGACATGGATCAGCATACTGTGTTCGCCGTGCTCAACGAGCGCGAACGCCTTGGCAGCACGGGTATTGGCCACGGGATTGCCCTGCCCCATGGTCGCCTGAACGGGATCAGCAAGCCGATCGCTGCTGCCGTGCGCTTACACCAACCATTGGATTTTGATGCTATTGACGATAAGCCTATTACCCTCGTGATTGGCCTGTTGGTTCCGGCTGAGGCCACTGACCAGCACCTCAGAATACTGAGTCAACTCGCTGGTGCATTTTCTGATTCGTCGCTCCGGCGAGAAATCTTCGAGGCGGCTGATGCCGATACCCTGTACCGCCTGCTGACTTGAGTTTCACGCTGTGGGCACGCCTGAGTAACCCAGGCGCCCAGTCACTCACAGCATCGGCGAGGCCCGCTTAGCCATGAGACAAACACAGCGAATGCCCCCATGGATCTGATCATAGTCAGCGGACTGTCCGGATCTGGCAAAAGTATCGCCCTCCACGCACTAGAAGACCTGGGCTACTTTTGTATCGATAACCTGCCGGCTGTCATGCTGGTTCAGTTGGCGCAGGAACTGCAACGCACTTCATCCGGGTCTGAGGGTAACGCTGCGGTCAGCATCGACTCGCGCAACCGTGAATTCCTGCAAACCCTGGATCTAGGCCTGGCCGAGCTGCGGGCAGCCGGCTTGGCGGTTCGGATCGTCTTCCTTGAAGCTGACAACAAAAGACTGTTGCAGCGCTACAGTGAAACCCGTCGACGCCACCCGCTCACCGATAAAGACACTCCCTTGCTCGAGGGCATCCTGGAGGAGCGTCGCCTATTGACTCCACTGGCCGACACAGCTGAGCGGACCATCGATACCAGTATCACGACCCCACATGAATTGCGCGCCATTATCCGTGAATTCGCCTTTGGCGAACGGCAGAGCGGTCCCACCCTATTGTTTCAATCTTTTGGCTTTAAACATGGTCCGCCGGTAGATGCTGACTATATCTTCGATCTGCGCTGTCTACCCAACCCTTACTGGGAAAAGGATCTGCGTGACCTCACTGGAATGGATGCACCCGTGATCGCCTTTCTCGAACACTCTCCCCTGGCGCAGGAGATGGCCAATCAACTCACCGCATTTCTAACCCATTGGCTACCGCATTTCGCCAGCGGCGACCGTAGTTATATGACCATTGCGCTGGGCTGTACCGGTGGGCAGCATCGTTCCGTGTACATGGTCCAGCGCCTGGCAAAAGCGTTGCGCAGCGCTGACCGTCCGGTACAAATCCGCCATCGCGACCTGCACCCCATAGCCCAGGCCGATACGGTATGAAACTGCAACGCGAGCTACAGATCGTCAACCGACTGGGCCTGCACGCGCGAGCCTGCGCCAAGCTGGTTAAAACAGCAAACCAATTCGAGAGCGATATTGTCTTGCACCAGGACGAACGCCGGGCTGATGCCAAAAGCATCATGGGGCTAATGATGCTGGCAGCCACCCAGGGAACCAAACTCACGGTGACCACCTGCGGCGCTGATGCTGAAGATGCCATGGCCCAGGTGCAGCACTTAATCAACAACCGTTTCGAGGAAGATGAGTAATGTTGTCCCTTAGCGGCACCGGTATCGGCCGGGGAATCGCGATCGGTCGCGCCATTGTCCTCGATCCGGGGCATAACGATATTCCCTGTTACCAAATCAGCGCCGCCGAGCTGTCTGGCGAAATCGAACGCTTCAATCAGGCGGTGGACGCCGTGCGCGCCGACCTCAAACGTGTCCAGCGTAATCTACCGACCGATGCACCACCGGAAACGAGTGCATTTATCGACGTACACCTTCTCATGCTGGACGACCCGGTAATTTCCCAGCAACCGGTACAGACGATACAGGAACAACAGCAAAATGCCGAATGGGCATTGAAAAGTCACGCCGATACGCTGATCGATTTTTTCGAGGATATTGCTGACCCTTATCTGCGCAGCAAGAAAAATGATGTTGCCCAGGTCGTGGGGCGAATCATGGGCGAGTTGGCCCACAGCCAGGGCGGACAACCGTCTGACCTCGCAACACTGGGTGGCAGTTTGTCGAAGCGGATCATTGTGACCCGTGACCTGACCCCTGCCGACACGATCACGCTGCGCGGCCGGAATATGGCGGCTTTTGTGACAAGCCTGGGTGGACCCATATCCCACACAGCGATCCTTGCCCGTAGCCTGGGCCTGCCGGCCATTGTTGGACTGCATGACGTTATCGATACTATTCACAATAACGATCTGCTGATAGTAGATGCCGCTACCGGCACGGTACTGGTCGCACCCGACGAACCGCTACTGATGCAGTTTCGCGAGTTGCAGCAACAGCATCTTCGGCACCAGCAACGCCTAACACTGCTCAAGAACGAGAAAGCCGTAACCCAAGACGGCGAGGCGATCACCCTGCTGGCCAACATCGAACTTCCTGAAGATATCGACGGTCTGCGCTCAGCCGGCGCGGCTGGCGTCGGACTGTATCGCACCGAATTCCTGTTTATGAATCGTCCAACGCCTCCCAGCGAAGACGAACAGTACGAAGTATACTGTCACGTACTGCGCAGGGTCGAAGGTCCGGTTACGATCCGTACACTGGATCTGGGTGCTGATAAGCAGGTCGATGGCGGTCGGCCTGATAGCGAGACGACAGCAACCTCGGCGCTGGGACTGCGTGCCATTCGCCTTTGCTTGAGTGAGCCATCCCTGTTCAAACCACAGTTGCGCGCCATTTTGCGCGCAGCGGTTCATGGCGATGCGCAGATAATGATCCCGATGCTTTCCAGTTTGCACGAACTCGAACAATGCCTGGCATTGGTTGGCGAAGTCTGCGCCGAGTTGGAGCGCGAAGCTGTGGTATTCAATCCAAAGGTCCCGCTCGGTGGCATGATCGAAGTACCCGCAGCGGCAGTTTCAGCGGACCTGTTTGCGCGCAAACTCGATTTTTTGTCTATCGGCACTAACGATCTGATCCAGTACACGCTGGCCATCGATCGTGTCGACGATAGCGTCAATTACCTTTACGATCCGCTGCACCCTTCGGTATTGCGGTTGATCCGGACCGTGATACGAGCCGGACACGAAGCTGACATCCCGGTTTCGATGTGCGGCGAGATGGCCGGTGACCCCGCTTTCACCCGACTATTGCTTGGGCTGGGCCTGCGTCATTTCAGTATGGAGCCGACGCAACTACTGGAAATCCGACAGCAGGTGCGCCAAAGCACGTTGGCCGGACTGCCAAGACAGGTTACGGATATCCTCAACTGCGTGGAAACCGGATCTCTGTACGACCTGGTCGACCAACTTAACCAAACCAACCCCGACTGATATGAGCAGTTGCGCCTCTAACGAGCCCTTTGCGCTCCAGGTCTTGGGGGACAGTATGGCGCCCGAATTTAAAGATGGCTGCGTGGTCATCGTGGAGCCAGGCGGGTCAGTGTGTGACGGCGCCTTCGTCGTTGCCGACCATGGCAACGGGGTGATCCTGCGCCAACTGGTGATAGAGACAGAACACTGGTCACTGCAGGCGCTGGCGCAAGGCTACCCGCGAATCCGAATTGATGGCCCGGGGGTCATTCGCGGTGTGGTAACGCAGCGTGCCGGGCGACGGCGTAGCGAACGGAAATCCTATCTCTAAGTCGCGCCCCTTAGTCACGCTTGTGGCGTGAGCAAACGCCTTTTTCGACCGCCATGACTGCCGCCTCGACACGGGAATGCACGCCCAGTTTACGTAAAATGGCTTTGACATGCAGTTTTACAGTTCCGTCCGAGATATCCAGGTGACGGGCGATAACCTTATTACTTTGCCCCTCAGACAGATGACAGAGAATCTCGTGCTCGCGCGGGGTGAGGCTGCTGAACGGGGCCATTTCGTCCTTACGTTCGCGTCGATCACCATGGCGCACGAGATCTGCCAGTACGCCAGTCAGGCCTGGTGCGACCACAATCTTGCCGGCGACGATATCCTGCAACGCGACAATCAACTCATCGGGCTCCATATCCTTCAGTAGATAACCGCGCGCGCCATTGCGCAGTGATTCAGAAAGGTCGGTCTCATCAGCGCTGGTTGTCAGCATCACGACCGGAACATCCAAACCCTGATCGGCTAAACGGCGTAGCACTGACAATCCGCCGAGTTCCGGCATTCGCAGATCTAGTAACACCACATCGGGGTGTAGTTCCTGTACCAGGCGAATGCCCTCCTCGCCGTCTGCCGCGGTGCCTATGATCTCGATACCACGCCGCTCCAGCAATCCCTGCAGCCCAACCCGAAACAGGGCATGGTCATCCACTATCAGTACATTCATAAGGTCCCCGCTTTCACCTTAAGCTCATCGGCAACAGTATCCTTAAGGGCCAGTTCCACGATCACGCGGGTACCCTCTCCAGGTTCACTCTCGACACCAAGAGTGGCCCCCACGGCCTCTGCACGTTCGTGCATGATGGCCAGTCCGAAATGGTGATCTGTGTCTCGATCCTCGGCCCCTGGTGTAAACCCGGTGCCATCATCTTCGATTATCACCCGAAAACGACCCGCATTGTCCTGGCTCAGCAACACCCGAACCATGTTGGCCTGGCTGTGCTTGCGGGCATTGGTCAAAGCCTCCTGGACGATACGCAACACCTGGTTTTCTTCATCGGCGCCGAGCTCCACGTCATGCGCCTGATTTTGCAAAACGGCCTCGGTCCCGGTTTCCTTGCGAAAACGTGACAACAACTTACGGATACCGGGCATCAGCCCATGTTGGGAGACGGGTGCTCGAAAATGTGCAATCAGTTCACGCAACTCGACGTTGGCCTCGTCCAGGCTGCCCTGGATGCGTTCCATTTCCTGCCATACTGCCAATTCGTTGTCCTGGCGCAAAGTATCGTCAAGCACACGAACCTGGAATCTTAGACTAGCCAATGTCTGGGCTAGCGAATCATGTAACTCATTGGCAAGTTGTGCGCGCTCCTCCAGTCGATCCCGTTGCGCCTGCAACTCATGCTCGCGCTCATGCGCCAGAGATTCCAGCCACTCGGCGAGTCGGTTGATATCCTCACCCAGGCCGCTCATGGCTTCGGCGTCGGATAACTGCAGCCGTGACGAAAAATTGCCCTGGCGAATCTCAGATGCCCAAAGCCGTACCCGTAGCAACGGCCATAGCAGCCACTGACGTATCCGAGCCAGCAAAACGCCAAGACTCACCAGCAGAACCACGGACGTCGCCACAAGCCAGGCACTCAACTGACCGGGCACGGCCGGGCGAAGACTGAGCATCAATGCAAGCGCAGCGGCTGTCAGGGCGAGAAACAGGATTAAGGCAGCCAACCATTGAAAGCGCTGTTGCAAAGCTCGTCCTGTGGGCGGCAAAGAACTGACAGCTGGAGTGAGTCCTAAAGGCGCCCCAGGATCGACGCGTGGATCGTTCGATGGGCCGGTTATATCCACGACACCATTTCACTACAAGGCCGCCGCTTGGCGCAGCTAGCTCCTGTGCCTCCATCGCCGGGCTTGCAAATTAAGGACAGAAATATGTACACGGCACACAAGTATAGGAGCAGCTACGACCCGCCACAATGTCATCGACCACTTTCTAGTCTGGCTCAGGGGGCTCAAACAGCGGGTCATTCGGGTTGAGGAAGATAAACTGCGGATCAGTCTCATTTTCCGGCGTGTCAAAATCAAGCACAGCGCCGCTAAGCAGTTCCGTGCTGGTCGGTGCAATCAGAATATCGACCTCGTGCTGAGCGAAGCGGGTGTCATTTTCCGCCGGCTCATCAAAACCCATCGCATACTCGATCGACCCATCGGCCACACGCAAGCCAGCGATACGCAGTGACAGGTTCTGCATACCACTGCTGTTTGCTGAAACAAGAATCTGTTTTGCCGCTTTTTCCGTTATACGCAATAACATATTTGTCCGATGTCTCCAGTTAATATCGTGTTAATTTTGGTGGGCTACCGGCTTTTCAGGTGCGCTGTGCGCGAACAAACGCCGTAAAGGCATCAACCCATGGATTGGTCTGAACGTGGCGTTGATGGACGTACGTCGCCAGCAGATTGTGAATATGGATGCCGTCACGAGCGCCGTCGAGGCCATAGCCTCGCTCGACAGACAGTACGGTACTCGTGCTCTCAGGGAGGCCTTCCAGGTGGGAATAGTGAAACTCGTGTGCATTGTAGACTTTGTCCGGTGGGCTCGCTGCCATCAGCCAGGGATGGTCAGCTAAGACCCGAAACTGCATGTAGCCCCGACCTACTGGCTTCTGCCCCACCTGCGTGTCTGCTGGGATCACGCCCACCATCGGTTTGCATACTCCCTGCCAACTGATGGAGCGGGTCAGATACATCAGACCTCCGCATTCGGCGTACGTTGGGCCACCCCCCTCTATAAAGGCGCGAATAGCATCGCGTAGGGCGGTGTTGGCGGACAGAGCCTCAATAAAGCACTCGGGAAACCCGCCGCCGATGAACAGCCCGTCTACCGGTGGTAACCGGCCATCATTAAGGGTGTCAAAGGGCACCAACTCGGCGCCGGCCCGCTCAAAAGCACTAAGGTCATCCGGGTAGTAAAAACCAAATGCCCGGTCACGGGCGATGCCGATACGTACCGGGCGGCCACGACTCACGCCACTCGGTGGGAAAACCTCTGCTGGACCTGGAGATTTAGCCGAAGGCGCATCGGTCAATGTCAACAGGGCATCTAAGGCAACGTCGTTTTCAACCACGTCTGCTATCTGCTCGATACGCGATGTCGCCTCGCAATCCTCGTTCCCCGGTACCAGACCCAAGTGACGCTCATCGATCACAAACTGTGGTGTACGGCCGATGGCGCCCAATACCGGCAGATCGGTGTAGTACTCGATCGCAGCGCGCAACTTTTGTTCCTGGCGTGATCCGGCCACCCGGTTGAGGATAACCCCGCCAATCCGTACATCTGGGTCGAACTGGGTATAGCCCGTCAGCAGCGGCGCCACCCCGCGCGTGATGCCAGTGACATCCAGTATCAGTATCACCGGCAAGTCCAGCAACGTGGCCAGTGCGGCGTTACTGTCAGTGCCCTTTACATCCAGCCCATCGTGTAAGCCCTTATTGCCTTCGACCAGCACGATGTCAGCATCACGCTGATGCGTCTGGAAACACGACCGGATTTCGTTCTCACCCATGGTGAAAAAATCAAGGTTCCAACAAGGGCGTGCGCTCGCCCGAGCCAGCCACAGTGGATCAATATAGTCAGGCCCTTTCTTGAAGGTCGATACGCTCAGCCCACGACGCCGATACGCCGCACAAAGACCAATACTTACCAGGGTTTTACCTGAGGATTTGTGAGCGGCAGAAAGAAGTAGGCGGTTCAAGGGTCAAAGTCAGTCGATACCTGCCGGGCAGTGCAAAAACGGGCAGCGAGTGGGCTAGTCGTGGTTTTCGCCAGCCGTCTGGACCGGTAAAAACGGCAATATGCGAACCCCGATCAGGGTCACCAGCACAGCTAACCCGATCCCACCCATACCCAGTGCGAGTTCGGCCAGCGATGGCGTGTAGTCAGCAATAACACCATCGTAAAATGTACTGCTAACCGAGTAACCGGGAAAGAGTTCCAGGGGAAAAACCTGGCCACCAATAATCAATACGTACACCTGGGCCAGGGCGCCCACAACGACCAGCAAAGCGGCAGCAATGAGATAGCCACGCTGGCAAAAACGCGGTAGTAGCAGCAATATAGCCGGCACCACAGTGCCCAATAGAATCTGTACCCCCCAGAACAACCCAGTGTAGATTCCGCCGTCGACCAGGATGAACCGCTCCAGCTGGTGGTGACCGGTCACGTACAGCTTGGTCAAATGATCTACCGCGACCAGATAAGCCACGCCGATCACAAAGAACCCCAGCAATCGGCGCAGTTTTTGCAGCAGCGCTGGATCTATGGCCGCGCCGTTGATCCAAAAGATCAGCATGCCGATCAGCAGCGTCAACGCCGTGCCAAATGACAGTGACATCACGATAAAAAGCGGCGCCATGACCGCGCTGTCAAAAGCCTCGCGCGCGACCAGGAAACCAAAAATAGAGCCTGTGCCAGTGGTAAGCACGAGACGCCAGATAAACGCCGCCGTGCCAGAGCGCCTGGTAAAGCGATTCATACGCGGTTCAAACATCATCCACAGGTAGATCCCAACGATAAACATGAAGCCAATATAAAGAAAGATATTCCAGGCAAAGATAGACTTAAAGTTGTAGTGGGTCATAGCCACAATCAATCGATCTGGTCGACCCAGGTCGAGCACCAGCACCGCGAGTCCGCCCAACAGCAAGGCGATAGCCAACAGCGCGGATAGACGTGCCAGAGGCTTGTAATCGTCGCGACCAAAGACTGATGCGATCGAGGCGGTATTGAGCGCGCCGGACGCAGCGACAATAAGGAAAATCGCAAAAACATGGGGGATACCCCAAACAACCTGGTTATTCATGCCGGTCACCCAATGGCCAGCGCTTTCCATGTGATGGGCACTGATCAACCCGGCCAACGCGATCACCCCGGCAATCGCTGATACCAGCCAATAAACGCGGCTACTGCTGACGCTCTGAAAATAGACGCTCTTCATTATGCTTACAGGCCGCGATAGCGCACCGCGGTATTGAGTTTCAGGTCTGCGCGCAGTTCACGGCTTGTCGTCTCAGCGAGCTGCGTGGCCAAGGGATCGTTGCGATCATTAATGTCGCCAAAAACCAGGGCCTGGTGGCCGACGTCGGTACAGGCCTCAACACAAGCCGGCGACTCGTCGCGATCCACCCGGTGAACGCAGAGCGTGCAGCTTTCCACTGTGCCCTTACCGCGTGGAGCGTGGGTTTTCTGTCCAGTAAGATCCTCGTGAATAAAAGAACGCGCCTTGTACGGACAAGCCATCATGCAGTACCGACAACCGATGCAAGTATGTTTATCCACCAAGACAATGCCATCGGCTCGTCGGAACGATGACCCGGTGGGGCAAACATCAACACAAGGGGGTTCTTCACAATGCTGGCACATCAGCGGCAGTGACAGCTGGTGTCCGGTATTGTTATCTACGAGATCCACTTTACGGATCCATTGGGCATCGGTCTGCGGCCGCTCGTTGCCGTCGAGGCCGTGTTCGGTATGGCAGGCAGACACACAGGCATCACAACCGCTGACACAGCGATCTACATCGACCAGCAGGCCCCAGCGCTGAGTGGCACTGGCCGGCTCGTCTTGTTCGCGAGCCAGTGCCAAATCCACCAGACGTACCCCGGGCGCCAAGGCCAATAAGGCAACACCCGCACTGGCCTGGGTGAAGAACGTCCGGCGTGCGCTGGTAGGGTTGGAATCTTTCATGTCCATAACCATTGGCTCAGGGTGACTGGCTGACGCGCTCGGACGGCCGCGCCGCGTGACAGCTAAAGCAGTCAATCTTCACTGCCGTATAGACATGACAACTCTGGCAGAACTGTCCCTTTGCGTTCACCGGCAGGAATCGACCCTGTGGATCCTTGTCTGCGTGACAATCAATACACCCCGCCAGGCTGTGCCGCGGGGTGCGAATACCCTCGTGCACGGTTTTGTCGCGCTGGTGTTTGAGAAATTCGAAGTGATCCCGACGCATGACATCTACCGGCTCGACGCACTGGTCGCCACGTGCGCTGGGAAATACCGGCTGGTTGACTTCGGCATAGGATCCGGTCAAACCCATGCCCACCGCCAGGCCTAGCGTGATCGCGACGATTCGCCTGGCGCGACTTCGCCGCTTGGACCCGCACTCGATTAAGCCGCTCCAGATCATCGAGGTTAGCTTTACTCGCCCATGCCCATGTCGATGTACCCGCTGGGACAGACATCGGCGCAGATATGGCAACCGATGCATTTGTCGTAGTCGGTATCGACATAGCGTCCCGTGGTGGACTGGTCTTTGTTGACCCGAAATACTGCATCCTGGGGACAGAAGATCACGCAGTTATTGCACTCAAAACATAAACCACAACTCATGCAGCGTTCAGCTTCGGCGCGAGCAGCCTCATCAACCAGGCCATGGTGGCGCTCTTCGAAATGCCCCAACACCTCTTCAGCCCCGGGAACGGTCGCCTCACGGAGGTAACGCGGAGTCTGCTCGAAATGCCCCAGGAAAAGTTTATCGGCTGGAATGATTTCGTGCGCCGAACGATCTTCGTAGTTATGGACTGCGAAATTTGCGTCTGCGGTACCCCAGGCCTGGGTGTGATCGTATGTTGTCGGCGCCAACGATTGTTCATTAAGCTTGGACAACAGATTGAAATGGTGCACATCTACTTTGGGTCGCCGACCCGCATCGCGCCCCTGTAAATAATGATCAATACTCTCCGACGCAATAGAGGCTTGTCCAATGGCCGTAGTCAACAAGTGTGGGCGAACGATGTCCCCGGCGACAAAATGTCCGGGCCGATCCGGCACCTGGAAATACCGATCAGCATCGATGAAGCTCCTCTGGTTACCCATCTCCTCTATTCCATTGAGATCTCCAGACTGGCCGATGGCAGAGACGATCAGATCCGCCTCTACATCAAACTCTGTTCCCTCAAGGGGTGTCGGCACCCCCTTTTCGTTAACACTGCATTTGGCCAGACGCAAACCGCTGGCGCGGCCTGAGCTATCTTTCATCAAAGCGACTGGCATCACCCCATTAAGAATGGTCACGCCCTCGGTCAACGCATCGTCGACTTCTGCGTCGGTCGCAGTCATCTTGGGGCGCTCAAACAATGCGGTGAGCGTGACCTGTGCACCCTCGCGAGCTGCCGCCATCGCCGCGTCATGTGCAGCGTAACCGCCGATCACTTCTTCGGGACGATCTTTCGCATGAATCTGGTCGATCTTGCCCAGCCGTCGCGCCACGGAAACCACGTCGATGGATGTATCGCCGCCACCAATACAAAGCACCTTTTCAGCGGTTACCTTCATGGTGCCTTTGTTAAACGCATCTAGAAATGCCACGCCAGAAACACAGTTAGGCGTATCAGCCCAACCTTCAACTGGCAGATCACGGCCAGTCTGACAGCCAATCGCCCACAGGATCGCATCGTAATCAGCCTCGAGCTCGGCAATAGAGATGTCCTTGCCAATGCGAACCCCGGTCCGCACTTCGATATCTCCTATTTCGATAATGCGTTCAATTTCCCGATCAAGTCGTTCGCGGGGTGTCCGATAGCCAGGGATGCCGTACCGAAACATGCCCCCGAGCTGTTCTTGGAAGTCAAAAATAGTGGCGCTGTAACCCTTGCGACGCAACTGGTAAGCCCCAGCGAGTCCCGCAGGGCCTCCGCCGACGATGGCAACACGCTTGTCGCCCACCGGTGGAGGGCTCTCAAACTGGTAACCCTCAGAAAACGCGGTATCACCGATGAATTGCTCCACCGAATTAATGCCGACAAAATCATCCACGTTGTTGCGGTTACAACCGTCTTCGCAGGGTGCCGGACAGACCCGCCCCATCATGGCGGGAAAGGGGTTGGCATCGGTGGCCCGGCGAAATGCATATTCCTGCCATGTCATATCCTCAGGGGGCAGCTCCATACCCCGAACAATCTGCAGCCAGCCACGGATATCCTCGCCCGAGGGGCAACTGCCCTGGCACGGCGGCGTGCGATGAACATAGGTGGGGCACTTGTGCGAGTGATCTGCATCAAAAATGTCTTTCTTGAAGTCATCCCACTCGTAATCCCCCTCTTCATACTTTAGAAAAGTCGTATTCGTGGTGTGTTCTTCGGAAGCTGCCATCGCGAAATTCCTCTAATTGTTTATCGTGTCCACTCGTTGCGGGATGCTCAGCGTTCGCTGTCAAATACCAGTGCGTCACCAATCAACTGGTGTACGCTGATAATCATGTCCATTTCCATACCGTAATAAGGCAATACCTTGCTGAACTGGCTCTTACAAATCGCACAGATCGCGGCCATATGAGTGACGCCATGTTGCTCGATCACCTGCTGTAGCGCCTGAGCCCGCGGTAGCGCTCCCTTCACGCGCAGCTCAATAAGATCATCAGTCAACAACCCGCCACCGCCACCGCAACAAAAGGTATGTTCGTGAATCGTCTCTGGCGCCATGTCCACAAAATGACCGCAGGCGGCACGGATCAATTCACGTGGAATCGTGAACTGGCCTCCGGGAACATTCCCTAAACGCGAGCCTCGCGAGACATTACACGAGTCATGGAAGGTAACCACTTTATCGTCATTCGCCTTTGCATCAAGTTTCAAAGCGCCACGCTGTAGCAGGTCGTATGTGAATTCGCAGATATGTTGAGGCACCGGGTACGCCGGATCCAAAAAATCAAAAGGCCCGATCAAAGTGTTCCAGAAACTGTAGGCCACCCGCCATGCGTGACCACACTCGCCAACGACAATGCGCTTTACCCCCAGATCAATGGCCGCTTGACGAATACGCTGCGCGACTTTTTGCATATTCTCGTAATTGCCAATAAAGATACCAAAATTGGCCGCTTCCGAGGCATATGAGCTCAAGGTCCAGCTGATACCGGCTTGGTGAAACACCTTGGCATAACCAATCAGACCGTCTACGTGTGGCTCGGCAAAAAAATCGGCTGACGGTGTCACTAACAATACCTCTGCGCCATGCTGATCCAGTGGAAATTTGACTGGCACACTGATGTCTTCTTCAACTTCCTCTTCCAGACCCTCCAGGGTATTGGCCAGAGCAGGCTCGGGAAGACCAAGGTTGTTGCCAATGGCATGAACCTTGCCAATGATTTCATTGGAGTATTTCTGACCTAGACCGATCGATGCCAGAATCTCTCGCCCGGCCATGGTGATCTCGGCCGTATCAATGCCAAACGGGCAATACACTGAGCAACGCCGGCATTCAGAGCACTGGTGGTAGTAGCTATACCAATCGTTGATCACGTCCTCACTCAGCTCCACCGCGCCTACCAGGCGAGGAAACCATTTCCCAGCCAACGTGAAATAGCGTCGATAGACTTTGCGTAACAGATCCTGGCGGGCCACCGGCATATTCTTGGGATCCCCCGTCCCAAGATAGTAGTGGCACTTGTCAGTACACGCGCCGCACTTGACACAGGCGTCAAGAAAGACTGGCAGTGAGCGGTACTTGCCCAACAACTCACCCATTTTCGCCAGGGCCACGTCTTGCCAGTTATCGACCAATTCGCCCGGAAAACCCAACCCCTTCTGGTGTGCCGGCTTAGCCACAAAGGGTCGGCTGTGGGCCATGGCGTCGGGTTGGACGGCAGGCGTTGTCAGCAGTTCACCCAGGGGCGGTGTCTCGAATTCGATCTTAAGCATAATCAGGCTGCGGCCCTAGGAGCGATCCGGTCCGGCGCCCGGGAGATCCCGCGCCCACGGTGCGACATGCCGGCGCTCACGCGGGATATCGCGCATGTTAAGCGTCGGGCTGAAAAAAACGCCCGGCGCATGGAGTAATTTGCTGAAAGGAAATATCAGCATCAGTATGATCACCAATGACAGATGAACCAGCAGCGCCCCATCGGCCGGTAGCGGCTGCCAATCAAGTGTCAGCAGCCCCAGAGTGAATGCTTTAAGTGACACGATATCGGTATGCTGGACGTATTTCATAACCAGCCCAGAACCGGCAATTGCCAGTAACAGCAATAACATCAGATGATCAGAAGGGGCGCTGATGTAGCGAACTCTATCAACCAGCACCCGACGGGCCCACAGGCCCGTGAGCCCGGCAAACATCGCCATGCCCGCATAGATGCCGATCCACTGGATCATGGCCACCCACCACCATACCGGCTCGGTAAAATACCGAAGGTGCCGCGCAAGTGCGACTACCATGCCAAAGTGAAACAGCCAGCCGAAAAGCCAGGTCCATTTGCTACCCTTGAACAGGCTTTCGAAAAACACCACCTCGCGGGCCATTCGTGCCACGACACCGGTGCGGGTTAGTGGTGCCGGCGTAGTCGGGATCACCAACGGGGCCGGAGTGCGGGCATACCGGGTCACCCGGGCGGCCACGCCGGTTACCAATATAATGGCCGCCAGGTAAAACAAAACGGCGAAGACGGAACCTAGCACCAAGGGAATAGGCCTCCCAGCAAATGACTCGACACTGATGACTTCTGCGCCGAGTCGGAAAATCCAGGGTGTGTACCTGGCGGGGCCACCGGGCCACGGCTATTCAGGTGCGACCCAGGCGTGATTACGGCCTCAGACGCAGCCGGTGGGCTTGGGTAGGCCGGCGTACTTACAGGCCTGCTTGGCTGGGCCGTAAGGAAACAGTTCATACAGGTATTTGCTGTTGCCCTTATCCTTGCCTAACTTCTTGCCAATCGCCTTGGTCAGCACACGTACCGCGGGCGCAATCTGGTACTCCTCGTAATACTCGCGCAGAAAGTTGATCACTTCCCAGTGGCTCTCACTAAGATCACAGTCATCTTCCTTGGCCATGTAACCGGCCACTTCTTGATTCCACTCGCTCAGATCAGCGAGATAACCTTCCTCGTCAGTTTCGTAGGTCCTACCACTTAGTTCAAATGCCATTTCGGCCTCCTGTTACTATTTATCGGATGAAATCAGAGCCAGCTCTGGACCTTGTCGTTGGCACAGGCCAACTCAACAAAGCCATCATAGCCGACTACCTTGATGCCGGGGATCAGCCGATCTTCTGGTAACCCCCGTGCTTTAAGATCCGGCCCGAGCGCGTAAACGCTTATCGCACCGGTCGCTTCAGCCAGCATGGTCGTATGAATGGTTCCAGCCAATGCACCGTAGACTCCATCCTCGATCAGCAGAATATCGCTGCCGGACTGCGCCAAGCCCAGGCAGGTCTTAAGACTCGCTGACTCAAAGGGAGATTTGTTAACGGTATGTAACACGGCGTTGACCTACAGAATTAGAAGTTAAAAACCACATCCTGCTCTTCAAGCAGGTCGGACAGTTGTGTACGGCTGACAATCTGGATTGAAGGTTTTTCGGCCCAGTCATCATCTTCGTCCTCCCAGGTCAAGGGCATCAGATCCGCTTCTGTCAGGCCCCGCTCCTCAAGAGATTCACGCTCGACATAAAGTCGGGTGACCTCGTAATCACCCAGCGCGCGGTAAGTAGGCGAGAAATTCTTCATCCCAGTATCCGTCGTGTCCTGGCCCTGTTTCAACTGAAACACGCCATCGCTGATAAAGGCCATGCAGACCTCCTGCTCGAAAGCTGCACCAATCAGAACGACTTCCAGGCCCTCCAAAGGGTAAACAGTACCGTAGGGCGGACGACGGTTGATGTACATGAATTTCTTTGTCTCACTCATGACAATTTCCTAATCACCAAACACCAGTAAACGGTCGGCCTGAACCCCAGCCTCGATCAACTGACCAAGTCCGGAGATACGAAAACCCGGCGCAATGTTGTCACTGTCCTT
Source organism: Gammaproteobacteria bacterium (assembly GCA_014239575.1). Taxonomy (GTDB): domain Bacteria; phylum Pseudomonadota; class Gammaproteobacteria; order Arenicellales; family UBA868; genus UBA868. The sequence continues at coordinate 24,640 of JAAZYQ010000001.1, forward strand.
GCCGTTGCGTTTGGCCTCGTCCGGATCGACGATACCGCGGCGCTGAGCTGCTGCCACACAGACCACCAGATCCAGATCATGTGCCTCGCTCAATTCACTCCAACGATTGACAATGTGTCTATCGTCTTGGGGTGGCGTGGTCAAACGCGTGCCGTTATGGACTCCATCGTGATAAAAAAACACACGAAAAATCTCGTGTCCGGCATCCAGTGCTGCACGAATAAAACTATAAGCCGTATCAGAGGCCTGATGCGTATAGGGCCCTTCATTCACCATGACTGCAAGTTTCATAGCCAGTGTTTAGAAACGGATATGCGTAGATGCGTTGAGACTCGAACGCGAGCCACGCCAGTTATCGATATGGAACTTGGTAAACGGCAATCCGGTCGCTTCAAAAAAGCGTGGCCAACCGATGCGGTCGATCCAGTCATTGATGCGCTCCCAGTCCCGTGCATCTTCCTTGTAGGCTTTCAGGATGCGCTTAACAATGGCAGTGGCTTCAGGCCAGCGCGGTGGATTGTTAGGCACACCGGAGGCGACTAACTTCTGAAAACTTGGCTTGCTGCGGGCATTGGAGTGATTGCCACCCACCCAGATCGCCAACTTGCTATGCTCAGGATCATTGATCTGCATCGGCGGACACGGTGGATAGCAGGCCCCGCAGCAGATACACTTTTTCTCATCGACCTCTAAGGTAGGCTTGCCATTGACCTGTGCTGGGCGAATCGCAGCTACCGGGCAACGTGCCACTACTGAGGGTCTTTCGCAAACGTTAGCCACCAGGTCGTGATTAATCTTGGGTGGCTTGGTATGCTGCACGTTGATGGCGATATCTCCCTGACCGCCGCAGTTAATCTGGCAGCAGGAAGTGGTGATGTGGACCCGGTTGGGCATGTCACAGTTTCTAAACTCATCAATGAGTTCATCCATCATAGCCTTGACCACACCCGACGCATCGGTGCCCGGTATATCACAGTGCAACCAGCCCTGAGTGTGGGCGATCATCGCCACTGAATTGGCAGTACCACCGACCACGAAGCCGGCTTCTTCCAACGCATTAATCAGCGGCTCGATCTTAACCTCGTCCGCCACCATGTACTCGATGTTGCTGCGGATCGTGAACCGAACATGGCCATCGGCATACTGGTCGCCAATGTCGCATAGTTTTCTCAGAGTAAAGACATCCAGAATACGCTGGGTTCCGGCCTTGACCGTCCACAGCGCATCACCGCTTTGGGCAACGTGACGCAGCACGCCGGGGCGGGGGTGGTCATGCCAACGCCACTGTCGGAAGTTCTTAACCATCAGTGGATGCATGTACTGGAACCCATCAGGACAGCCCGACTCAATCGGCTGGCGCATTTCCTTAGCCATTTTTCTCTCCGGTAAACATTCGAGGTTGTGTTGCGATCAGACTTGCGGATTTAACCGGCGGCTGACTGGCGCTCTTCGGTCTGACGCTCAAACCATTTAACCGCCTCTTCATCCCAGCCATCCATGCGCACATAAGAAGATTGGCGCGGGCTGGCAATCATGTGCGGATCGACGTCAATACCAATCCCTTCAAGGAAATTGACCAAACCGATGCGCTCGATCATCTCACCGCAGCGCTCGTGCTCGAGGCCATTTTCTGCCCAGAAATCGATAGTGCTTTCTGCAATCTCGGTAATTCTCTCGTAGTCCTCTTCGGTTTCCAACTTCATGAACGGCACGATCACCGTACCCATCAGATCGCCGATCTTCAGCGTCCGTTTGCCACCCATCAGGATTGTTACACCCTTGTCGTCTCCGGGCGAGAGCGCTTTGGGAACAACATTGAGGCAATGCATACAGCGCACGCAATTACGGTTGTCGATCTCAACTGAGTCATCATCCTTAAGACTCATGCAATGCGTTGGACAACGGGTAATGATGTTGTCGATGGTCTGCTGGCGACCTTTTTCAGCAACATAGGCTTTCCAGGCTTCCTGGTCGACTTTCATGTCATCGCGCCAGGTTCCAATTACCGCCATGTCGGCACGCTCGATCGAGTTCATGCAGTCGTTGGGGCAACCCGACACCTTGAACTTGAATTTGTACGGTAGAGCTGGGCGATGCACGTCATCAGTAAAGTTATTAACCAGGGTTCGGTGAATCTTGTGCTCGTTGGCGCACGACTGTTCACAACGCGCGCCGCCGACACAGGACATAGCCGTGCGTACGCACGGGCCGGCACCGCCCAGGTCAAAACCATAATCGTTAATATCATCAAAGAAGTGCTGGGTGTTTTCGGTGGTAGCCCCGATAAACATGATATTCCCGGTCTGGCCATGGAATGTCACCAGGCCCGAGCCCCATTTCTCCCAGCTGTTGGCTAACTGGCGAAGCATGTCGGTGCTGTAGTGGTTACCGGCGGGCGGCTGGACCCGTAAGGTGTGAAACTCCCTGGACTCGGGGAACTGCTGGCCGACTTCTGAGAACCGCGGAATGATTCCACCACCGTAACCGTAAACGCTAACCGTGCCTCCTTTCCAATAGCCTTTGCGGGTTTCGTAGGAGTGTTCGAGTTGGCCGAGCAGATCATTCGCCACCCCGTTAATACGTTCAGCCGGATGCTCATCGCGCAGGCGCTTAATGCCAGAGACGAAACTCGGCCATGGGCCGCTCTCCAGTTCATCCAGCATCGGGGTTTCATGTTGCTTTTTATCAGCCATAACCAGTACTCCATTGCGTTTGTGGCACCATACGGTGATAAGCGCCGTCTCGATGGTCGATTCAGTCGCTTGGGCTGTCCGCGTCTAGAACGTGTTACGACACGAAGGCCCGTACCATGAGGGTGCTGATGTGGCTCCATTGTATGCACTGCCCGAGGTCGCACCATTCCCCGGGAGGGTATGCCTCACAAAAAACCGTCTTATCCCCATGGGGATAGGATTTATCTTGCAGTGCACAAAATTTCGTTTGCACCATAGGTGCGGCTTCTCCCGAAAACACCATGTATTCAGATGTTTAGTTGGCCAAGGCCGGCCACACCAAGTCAGCAAATGGGTTTACCGACGCCAAGCCATCGATCTGGGCTTAGCTAAATCAACCTTTTGGGAGAGTTTGTGTTATCGCGTCAAAGGCTAGAATTTGGCTCCGTTTCTGCTACCCCGACTAGATACCCAGCACCTGTGCCTCTTTTCGAATCCCAAACCACTCGAGCTGCCAGAACCCAATCTGGGATACCAGCACACCTCAGGGAAGACAATTTCTCACGCGGGTGGGATGATCGTCTGGCACGATACCGACGAGGGATTGAAGACCTTAGCGTCGAGATCGCTGATCCTTTGAAACTCAGCGCTAACGAACGTCACGCCCTGGCCGTGCGGGTGCGTGATACCAACATGGCCGTCTATCGATGTCGCCAACCAGAGAATGTTGACCGTGCGGCCATACAGGCATTGACATCGCAACTGGGCCTGGGAAAACCAGACAGCAACCTGTGCTCCGCCAATGACGGCCTGAGCGAACTCGAAGTCAACCATAGCGCCACGCATCAGCGCTATATTCCCTACAGCAATCGTCCGATGGGCTGGCATACCGATGGCTATTACCATACGCCGGAACGCGCCATCCGAGCCATGGCACTGCATTGTGTTCGCCCGGCCATGAGCGACGGCACACTTCAGCTCATGGATCACGAAATCGTATTTGGTCTGCTACACCGTTGTGATTCTCGATACACCGCGGCACTCAGCCAATCAGACGCAATGACCATACCTGCAAATGAAGCCGCCGGGCCTGGCGTGCGTGGCAGCGTGAGTGGGCCGGTTTTTTCTTATAACGGTGATGCACTGCAAATGCGCTACAGCGCACGCAAGCGCAACATTATCTGGAAAAGTGATCCCGTGGTTGGTGAAGCCATCGCGGCACTGGCGGAAATTCTGGATTCATGTGCTGAGTTGGTTGTAACCCACCGACTGTTGCCGGGCGAAGGTCTGGTATGTAACAACGTGCCACATCGACGTGATGGATTTACCGACTCGTCACAGCCCGGGTGTGCCCGCCTGATCTACCGCGGGCGCTACACCCAGGCACTAACTACAATGGTTCTAAGGTAGGTACCCCATGCTCTGGATCAGTGAACTCATGCTGCAGAACCAGCCTACCTCTTTCGAGCACCTGATTGCACTGGTACGTGAAAAAGCGCGTACTGGCGAGCGCTTCCTGCGTATGGATGTCAAACCGCCCTATCCCGACACACCGGCTAACTGGGAAGACCAGATCGAGAGCGCATTCACTGGCGCGCTTGATGCCGGCACGGTTAAGGCACGGCCATGAAACACTTAGGGACGGATTTTGACCTCGGCGCGGAGTCGGGTGAAGACACTGGTACATCCGCTGATGCATTACAGGCGCAACTTAGCGCTGTGCGCGACCGCCTGAAAGAAAGCGAGGTTGCAATCGACTCGTCACAATGGTGCGAACTGGCACTGCAGGAGGGCCGACTGCTGGTAAACCTGGATGAAGGTGCACAAGCCTGGCACAGCGCTCAACGGTGTTTCGAACAGTTTTGCGCTGGGGAGGTCTGGGCACAAGCCGCTGAAGCCGCCCGACTGATGTTCCAGTCCGGCGAGCCCGACGCGCTGGTCGCGCTAGGACACGCTGTCTGGCTCGCCGTCACCTTTCCGGTCGACCCGGAGTTATCGGTTGCCCTGCTTCAGGATATCGTCGAAGAGACACCCGATGATTCAGACGGCGCGGCCGTGGCGGCCGCCACCGCCGCCTACCTCGTGGATCTTCGGACGCAGGGTAGTCAGCGCGAATCCCTGTCCTTTTTTGCCAACCAACTGCTGGGGGCCGTCGCACGTCGACACAGTGGCATAGAAAAACAGGAAGATTTCGAACAATGGATTCAGCGTCTGGAACTTGATGATCCGGCACAGTTCCTGCCGCGCCTACGCAATGTGGTGGACGTGCTGGTTCAGGATGACTGGTGGATAGATCGCGATCTCATCCAAGCCTCGCTGCCCATACAATGACAACCATCATGCCGAGCTCCAACTATTGGTACGAGACCCCGCCCCAAGTCACCGAGCCCGATATCGATCCTGTTGTCGACCTGGTGTTTGGCATCCGGGGTCGACAGATTCCAGCCGATCACGCCTGGCCCCTGTCTGAGGCCATCACCCAGGTTCTACCCTGGCTGGAACAGCAAGAACGGACCGGCATTCACTTGATTCACGGGGCCCAGTCGAGCAATGGCTGGCAACAGCCTGCAGACGACGGCACTATTGAACTATCTGCCAGAACACGCTTCGTGCTGCGCATTCCCGCTGCAAGCGTGGATGCCGCCAGAGTGCTGACCGGGCAAACCCTGGATATCTCGGGCTATTCCATCAACCTGTTGCAGGCTCGTGTACGAGCGCTACTGCCGCTCACAACGATTCTGGCCCGCCATGTCCGTGCGGGCGATTCCGCCGACACAGAAAGTGCCTTCCTCGCAGACGCCGTAAACTGGCTCTCCGATCTATCCATTACCCCACGCAAAATGCTGTGCGGTCGCGCCCATCGCCTGAACACTCCTCAAGGCGCCATCCTGACCCGAAGTTTGCTGTTGGCCGAGTTGACGCCTGGGGAATCGGAGACTTTGCAACAACAAGGCCTGGGTCAGGGGCGCCTGATGGGTTTCGGTCTATTCATGCCATACAAGAGTATTGATCCGGTATACGAGCCACGACAAAGCATTGACGACTAGACAAAAACTGAGTTCAACAAAAACCGAAACGGAGTACGACATGCCAATTGAAGTCGATGGAAAAATCATTGCCACAACCGCGAGCGCCTTTCTCGAAGACCCTGATGAGTGGAGTAAAACGGTCGCCGAGGCTATGGCAGCAGCGGAGGGGCTGGAGTTGACTGCGCAGCACTGGGATGTCATCGACTATCTGCGTAAGGAATATTTCGAGAATAATGGCCATCAGCCAAATAACCGCGCCCTGCTTAAAGAGATGGGTGGACTGTGGGGACACAAAGTGAATAACAAGGAACTGTTTGACCTCTTCCCCGGTAATCCAAGCAAGCAGGCTGGCCGCTTGTCAGGACTCCCGGAAAGCATGCGCAAAGGTGGCTACTGACCGGCTCTGAACTTATTGAATGACCCAGACCCCAAAGAATTCATTACCGACATATCGAGGATACAACCGATGAGCGAAAAACAAGAACTGATCCGTAAAATGATACAAATGCAGCGTGAGTTCATAGCCCAGGAACAACAGGGCGGAATCGACCAAAAGGATTATTTTCTCCCAGACGATAATCAAAAACTCTCAGGCTACCGTGAGTCTTATGCAGAGGTAGCCACACGCGTCATCGATCTGGCACATGAGGAAAAAGGCTCTCGCCCCTGACAACAACCCGGGCCATTAGCGAAGGGTTCGAAAATCCTAAAGCGCGAGGCTCTCAACCAAGTTGACGATAGGCTCGCCCGCATCTTTGCCCTGGCGACGATAGGCGCTGAGGATCGCGTTGGCGCCGGCACGCCAGTGGCCCTGGCCCTGGCGAACCGCCTGCTTAAGTAACGCACGATCATCATCGCCCAGCCAACCCTGATAGGCATTGTACAAAGCCGGAAATAACTGCTTGCGCGCAGGCGTCATACTGGCAAAGTAAAAATGCAGCGGGGCCTGTTCCTCCTGGGCTAACAAGGCTGGCAATACCGTAACGCAATCAGCCAGGTGATCGCGCACAGCGCGTGCCAATACCTCTGCAACACTTGGGCCCAGCGCCTGCAGCATGCGCTCCCAGTCATCGCCAAGCCACCTTCCACACACCAGTTCGCCCAGTTCGTGCAGGATAACTGTTTCAGTGAACTCATCGGTCATGCGTTCTAACGCGTTTTCAGCATCACCGGCGAAGCCATAGCAGTCCAATACTCGTGACATGGCATTGCGCGGTTTTTTCCAGCGCCATTCATCAATCATTTCCCACAACACCCGACGCAAAGATTCCCGACGTATCCAGATCACATCGCCACGAGTCATCGCCGGAGGCGCCATCAACTCGCGCACCAGTTCAGCCCCGGTTTGAAACAAGCGATAGCCTTCTCCATTTTCCACGCGGGTTAGTTCAGCGATAAAGAACACGGGTTTGCCAAAGCGGCCAACCCCAGCGCTGTAACAATAGCCAAGCGGAACCAACCAATCATTGACGGTGTCTACATCAAAAGGATCAACTTGACGTCCGGATATGGGCAGCTTTTGATAATCTGCCTCTTGCAGGTCCGCCCACTGCTGTTCTCGTGCGTCGACCCATTCGCCCACCTCGGCCGCACCCAGCACGGCCTCTAACCCAAGTTGCTCGTGCCAGCGGAAATACTCGCGCATATGCATGAGATATATGCAAAGCGTATAACTGCCCGCATGCTGGGCATCAGAAACATCGCAGTTATGTTGTACAGTGCGTAATAATGATTGTGGTAGGGCCGGCATAAACCACACCTTAAGATAGAATCCCTATCCAGTGCAATGACTATGAAAACCCGGATTCGTGACCAATGGCAAGATCCCACACGCCAGGCTTCTACTGAGGACAATGCCCTGGCGCTGGCCTATGTCTGTTGGCAATTAGCACTCACATCGGCACGCAATCTGCATGCTGAAGATTTTGTATACCAGGACGATACCCAACGCGTCGCCGTCATTCGTGAGTATCTGGTGTTCTTGGTACACACCGCTGATCGGCTGGCCTTCGAGTTACTCGACCAAGCACAACGCGCACTGTTTATGTCCTCGTTGGCAGCCGGCTGTGCCAGGCATCTTCAGCGCAATACCGAGGAGATTCTGGGGATCAAAGATTACGTGGAGCCGTTTATCGACACCCTGAATCAACGCAATAGCGAATATGGTCAGTGTGTCTTTGCCAACGGCGCCCCGGGTTACAGTCTCCTGAGAGCATTTGGCGAGCGCATCCAGATTGTGATGGGGCGCGATCAGACCAATCGCTGGGTGATTGATCAGGTGATGGAGATCGACGGGCCCGAAGCCGTAGCGCAACTCGCACGATCACTACAAAAACTCTGCGCTACCGAAAAGCCTAGCCCCAAAGGAGGCCAGCGCTAAGTTGCGGGAATCCTTCAGTCTTTTGTCCAATCCGCAGCGTGATCAGTGACCTGATTCTGACCATCTTCAAACCCGGCTGAGTAGGCCGGGGTCACGCGCTGCTCCTCACGCTGGGGGTTGCCCAGGTATCCCCCAACCCAGCCCTGTAGATAATCCGGGTCTACGCCCATGTTCTCAAGTTGATTAACGGTCTCGTAGTATGTGCTGTTCATATGGCGGGCCTTAAAAATAACTGGAAACCAAAATCGGATTATTACATCCTCGAGCGCTCAACCGGCATAGCACTGCCCGTGGGGTTTTCTATACAGGCATCAGGCTTCCCTATCTGAACCACACCCGCGCTCAACCTGGAATCTGACCATGGGGGTTCTGCCATGAGTCTAACCCGCGAAGACAGCCTTCGACTGAATGTCCTGATGAGTACCGCCCTCGCCGTACCTCGATAAGGCGACGATGTGTCTGCAAGGTCTGAGCGGCACGACTGAGCACCGGTAATGGATGCACTGGCGACCCGGCTCTATCCGAGCTTACTCCGTGGCGGGATGTGGCCGCTTAGTATGGCCGGGCACACCCCGGCGGCAGGCTACCACTCGGCGGTTGCGCCAGCCTCCATGATCTCGGTCATCGCATCCCGAACACGGATGGCATCCTGCTTCAGATCTTCAGGCAAACTGGAGCCTTGCTGCCAAGCCAGTGCCAGCCAGCTGACATCCCAATCCAGGGTCATCAACCAGATACTGCCGTCAGGCTGCTCGACAACGGAGATACGGCAAGGAATAAAAATGGCAAACTCTGGGCTGAAGTCCAGCATCCGCCGCCCTACCGTTGCATCGCAGAACTGCAGTATTTCGACCCGCAACGCCGGCTCACCCGTGATCGCGCCGACATCCTTCCAGAACTGATTGTGTCCTACTTTCTTAAAGTTAACTTCATTGGCCTTGATTTCCATGGCCTCAACCACATCGTCAAACTCAACGCCCTCAGCCACTTTTTTCTTAGCGGTCATGAAATTGAACAACTGACGCATTGACATGCCACTGATGGCTGACAATTGGTCATACAACTGTTTTTTCAGTTTGCGCGGAACCGGGTCCATTACCGGGTTAACCGTTTTGGCCAACTCTTTGCGTCGGTAGGCCTGCGCCTCTTCGGACATGTCGCTCAACAGTCGGGCACCGGCCTCGACCTGTGGCCTAAGTTCCTCGGCAGCCTCAGCTGACAACTCCTGGGCAGCGGCAAAGCGGGCTCCCAGTAGCAGCATGGCCGCACTGGCAACGACGACAGCAAATCGTGTGTTTCTCATGTTAAACATCCTCATTAGTGAAATTCAGTTACCCGCGCCGATTGCTGCGATCAAAGTGAGCTGCGTCAAGACTCAGATATTGCCTGTAGTTCTGATCCGATGCCAGGGTCGAAAAACGGGCAGGCTGTTACCAGCGCTGCCCGTTTGAATTTTCTCGCGAACCGGATAACCGGCAGTCGCTCAACCTTGACTCAACCTCTGATGAGGTCGGCCCAGCCCTGGTAGGTCTTAGCCTGGATAAAACCGGCGTAGGCCAAGGGGTTGACACTCTGCAGGTAAACGGCAGGGTTCAAGTACTGTCCATAGGCCATGGGGTTAACCAGGTCCAGGTACGACATGGGGTTAACAAACTCGACATAAGTCACCGGGTTGAGCCACTGCGATAGATTCTCGGCCTTCAGAAATGGCGCGTAAAATTCTGTGCTCATGAACTGAGCGTAAAAAGCCGGGTTCATGAACTGCACATAGGTCTCGGGGTCAAGGAATACCTTATAACCTTCGGGTGATGCCAGGTTCAGCTGCATCGGAGCTGGCATGGTCGAGCCTTTAAACCAGTTAACCGGATTGGCATAGCGTGCCGTTGTTTCCACGACCTGATTCGTCATTGAAGGTGTTGAAGGTGTTGCAACTGATTCGTTGGCCACGGCCGGCATGGCGCTTAATCCAGCAACAACAGCGAGAAGGGTAATTGCCTTTTTCATGATGTTTTCCTCAGTAGTCATAATGGTAAGAAACTGTTTAGCCAGAATTACGGCATAGCCCGGCTAATCAATGACAGCATCATACTAGTATTTAATTTTTTGTCAATATTCTTATATTCTTATTTTTAATATCAATAATAAGGCACACTGATGATCTTTTTTCCGGCTATCAGATAGACCCTTCTTGCACAGCAAGGCGGCGCTTACCATGCCATTGCTGATAATTCAAACCGGTCTCGTAACCCCGCTCAGCGACATACTGCAACACCCGCGACAATCGGTAGGCCCGCACCACTGAATCGATACGAAATATCTCTTGACCCGCACCATCGAAAAACACAACTGTCGGCGCGTAATGAATCCCAAGATCCTCAGCCCACTCGCGCGCCACCCGGCGACGGCCCTGTGGGGTTAGCACTGGGGTATCGGACCACATATCCAGTTGCACCACATCCATCAAGCTGCAGTAGTCCAAAATCTGTTGGTCAGACGCCAGTGCAGTATGCAGCAGGTCACAGCCGTGACAGCTCGACTGCTCAAAAAACACTGAAAGCGGCCGACTGGCGCTGAAGTGCGAGCGATCCAGCAGGTACGGAGCTTCCATAAAAAAATCCTGTTGGTTGAGATCCTCTCGCTCGAATTTGGGAGGCGGGTCAGCGCGCTCAAGGTAGTCGCGAAAACTCTCGCGCAGGTAATGATGGCCAGCAACGTATTCCAGCGCTGCACGAAAACGGTACGGCGGGTAATAACCGCGAAGACGGAAAATCTCGTTCCCCCCAGGGCCAAAAAACACCAGCGATGGCGTAAAGTTGGTCTCAAGCAAAACTGAGAAATCACGCTCGGTCAGAGTGTCGCCCTGCATATCAGTGACCGGCAGATCGCCCCAGATGTCGATCGGGACCACATCAAAATGCGCTCGGGTATAACGGGCAATCTCGGGGTCGCCGAAGTTGGTTTCAAGCAACGCCTCACAATAGGCGCAATTCTCCTGCCCGAAATACACCACCAGGGCGCGTTTATCTGACTGCAGCGCTTCGAACAAATCCTCACGTAGATCTAGGAAACTTGCCTTGAACCACTCAGGAAGATCAATCTGCCGCTGGCGCGGCTGGTCATCTGTCAGGGTTTTGGTCTGGCCCATGATGTGCTGGCTTCAGAAAAAGCGACTGCCTGTCGCCAACTAACTCTTGGCGGTCTTGCGCAGCTAAGGAATCTTTACAACGCCAAATATCCGGGATTATTTAAGATACCTTTGACCCGAGGCACGTTCGCAACCACATCGCGAATCACTTTGCGGTCACGCAGGTACTCGCCCACCACATCCCAGATATCTGGCAGTTCATCAGGCTGGGGATTCACGCTCGCCCAGCCAGCTACCTTGTATATATGTGATGGATCCAGCGGTTTGCCATTCAGCTCCAGCGCGGACAAGCGCTCGCCGATCGGCGCCGTCGGGTTGATGGCATAACGTAACCCACCAACCCGTACCATATCACCCCCCATCTGATAGTAGGGATCGGCATTAAAGAGGTTGTCAGCAATATCCTCGAGTACCCGTTTAATGGTCTCACCACTCATCTCAACAAGGGTAGACTTGGCGTAGGTGATTCCCGTCTGATCCATTAACCGCTCGACCGTGATTGGGTCACCCGGCAGTACGCTGGTTCCCCAGCGAAAACCCGGGGAGAAGGCAATATCGGCACCACGCACCTCGATCAATGCATCAACAATAACCTGATCGAAGGTGCCAATAAAATTGCCGCGGCGGTACAGTGTGGTTTCGGTTGTGGCCAACACAGTATCCAACTGCTGTTTAAATGGCTCGCGTGCGCCTTCGATGAGCATCGCCATCTCGGGATCCGCTGGCAACAGGTTGGCAAATATCGGTAGCAACCGAAAGCGGTAATCCGCCACTCGCCCATCGCGCACATCAAGATCCATCACCGAAAGAAACTTGGTATTGGAGCCTGAATTAACAACCAGGGTCTGGCCACCGGCATTGCTGATCACACTGGGCTTTGGTATTCCGTCATGAGTGTGGCCACCCAGAATGACATCGATCCCGGTCACCCGGGTCGCCATTTTAAGATCGACATCCATGCCGTTATGCGAAAGCACCACAACCACTTGCGCCCCTTTAGCTCTGACCTCGTCGACCATCGCCTGGCACTGTTCATCGCGAATGCCAAAGCTCCAATCCTCGATCATGTAGCGTGGGTTGGCGAGCGTGGTGTAAGGGAAGGCTTGGCCGATAATAGCGACCGGGATGCCATTCATTTCACGAATGCTGTAGGGCTTGAACACCCGTCCGGAATCCTCGTCAAAGGCTGGCTTACCCTCAAAGGACGCATCCTCGGTCAGCATAATATTCTGTGCCAGAAACTCGATCGGGGGCAGTTCGCGCTCAATAATCTCGCGAACCCGGTCCATGCCGTAGGTGAACTCCCAGTGTCCCGTCATGATATCAACGCCCAGCAACTTGCAGGCATCAACCATATCCTGACCCTGGGTCCACAGCGAAGTCGCGGATCCTTGCCAGGTATCACCACCATCGAGCAGCAGGCTGTTTGGCCGTGACGCGCGCAGCTGTTTGACCAGCGTCGCCAGATGAGCGAACCCGCCCACCTTGCCATACTTGTGGGCAGCGGCCTCAAAATCCAAACAGGTGAAGGCATACGCGTTGGCCGATCCCGCTGGGATAGAAAAATGCTCTAAAAATTTCTCACCCACCACGTGCGGCGGTTGGCCAAAAGCGTTACCGATACCAATATTGAAATTGGGTTCGCGAAAATGCACCGGCATCAACTGGGCATGGCAGTCGGTAAAATGCAGCAGGGACAGATTGCCAAAGGCAGGCACATCGTAGTCTGTAGCCTGGGCAGAAGCGCTACGACCATTGACAGCCATACCAGCAGCACTGGCGGCGGCAAGCAAACGCATAAACTCACGTCGGGTCAAACTCATTACTGCTACTCCTTCAGTTGCTTCTTTGCTGCACCCTATGGGAGGGGGTTCCAAGGGTCGCACCAAGAAATCGGGAATTAGGCCGTCTAAGCATTACGGTGTTCCACTAACTCGCAAATGGTGATACACAGGCGTTGTTTGTGGGGCCTGGGTAAAAAAAACCTGGCCGTAAAGGCCAGGTTTTTCATTTGCTACCGTGGTCCCATCATGCTGTCTCGTATCAATCTCAGCATAGGGGGGTCAGCTGTCTTGTTTATTGGCGCTGGCTCGGCACCTTGAGCGGTACGCCCGTGTTCATGATAGCTTCGTAATACTCCAGCGCCTTGTACTCGGTGCCCTGAGCTTTAAACGGAGACGCTCGGACCTGCTTGTTACAGCCGCCGTAGCGCCGATGCGTCGTTCCCCACGGTTTGCCGGACATCGACCACTTGGTACGGTAGACCGGAAAGCCCACGCCATGACCAAGACCCGGGCTCAGCACGTCACCGCGGACGCTGTTACCAGCATTACTCACATGACAATCTGCGCAGGAGAAGTTCAACTGGCCGCGCTTGGCCCAGTAGAACTGGCGACCCTTCTCATACCAGGCCTGTGCACCGGCTGCGGAGAAATCCACCGCCATCGGTTGGTCGTTAAATTGCGACTTGTAGTGGGCAATGAGTCGCGCCATTTTGCCGCGCTTGACATTCTTTATCGGTTCTTCACCATTAGCCGTCAAACACGCGTTCAGATCGGCCACTAGGGTCCGCAGATCATCGCTGGCCCCATCGTACACCGGGTAGGTATTTGCCGGTGCCAGGTCACAGTCGTCAAAGCCTTTGCCATTGGCAAACGGTGCGGACCACTCTTCCTCAGCCTTTTCCATCTCGGGTTCATAAGGGGGGAAATCCATCATCAATTCCCAGTTAGCCCGCCGGTGCGCATACTGTGGCAACGCATTAACCCCATCAACATAATCTTCCAGCGCTACGCCTGGAAAACGCTTCAGGAAAAATCCCTGGAACTCAGCGATATCGTTGTTAATTTCAGCCTCGGAAATCGCCTGGGCAGTCGAAGCAGTCAGTACTGCCATGCCCATGCCGACTGCCAGTGATACCAATTTTTTCATCAGTCCCCTCCTCAGTATTGAGCTGCCGGCACCACGGCCGGCAACACTGGATGCGCTATATGTTTACTTGACCGCCTTTTCGACGGCGCCGGTCTCGCCCTTGTTGTCTGTCCAGGTGACGCTAACCGTGTCGCCAGACTTTGCACCAGCCATAGACATGCCGATGAGCGGATTTTTGGACACGCCGGCACCCAGGTTAGCCTGAGCGATTACCACCCCGTTTACGGAAATATCCATGGTCTGGATAAAGTGCGCGGGTATCTTCTCACCCGTTTTCTTGTCCTTGCGCAGACCCGTTTCCATGGGGTGCTTGGCAAGCACCATCACGTCGCGACCACCGGTCTTGTTCTTTTTGATCTTCATCTTGGTAGATGCCATCTTATTGATCTCCTACTGGGTTCTGTCGGGTTAACCGCCGCAACCGCCAACGGTGACTTTGATCTCCTGAGAGGTCTTGTACACCTTGCCACCTGCTTTAACGTAGCAGTTGACTGGGGAGGACTGACCCATCTTGATGCGGGCGCTGAACATGCCACCGGCACTGCCGGCGGCCATCTGTAACGAGGTTACAAACGGGGAAGGGTTTTTGGCAACCACGACCGCGATTGCCTCGACGTCTGCAAGGGAGGTCATCACCTTGATGGGTACCACGGCACCGTTTTCGGCCTGCAGCGGCGCCTTAAGGGTGACGTCGCCACTGTCTTGGGCATCCGCTGAGCCAAAGAAAGCGTTCAGCGCGTCGGCTTCGCTCTTAGCCGTGAATGCGGCCTCGGGCCAGGCGGCTGCCAGGACTCGAGCCGGGGCGAGCAGTCCAGCACTGGCTGCCACGGCGATCGCGCCCGTGGCCATAGAGCCTTTAAGAAAAATTCTGCGTTTCATGAGTCTTATCTATCCTCTTTATATTCAAAATGTGTCTTATTTAATCGCCGGGAGTTGTTCATCCGACTACGGATTCTGCAGCCTAGATAGAAAGCAGCCAGTCCACGATATTGTCAATGTCCTGTTCGCTGATCAACTTGTGTCGACCGAACGGCGGCATCGAAGTATTGGGGTTTGTCGCAGTAGCGTCCCATACCTGGGCGCGCAAATCCTCGCGGTTGGGAAAGCGAGCTGCCATCGCGACCAATGGCGGTGCGATGTTGCCGCCTACAGGAAAGCCTTCAGGCCAGGGATTAACCATTGCCTGGTGGCAGGCGAGACAGTTACCGGCGCTTCGGTTGATTGCCACACACCAGCCCTTAATGATGGTGTCTCCATCTTTGGCAACCTCTTTGCACTGCTTTTCTGTGGGCCATTCACCCGCTTGTACGGCTGGGCCATATCCAGCCGTGGCCGCAAGTACGATCGCTGCGCCACAAGCGACCACAGCAGTCTTCAGTTTCAGCATGGCTATCCTCCAGTTACTGGTGCCGTACCTGCCAGAGTCCGACACACTATATTTTTGAGTTCTGACAACCCCGCAATACTCTCTCAGGGTATGACGGTCCCATTTAACGCAACTTCTAGAAGATTATCAAGGATAATTGATCATCGAAGGTATTGAATGTTCTTATGTATGGCCTAATTGGCCTACTCAATAGGGCGCATTTCTAATGAATGCTGGCCCACTTTTGGCCCAGCATTAGCCGAAATACAGCTGCCTACGCCACCTTATCCTTTTATCCAACTGTCTTGTTGGCTCCCTGGTTAAATCTTCTAACAGCTCTCATTAATTCAACGGGTTTTAGTGATTGGCCGCCGCTTAATGCATTCCATCGCGCATCATCTGCGTTTTAATTTCCTTTATTCGTGCGCTGATACTGGCCTCAAAATAGGCGCTACCTGAGCCATAGCTGGCAGCAATTTCTAACTGGGCGAGTGCCTGATCGGTTTCATCACGCCAGTAGTGATACTCAGCCAGGGCCTGAAACGATCGTTGCGGGTGACCGCTTTCCCCCTCAACCCGGGCCAACAGCCGATAAAGTTCAGCCTGTCTTGGCGCCTCCCTTAAAGCGCCACGCAATACCGAGTGCGCATCGACAAATTCGCCCGCTTTTATCAGGGTATCGGCCAGGTAGTACGCCATGGCCGGTGATCGCCGATCTGACTCGGCCAAGCCCTGTAGTGCAGACACCGCCTCATCGGCAGAGCCGCTGGCCAGCAGGGCCTGGGCAAGAGCCACCTGATAAGGCAAGTAATCCGAGTAATCTGCCACCAGATGCTTGGCATTTCCAATCGCGCTCTGGTGATCGCCCAATCGTATCTGGGACAGCACCAGGCCATAACGGGCAGCCCTGGCTACTAGAGAATCCGTCGAGCGCACTTCGTGCGTGAAGGCGGCTGCTGATTTTTCAGCCTCTTGAGTAAAAACCGCACGAATTCTCGTGCGCGCATGGTAATAATCGAGTGAGGGTGCAACAGAGAAACGCGGGTATTGCTGGAGGCGTCCCTCTACTAACGCCAGGCGGTTCTGAGTCAGCGGATGTGTTCTGAGGTACTCCGGTGCACCAACAGCCTGGAGCCGGTTCTCCTGATCCAGTCGCCCCAAAAAGCCCATCGTGGCCGCAGCGGGATAGCCTGCCTCAGTCAGGATCATCAGCCCCAGTGCATCGGCTTCACGCTCATATTCACGGTTGTAACGCAACTGATCAGAAAGCGCCGCGCCGCTGGTTGCCGCCATCGCCGCTGCGCCGGCCTGGCCGCCCAACAAGATCGCCGCGATGATACCCGCCGTCGTTGGCAACTGGCGCTGGCGCGCGCGATCCATCATCCGTGGCAGATGGCGCTGCGTTACATGGGCCAACTCATGAGCCATGACGGAAGCCAGTTCAGCCTCATTTCGCGTTGCCAGGACCAGTCCGGTAAAAACAGCGAGCCGCCCACCCGGGCCAGCGAAAGCATTGATAAGCTTGTTATCAATCAGGAAAAACCGCAGGCTGTCGACATCGCCTTCAAGACTAGTGGTCAGTCGCTGGCCCAGGCCCTGTAGGTATTCCAGTAGTAGCGGGTCGTCTATGAAGCGCATCTGCTGGCGCGCTGAAGCCACAAACTGACGACCCATCGACTGCTCTTCAGGGGTGGTGACGATACCTACGCGGGTATCCCCGAGAGATGACGCTAAGTTCGCCTCACCGGCCGCGCCGGTACTCACTAGAGACAAAACCACGAACAGCCCGAAGGACAGGCGGCACCACTCAGTTTTAAACCCCGTCCTGTTCACCGCGCTAGTTTAACAAAGCCCCCCGGTCAGGCCGGATTTGGTTTCAACGCGGCCGAGCTTTAGAATCGCCGGTCGTGTGGCTGGATTAGATCGGCCCTCAGTTACAAATACACACCCAATGACTTGGGTGCGTGATGTGGAGAGTCCTATGCTGCCAACATTCAGCGATGAACAATTGAAAGAGCGTGAACAGCAGCTGCAGGCGCAGTTCGCAACTGCCTGCGATGCTGGCCTGTCATACGATATGACGCGTGGCAAACCTGCCTCCGAACAACTTGACCTAGCCGGGGAGCTTCTCTCGCTACCCGGCTTGGGAAACTTCCGTGATCCACACAATACGGACTGTCGTAACTACGGAGGTATCGATGGGCTGCCTGGACTAAAAGCCCTGTTTGCTGCCGTTCTTGAGTGCCAGGCCCAAGATGTCATTGTCGGCGGTAGTAGCAGCTTGACCCTGATGTATGACAGCATCGTCCGAGGTATCCTTTTCGGCGTACCCGGCGGCGCCAAACCCTGGGGTCAACAGGGCACGGTGCGCTTTTTGTGCCCAGCGCCTGGCTATGATCGCCATTTCGAGATCACCAGCCATTTGGGATTCGAATTGGTCAATGTCGAGATGACCGATGAAGGGCCTGATATGGACCGGGTTGAAGTGCTCGCGGCCGACCCGTCAGTCAAAGGAATCTGGTGTGTACCCCGTTACAGTAATCCCACGGGAATTACCTACAGTGAGACTGTAGCCAGACGGCTGGCTCAAATGACCGCTGCACCAGACTTTCGCATCTTCTGGGACAATGCCTACGCCGAACACCACCTGAGCGAAAAACGTACTCCGGTACCGGATATCCTGAGCGAATGTCGTGACGCGGGTAATCCAGACCGAGTGCTGATGTTCGCTTCGACCTCGAAGATGACGCTGGCCGGCTCTGGTATCGCAGCGATGGCTGCCAGTGCTACCAACCTTGACGATGCCCGTCGCCACCTGGCCATTCAGACTATTGGTCCGGACAAAATTAACCAGTTACGCCACTTGGCGTTTCTTGGCGACATCGACGGACTTCGCGCTCATATGGCCCGTCACGCCGAGATCCTCAAGCCCAAATTTGCACTGGTCCAGGAAATTCTTGAGCGCGATCTTGGCGGCAAGGGTGTCGCCACCTGGTCTAATCCCGCTGGCGGCTATTTTGTCAGTGTCGATGGGCCTGATGGATGCGCCCGAACCGTAGTTGAAATGGCCGCGCAGGCCGGGGTAAAACTCACCCCGGCGGGGGCACCCTTTGCCTACCGTCTCGACCCAAGGAACGCCAATATACGCCTAGCGCCCACTTTCCCGCCGCTCGAGGATATTCACCAGGCTATGGGGATTTTTACCCTTTGCCTGGAGCTTGCCGCGGTCCGGAAACGACTGGGCCAGATCTGAGATTTCGGGCAAACTGAAAAGAATTTGTACTTTGTGTTGGAATATGTTTTAAAATTTGGTTATCTACTAATATATTGTGTATTCCCCCGTTCCCTCAAACTGCTGTTCTTGATCGGGGCCGTGGACTGCGAAGCGACCCTTTTGGTTATGGGAACACCGTTCGGTCAGTTAACCCAGCTCCACCGGGTGCGCGACCGGCCAACAAAGATCAGCGCTGAACAGATGTCACTGAAACGACTGCAACCGTGAGGAAACAAAACTATGTCCGACTTTAACCAGGAACTCGACGCCCGTGGATTGAACTGCCCACTGCCGATATTGCGTGCCAAAAAGACGCTCAACGGTATGGCGGCCGGCGAAGTACTCAAAATCATAGCGACAGACCCCGGATCGGTTAAGGATTTTCAGGCCTTTGCTACACAAACCGGCAACCCACTTTTGGACTCATCGGAGGTTAACAGCGAGTTCCACTTTTTCTTGAAAAAAGGCGACTAGATCAAACGGCCTACCTGGCCGTAGGGGTGCCTGCTGATAACAGACCTTGCTGGCGCCTTACAACTTCTCGGAGGTTTTCCTATGAGTGAAAAAAGTCTGACTATTATTGCAACCAAGGGTACCCTTGACTGGGCCTATCCGCCTTTTATTCTGTCCTCTACTGCAGCAGCGCTGGGATACAACGTAACCATGTTCTTTACCTTCTACGGGCTGCAGTTACTGAAAAAAGATCTCAGCCTTTCGGTCAGCCCGCTGGGTAACCCGGGGATGCCTATGCCCATGGCAATGGATAAGTGGTTCCCTGTACTGGGTACGGCAATCCCGGGAATGCAGGCCATGATGACCGGCATGATGAAAAACACCATCAAGACCAAAGGTGTAGCCACCGTGGCGGAACTGCGTGACCTTTGTCTGGAAGCGGATGTCAAGATGATCGGCTGCCAGATGACGATAGATCTTTTTGATATTAAGCACGAGGACCTGATCGACGAGATCGATCTGGGCGGAGCGGCAACCTATTTTGAACATGCTGGCGAATCCAATATCAATCTATTCGTCTAGTTTGCGCGAAGTCATCTTTACAATATAAAAAAGGCGCCCTTGGGCGCCTTTTTTATTTGCCCGCCTTGAAGGCTCCTCCCTCAAGGGTTATTCAAGGGGCCAGGTCGCGTTCCGATAAACGTCTGTAATCTGGCTGAGTCAATGCCATCGAGGCCCGATGAGCGCAGCCCTTTACGTCGCCAAAGCGTCACGGACCCGCTCAAGGCGGGATTTCACCTCGTTGGCCAGCGGCGCCATATCGCTTCGGCCGGTGACCCCCAGCACCACGGTCGGTTCGATAAAACCGACCGTGGTGGATCCGTCAGTTTCTTCCCTGACAATCACATTACACGGCAGCAGCAGGCCAATATCCGGGTCGGCTTCCAGTGCCTGATGCGCCAATTGCGGATTACAGGCTCCCAGAATCCGGTAGGCGGTACGATCGATATCCAATTTCTTTTTCAAGGTCGCCTGAACATCGATCTCGGTCAATACCCCGAAACCCTCGTCAGCCAGCGCGCTGGTCACGGCATTGACTGCTTCTTCAACCGAACCCTTAAACGATGTGCTGAACCCATACATATGATGTCTCCTTAAATTAATGAAAAAGCATGATGACGAGCGGCCACAACTGTGGCAGTAACGCCCCTAAACATCGCTCGCAAACGACCGTTAGCGCCAAGCAAGATCAGAAACTTTTCTGAGCGGCGCTAACCAACAAAAGATATTGCACCCAAGGGCTTATCTGGCCAAACAGGTGTCGGGTGTGTGCCCCTGAGTCCCGGCCTTAGCCCATTCGCCATCACCAAGGCACAGACCCCTGGCAGTCGCGGCAGCGGATCCCGGGCATATCATCGGCGGTTTGATTCGACATCACGGCCTTGGCCACGATCGTCCTGAAAGTCAGTGCCATGCTGGTGACACAAGCGTTGGTCTTGAATCTGCTTGGCCGGGTTACCCGAGTTTCAGCGGGTACCGTCTGTCACACAAATCATGGCAGATATCTACCAACCGCTTGGCCGCACAGCACGGCGCCATCGTGGCAACAAACCCTATGGCGCGGGCTTACTCATACCGGCCACCTCAAGCATTTTCTCGCGAACCAGATTCCAAAGGTCGCGTTGCTTCTGGTCCAGTATCTCGACCTGGTCTTGGTAGACCTGGATGCTGGACTCGATTGACTGGCGTTGCAGATCGAAAATCCGGCCATAGATCTCACCGACGGCCGCTGGATCCGGTATGACGACAGCCAGTACCTTGCCGACCTCAGTAAAAGCATCTGCGATTTCCTTCATGCGCTGGGTGGATTCGGCCCGACCACGGGCCGCAATAGCGCCAATCTGGGTCAGTTGCTCCTCGGTCAGTTGCAGCGCGTGGAAAACCTGTGCCATTAACTGGTTGGGCATCGCCTGCATCCCGTATCCCGAGGGCATGGCTTGCTGAGGCATCATCATTGGCGCCATGCCGGGTTGTGTTGGCGGGGTCATACCCCATTGCGCCATTGCCGGCGCTGATGCAGCGAGGGATAAAACGAATAAAACTCGAGTCAGTTTCGGCCAGGTGCTCATAATTCTCTCCGGTGGTGTTGGTGCGGTGGCGAAATGCTATCGCGACACTATCAACTCTGATCAATACCCGGGCAGCGCACGTGGTGCGATCCCGGGCTTGCCTCGTGATCCGCCCGGTTCAACGGGGTCGTCATAAACGATCGATCAATTCGACCCGGCCATCGGGCCCATACCCTGCAGCATCTTGGTCAGGTCCTCCATCGAAAGGCCGCCGCTCATCGGCGAGCTCGTCGGAAAACTGTACGCTGCCGGATTCAGCCACTGGCTGTAGGTGGCTGGGTTGACCAGTCCTGCGTAATTGCTGGGATTGAGACCTTGGAGGTAGGTCATCGGGTTGATAAACTGGCCATAGGACATCGGGTTGATCATCGGCATGTAGTTCGACGGATTAAGGTACGACGAGTACGAAAGCGGATTGATCCAGGAAACCCAGCTTCGCGGATTAGCGAACTGGGTGTAGAACTGAGGCGACAGAAACTGCTGGTACGCTGCCGGATTCATCAACTGCGCATAGGTCGTCGGGTTCATAAACGCGGTGTAGCCACCGGGTTGAGCCATATTCAGCATGCCGCTGGGCTGTGGCGTATTAAAAAAGGCGCCGAGGCTTTGCGGCATGAACATACGGCTTAGCTCGCTGAGCGCGCTGGTGGCAGAATCCGTAACTTGCTGGGCAGACGCACTGATCGGGCCCAAAGCAAAAGATGCCGCCATGACGGCGGCGAGTAAACGCTTGTTTGACATAGTCACTATCCTCTTTCAATTCGCGACGAAATAACAGGGTCGGGGGTAGACACGCTAAGGCGCTCACCACATCGACTGCGATTCGAACTATTGACCAGCCGCCAGGAATACCCGTGATTGACGTAGGAAAACCCGGTAGCGTGGTGTCGATTATAATCCGTTTATAATAATATAATAAAACTCCTATTTGGATGTCAAGGGTTTTCGCCACTTGACCGAAACACCGGACGCGACCGAGCCGGCGGCGACATGGGCCAAAAGGAAAGAACAAAGGAAAATAATTTATTTCAGTACTTTATGCTCTAACACTGGAAATTGGCGACGCTTTTTACGTGCCCGATCCCGGTCGACCTCGGCCAGTATCACACCCGGGCCACCCATGTGCTCGGCGAGAATATCGCCCCATGGGTCAATGATCAGGCTGTGACCAAAAGTCTTGCGTTTACCCGAGTGCGTGCCGACCTGGGCCGGGGCAATCACCCAGGCCAGGTTTTCTACGGCCCGGGCTTGCAACAGGGTGTGCCAGTGTGCCTGGCCTGTAGGTACGGTAAAAGCCGAAGGCACGGTAAAAATTTCGGCGCCGGCTTCTCCCAGGTATCGGTACAGTTCGGGAAATCGCAAGTCATAACAGATGGTGATACCCAGTGTAAGGCCTTCAGTGGTCACGGCAAGCGGGCTGTCGCCCGATGCGATATAGCTCGACTCCTGATAGGACTCCTCGGCTGAGACGCTAACATCAAATAGATGCATCTTGTCGTAGCGGCCGATTCTTTCGCCTGCACGATCGAATACCAGACAGGTATTGGTGACTCGCCCATCGGCGGCGGGTAAGGGTGTCGAGCCACCGACAATAACCACCCCCTGCTCCCGGGCGGCCCGGGAGAGCATGGCTTCGACCTCATCAGCTCGCTCGGCCGCCTCGCGGCGCTGGCTGCCGGTGGCGCACATCAATGAAAAATTCTCGGGCAACACCACGATGTCCGCACCGGCCGCACCGGCCTGCTCAATAAAGCCTCGTGCACAATCGAGGTTCTCTTGGAGCACCGCAGTCGAGCTCATCTGTACGGCCGCAAAAATCAGTTTCTGATTTGAATCGCTCATCGGGGGGAGGACACGGCTTACATCAGCACCACGTCGTAACTTTCCTGGTTGTGCGCCGGCTCGACCTGAAGATGTATCGGCTTGCCGATGAATGCCTGCAGATCGCCAAGCCCAGTCG
Organism: Gammaproteobacteria bacterium; assembly: GCA_014239575.1. Lineage (GTDB taxonomy): Bacteria > Pseudomonadota > Gammaproteobacteria > Arenicellales > UBA868 > UBA868. The sequence goes on from JAAZYQ010000001.1 coordinate 47,979, forward strand.
ACTCCTCATCCAGCAGCATGTCGATCACGGCCTGCGACGCCATGACCCGGTAACCTTTGGCCTCGAATGCACGCGCTTCACGCAGAATCTCTCGAAAGATCTCGTAACACAGGGTCTGCGCTGTTTTCTGCGTGCCGCGGCCCTGACAGGTTGGACAAGTCTCGCTCATCATACGCTCGAGACTCTCGCGGGTCCGCTTGCGGGTTACCTCGACCAATCCCAGTGCCGACATGTCCGCAATATGACAACGTGTCCGGTCCCGCGCGAGCGCACGCTCGAATGCACTCATGACCTGGCAACGGTGTTCCTCATCGACCATGTCGATAAAATCGACGATGATAATCCCACCGATATGACGCAAACGCAGTTGCCGGGCGATCGCCTGGGCCGCCTCCATATTGGTCTTGAACAGCGTCTCTTCCAGATTACGCTTGCCAACAAAACCCCCGGTATTGACATCTACTGTGGTCATCGCCTCAGTCTGGTCAAAGACCAGTGAGCCTCCCGACTTCAGTAACACCGTGCGCTCCAACGACCGCTGGATTTCGTCTTCTACCGAGTAAAGATCAAAGATCGGCCGCTCACCGGGGTAATACTCGATTCGATCAACCATCTCGGGCATCAGATCAATGGCGAACTGGCGCACCATGGCAAAGGTCTCCCGTGAATCCACCCGAACCTTTTCGACATCGTCGCGCGCGAGATCCCGGATCACCCGTAATGACAACGGCAGATCAGCATGGATCAGATCGCCAGCGCGGGCAGTCGCCATTTTCTTCTCGATCTGTTCGCGGCTGCGACGCAGAAATTCTACGTCTGCCAAAAAATTAACGCCCTGCTGTGATTCGGCTGCGGTACGCACGATGAAACCCCCGCTCATTGGCGATTTTTCCAAGGCGGCATCTAGAGTCTGGGCTAAACGGTCTCGTTCATCGACATCCTGGATACGCTGGGAAATCCCCCGGTGCGACGAATCGGGCAAAAGGACCAGATGACGCGATGGAATCGATAGCTGCGTGGTCAACCGTGCACCCTTGCTGCCGATCGGATCTTTCACAACCTGAACCACAATCTCCTGCCCTTCATGAACCAACTCGCTGATGTCCGGCTGATGCCCAGCCAGGTGCTGCGCCCCAGCGTGGAGCTCTTTGTTGTCGCCATTGGCAAGCCGGCTACCGCGGTGCGATAGCATGTCGGCTGCGTGCAAAAAGGCGGTGCGCTCGAGGCTGGCATCAATGAAAGCGGCCTGCATACCGGGCAATACCCGCACGACCTTTCCCTTGTAGATATTGCCGACAATACCGCGGCTGCGGCTGCGCTCTATATGCACTTCCTGCAGGTTGCCATTCTCGATCACCGCTACCCGGATTTCCTGGGGCGTCACATTGACCAGCAACTCTTCACTCATTGCACATTCCCATTCTGCTGCCAGCGCGGCCAGATACCCACAGCAGCCAGCAGGCCAGCGGTTTCGCAAAGCGGCAAACCCATCACCGCTGAATAACTGCCGGATAAGCACTGCACAAACACCCCGGCAAAGCCCTGAATCGCATACCCCCCTGCTTTGTCCAAGGGTTCGCCGGTGGCACAGTAGGCCTGTATATCCTGATCAGAAAACGGTCGAAATGTTACCGTACTCGTCACAACCTGCGAATGCAGTTCTGGGCCCGCTGCCACCGTGATCGCGGTCAGCACTTCGTGGGAGCGCCCGGAAAGGCCTGACAGCATCTCCTTTGCATGGGCGGCATTGCTCGGCTTGCCCAGCACCTGGGCATCGGCCACCACAACCGTATCAGCACCAAGACAGACCAGGGGCCGGCTGGGCGTATCTGCCATAGCCGTGGTTGCGGCCTGTGCCTTGGTGATGCTGAGTCGTTCGACCAGTGCCTGGGGCGATTCTCCAGGCTGCGCTGACTCATCGACCTTGGGCGTAAACACCAAAAAATCAAACCCGGCCTGGCGCAACAATTCCCCCCGGCGAGGCGACTGCGAGGCCAGACACAAGCGCGTGCTCATGATACCCGTCCCGATCGGTGATACGGCAATCCCGCCAGAATCGCATGGGCCCGGTAGAGTTGTTCGGCGATTACAACCCGCACCAGCGGATGGCCCAAAGTCAGCGCTGACAGCGACCAGCATTCATCAGCCGCATCGAGCACCTCGGCGGATAATCCCTCGGCACCTCCCACCAGCAGAGCCGCATCGCGACCATCGCTCAGCCATTGTCCAAGATGCTTGGCCAACGATTCAGAATCGTAGGTGCGCCCCGCCGGATCGAGTGCGATGCAACGCCAACCGGACGGTACCGCCCGCAACAGGCGTTCGCCCTCCTCACGCACCAGTCGCACAATATCCACATTACGCGTGCGCCGGGACGCATCGATCTCGACCAGCTCCAGGCTAAAACCAGCACGCAGGCGACCGGCGTAATCAACAAACCCCTGACTGACCCAGGGCGGCATACGCCGACCGATCGCAATCAGTTTCAGTTGCACAACTTCAACCGTCTGCCTGGCTTTCTCTTGCGCTTTTGAGCCGCGATCCCAAACGGTCATTCCACAAACCTTCGATATCGTAAAAACTCCGAGTCGCGGGCAGCATCAGGTGCACTATCAGGTCATCGAAGTCCAGCAAGACCCACTCACCGTTATTCTCGCCTTCGACACCGATCGGCTTGAAACCTTGCTTTGTCGCCGCGGCACGCAGTCGCGACGCCAAGGCCAGCACGTGCCGGCTCGAGGTACCACTGGCCACAATCATCCAGTCAGCGATCTCGGTCAGGCCACGGATATCCAGTTCCTGAATACTCTCGGCCTTAGCGTCATCTAGTTCCTGGGTAATCCATTGGCGTATATCTGCCAAGGGCAGTTCGGGTGATTTACTCATAAAGTCCATGTTCCTCTATGTATTGGGCAATGGCAACCGGCACTTGCCGGTCTATGGTCTTGCCACCGGCAAGGGCAGTCCGGACCATGGCGGCTGATATATCCACGGCCGGCACTTCAATCGTTGTCATCCACCCGGCTTCGTGCAGTGTCATATCGTCAGCACCGGCAAGATCCCCAGCAACCCACCACGGCGGCAATGGATTCGGTAACGACCAGCCGGGGCGGAACATCACCAGAATGCTTGCCAGTTGCAAAACCTCTTCCCACTGGTGCCAATCGGGCAATGCCAAAGCCGCGTCCAGCCCCAATGCCAGACACAAACATCGGTCCGGGTGCTGTGTTTTGAGTTCTGCCAGGCTGAGGACCGTATAGGACGGCCCCGGGCGGTGCAGTTCACGCGTGTCGATAACAAAACGAGGTTCTGGGGCGATCGCTATCTTCAGCATCGCCAGGCGTTGTTCTGCGCTCGCCACAGGCGCGGGCCGGTGCGGCGGCTGGCCAGCGGGCAACCATAAAACTTGAGCCCCGCCAAGTCGATCACTGACCGCCGTGATGGTGTGCAGGTGTCCCAGGTGCACCGGATCAAAGGTGCCACCGTAAACGATCAGCGGCGCGTTGGGCGATTCAGACAAAGAGGCGATGCCGGAGTGGCTCAGGGGCGGATGCTGCCGTCACCATAGACGATATATTTCTGAATGGTCAGCCCTTCAAGCCCAACCGGTCCGCGCACATGCAGCTTGTCGGTACTGATGCCGATTTCGGCACCCAGGCCATATTCAAAACCATCGGCAAATTGTGTTGATGCATTGACCATGACTGAACTGGAATCAACCTCGCACACAAAACGCCGACTCTTGGGCAAATTATCGGTGACGATGGCATCTGTGTGCCCGGAACCGTAACGCGCGATATGGTCCATTGCCTCGTCCAGAGTATCGACAATGCGCACGGCCAGTACCGGGGCAAGAAATTCGCTCTGCCAGTCAACCTCACTGGCGACGGTGCATTCGGGCGCCAAAGCGCGGGTACGTTCACAGCCGCGCAGTTCTACTCCGGCTTCTCGATACCGGGGCAGGAGCTTTTCAAGCACAGCAGGGGCGATACCCGCACCCAGCAGCAAAGTCTCCATAGCACCACAGATGCCGTAGCGGCGACACTTGGCATTGAAGGCAATATCCACGGCTTTCAAAAGATCGGCGTCATCATCAATAAAGACATGACAGTTGCCATCCAGGTGCTTGATCACTGGCACCTGCGATTCGGCACTGACTTTTTCGATCAGGCTCTTACCGCCCCGAGGCACAATGACATCAATGTATTGTGGACTGGTCAGCATGGCACTAACCACAGCGCGGTCAGCCGTTTGCAACACCTGAATTGCGCTTGTCGGCAAATCGGCATCGGCAAGCCCTTGAGACAGACACTCGCCAATGGCGCGGTTCGAGTTCAACGCTTCTGACCCGCCACGCAAGATCGCTGCATTGCCTGATTTCAAACACAATCCAGCAGCATCAGCCGTCACATTAGGACGCGACTCGTAGATGATGCCAATCACCCCCAGAGGCACCCGCATACGCCCTACGGTAATGCCTGAAGGCTGCGTGCTCATCCCGCTGACCTCTCCCACCGGATCTGGCAGGCGGGCAATCTGGGTCAATCCTTGGGCCATGGCGTCAATACGGGCCGGAGTCAATTCAAGCCGATCCAGTAGCGCCTCTGACAAGCCGGCTGACCGAGCCGCCTTGAGATCCGCAGCATTGGCCTCGCCAATGTGCTGCCGGGCGCTCAGAATCTGCTGCGCCATAGCTTCCAATGCGGTATTTTTTTGCCCCGTGCTAGCCCTGGCCACCCATCGGGCCGCCGAACGGGCCGCCTGACCTGACTCATCCATCCAGTCGCTGATCTCGCCCGATACCATGGATATTTTATTCATCGTTTCAATGATTTATAGCGTAATTCGCATCAAGCGTATTTATACCACAAAGCGTTAGTACGACTCGCTCCAGTTCGGCCCAGACGCCCCCAGGCGCCTGACGCTGGCCTTTGAGTACCTGATCGGCAATCGCCAGACCATGCAGCACGCGCGCCCACTGGGCGGTGTCCAATCGAGTCAAGGCCGCCGAGATACAGGACATCCGGCTACGCCATACCCGGTGCTGCTGGTACACCGACTGACGGCTGGCCCCTGCGGCCAGTTCGATGGCCATCTTGTATAGGGCGCGGGTCTCGCGCGCCAGTGCCCAACTCACTAACACCGCTTCAGAGCCCTCCCGGCGCAAACCGTACAACATACGCAAGGCGTGCGGTGCATTACCCGCCAGCGCCGCATCGGCCAATGCAAAAACCGAAAAGCGGGCTTGGTCACTGACCAGAGTGTCGAGCAGTGTTTCGTCAAGTTCCCGGTCCGGTCCAAGTAACAAAGGCAGTTTGCTGATCTCCTGCGCTGCGAACAACAGGTTTCCCTCTGAATAATAAGCCAGGCGCTCTATCGCCCCACGGGTCGCGTTAATGCCCTGCGCGCGCAGGCGCTGGTCGATCCAGCCCGGCAGTTGTGCCAGGGCCACCGCCCGCGCCTCAACCGCGATCCCATGCGATTCGAGCGCCTTGAACCACTTGCTGGACTGTGTACTCTTGTCAACACGACCCAGAATCAATACCAGATGCGTACTCGGGTCGCTGTCGGCAACAAAGTCGTTGAGCGTGCGCACCCCCGCGTCCCCAGGCTTGCCGCTGGGCAGGCGAATTTCCAGTAAACGAGCGCTGGCAAACAATGACAGCGATCGACTGGCGCTGTTGATCTGCTGCCAGTCCAGATCCACTCCGGCGGTATAGCGCAGTATCTCCTCCACCCCATGCTGGCGCGCCGCAGCACGAATAGCATCGGCACTTTCTTCAATCAGTAGTGGCTCGGCACCAAATAACAGGTAGGTATTATCCAGTCCCTTGCCAAGACGGCCAGTGAGGGCGGGGGGGGCTATGCGCAAAAAGATCTCCGGCCTAAGTTACGCCACCGAGAGTGATCAGACTGGGACAACCAGACCCACCGCAGGCAACTGGATATTCAAGGCAACACGGCTCAGCCGCCGGATAATCCGGCCTACGATCTCGTTACGCATGGAGGCCTTTAGCACTTTCTCTTCCTCTTTCTTTTGTAATAACTGAGCGCTCTGGTAGATGAGATCACGACTGAATGACAATTGACTGTTAGGAATCAGCACCTGACCTGTGGGCTCGACAACACGATAGATCACGTTGTACTGCAAGGTGTAGCCAGTGGCAATGCCTTTGCTATCGACAGATTTGACTGAACGGCTGTATTCCACAGTGGTCAGATCAATAAACACCGTGGCGGCCGCTGAATCCTTAACCGGGTTAACGCCGCTTTGGCGCAGACCCCGGCGCAGGTGGGTGACCAACTCTGGATCCTGACCCGTAACCCACGGTGTTGCCATGACAGAAGCCAGTTCAACCTGCCCACGCAGGTGAAACCCGCACCCGAACAGCACGGTCGAAAGAAAAAGTAGAAATAGAGCTCGAATCATGGTTTCAACCAATCGTGACAAAGAGGTGTTGACAAAAGCCGGGTCAGGTAGATGCGGCGATTATAACGACGCACGAGATCAAGCGACGATGAACAATCGACCCCAGGGGGGTCAAGGCTCGTTTTCCTCGATCGCGCTTGGAAGCGACATCCACTGACCGGACTCTCATTTTCAATCTTCTGGTCAATCACATCAGCCATCGCTGCAGGCGCCTTCTTAGCCTACCCACTGACGCCGATGTTCTCCCCCGACTGCCAATACCCGTCCCAGCGCTTCAGCGCGGAGCGACACCGGAATCGATTCAGTCCAAACCGGTCGATCCAGCACGCGACGGCCGGGCAGCGAATCAGTGCTGGAGATCAGCCAGGCTTATACGGTACATTACCGGGAGGCGTGAAGGTCAACCACTGTCCTTGCAAGCGCGAGGAATACATCATGCGCGATACCACTATAGAAAACGACCGTCAGGCGCTCAGCCAATGGCTGACCGAGCGGCCGGATACCACATCGGTGGCAAACTTTGTTTCCGGCCCTGGCATCTCCAAGCTATCGCTTCGATTCGATATCACCCGCCTACGCGAGGCGCTGGACCAATGCCTGGCGCGACACGATTTCATGGGTGACATGCAGGCACAAGGCTTCGCCGCCCTGCCACTGACCCGCAACCCGGATATGCCCAACATCAGCGCCAACGATCTTTCCGGGCGCTACTGGCTGCGACCAGACGACAGTTACCAGGAAGTGGTCCGCGAGGAACCCGTTGATGAAGCATTGTTCAGTGAGTTTGATCCCCTGTTTGCCGATACCTACTTTGAGCAGGTGCACGCAGCGCTGAGCGCACGTTTTACCGTTGGCCGTATGCGAGTGCTGTCAAAGGGAGTGTACAACTGCAACAGTTGGCACCGTGATCCCGAACCACGGATTCATATCCCCATCATCAGCAACCCGGGAGCACTGTTTGTCGTCAACCATCACGTGACCCACCTGCCAGCCGATGGCTCGGCCTACTTCACAGATACGCGGGGCTATCACACTGGCTTAAACGGCGGAGAACACCGGCGGGTACATATCGTTGCGGCGGTAGCGAAAAGCTATCAAACAGATCACTGAGACCTTCTGACCCCAACCGCCGTTACGACGGCCCGGGGCGCTTGGGGCCGCGGCCTTAAACGACCATCGCACCACGTGGCTGTGAATTCACATACCCCAAGGTCCCGGTCTGATTTTGGATGACCTTCTGATTGACACAAACCCTGGTCTGATCACCGGAGTTCTGCATGATCACCTGGAATACTAGAAGTGGTCAGTCGTTACGGTCTGGCGCCACTGCAGTCAGCGCGATCACCACCACTGCGACTGAGAGCCGGCCGGTCTGCAACAGCATCTCAGGCCTTCGACAGTTTTTCGGGCGCATTCGTTCATGAGCTCTGGCGTTGTTATGAAGGCGACTATTTCACCGGCTGCAACAACCGCTTCAGGACTGCAAGCGCTGCTGCCATCGGCTAACAACGACACCAGTCAGTCCAGCCGTGGCCAATGCCAGCAGGTAAGTGGCAAAACCGAACAGCGGTAACAAAATCCAGACAACAAAATAAAATGCCAAAAACGCAATCTGTCCTTGCATCATGCCGCGCATTACCGCGAGCCCGCCCGCACTGCCATGCTCACGGTGAGCCGCTGCGGCCAGCACGCCGGCTACAATCAATACGGTGCCAAGTAACCCTGACAACATTGGCCCAAGCATAGGGGCCAAAACAGTAATGACCAACACCAATGCAGTGGTTACCCCCATGCGCATCACCAATACGGTATTGGATGAGAAAGCGGGTAGCGGTAATCGGCTCGACGATCCGGCAAGTCTCAGACCCGCGATGATCGACCCCATGCTAAACAAAAAAATCAGTAATGGATCCGGATTAAAAAGCGCCAGACAAAAGACCATCGCCAGATAGCAGCCCTGGGCTGCTGCCTGACTGACAACCCAGCCGCAACCAAAGTTGACAGCCATGCGGTAACCAGCCGCCGTCGCGGCGATGGCCGGCATGGCGTACAGCGTCCCCAGTGCTGCCTGGATCGAGAAATCGGCCCCGTATTCAACAAATAAAAAAACCGAAATCGGCCCGGTTGTCACCGGCAACCCAGCCACCCAGCCTCCGGCCGCGGTACCCCAGCGACGCGATACCCATCCTGCGACCCCAACAATACAAGGCGTGGCAAACAGTTTGAAAAGCAATAACGTCATGCAAGGATTAATATGTCAGACTGAAACCCGCCAAGGGCCCGCTGTGTCACCAAGCCGCATCGCGTCACCTGGCCCAAGACACTCTACGCCATCGACAAAACTCCGACACTGTTTGGGCCAGAAAACACCGACGCCCCGTTCGACGATGTCTTAAGGCTGCAACAACAACAATGTCCCCCAGGCGATCAGGCCCACGCCGGTTAGCTGACCAAGCCACGCCCGGGCTGGTAAAAGCTTTTCCAGGAGCACGTATAGCGCGAGCCCGATGATCCAATACAGACTCATTATGCCGCCGTAAAACAACAAGGCCATAAGAAACCAGCAGCAGCCCAGGCAAAACGCGCCGTGTACAAGACCCATCGTGAATGCGCCGGCCCGACCCGACCGCCAATGTGAGGAAAGAAAGCCAATGGGTGAACGGCAATGTTTAAGGCAGGCCTGCTTTAACGGTGTCAACTGCCAGATGCCTGCCGCGATGAGTAAGACAGCACCGAAAACAGTACTCGTTCCCACCATCATGGCGGACAGAAGTCCAATTGATTCAAGGCCCCACTGAGCGCCGGTGGCGACTCCACTGAAGGCCGCCCACATCACAGCATATCCCAGTGCAAATACTCCCGTCGGCACGTACGGAGCTCCTTTCTCTTTCTCCTTACGCATCATGCGGGCGAATAACAACAACATCGGGGCGGCGCTAGGGAGCATCATGCCAAGCATCATGATCCACCACATGAAGAAGGCGATAACAGCATATCCAACCGACCAAAACCGGGTCACCAAAGTGCCATTCATCCCAGACATCGGCAAGCCGGACTGGCCGGACCCACCCAGCCCAACGGCGTGGGTCATCCGGGTCATCTCCATGGCGCTCATCCCCATGCCGGCGCCCGCAAGCACGTAGGCCCAACTCAATACCATCACGGCACCCAGTGCAATAACGACAACGAGCCGATCACGACGGAGCACAGACTCCAGATCAAAAGTCACTCCCCGCAAATGACGAACCTTCTAACCGAACAGCGGGAAACGACGCCGGGACTCCTCGAGGTCGAGACTCAAACCATTTCGATCCCAGGCAACGTAGGCCAATGAGCTGTGGCGTGAACTTAAGTCAAACTTGATATCGCCGATTCCCTTGGCTGAACCGCTGGCGCCCTCAGCCTCGTGAAACACCCACCCGTGGGGCAACGTCGTGATGATCCGATGTTCCTCATCGGTAACGGGGTTCAGTAGGGGTTGCGCCTCGGTGCGCACCACGCCGGGCACGTCGATACGCGCATGCCGGCGGCTGATATCCCACTCCCATCCAATCTCAGTGAATATCGGGGCGTGGTGATGCTCAATGATAACGCTGAAGATCTGGAACATTGTCCCAACCGGCTGATTCTCCCCTGCCAGGATATAAAACAGCGCATCACGCTGTTCGTCGGTAGCGCGGCTGTCCAGAATTGGCTGCATATGCCCATCACCGTGATGGATAGCCCGGGGAAAATAGAACGTGGCTACAACAATCAAACCATCCAGGCTGACGCCATCGCACTCCCCTTTGGTAATCTTAAAACCAACGGCTCCCGTACAATCCCCGTGGGTTGGCGGAGCATTGGATTCACAAGGGCAACCGAAATCGCAACTACAAAACTCGATGTACTCCGCTTCAAGTGACCATTCTCTTATCGTCATTACACATCCCTCCATTGTTTTGTCTTCGGGTTAAGAATAAGTTTCTTTACCCCAGGCGTCCAGGGGTGAAACACCGTTGTGACATGAGCCGGTTTTCTCTCATTCCTATTTTTCGGGGGACCGGCGTAAACAAAGGCAAAGCATCAAGCCAAAACCATGGATAGCCGAACCCACCGAGATGAAAAACCCGGGGCTTTAGAGTGGGGCTTAAAGAGCGCTACACCGAATAAGCCAGCGCCGGATGATACCTTTGCTGATAAAACTGCTGATAAAACTGCCGATAAAACTGCTGATAAAACTGCCGATAAAACTGCCGATAAAACGGGCGAGGGTATTAAAGCCTGGCGCCAGCTTCTTGAAAACCCCGACAAGATTGAAAAGCCAAGGCTACGCTGACCCCATAGCCCAAGATAACCGCCCGGGTCACACCACGATGTTAACGAGCTTGCCGGGCACCACGATTATCTTGCGGATTGCGCGCTCCCCCACATGACGTGCCACTTTGTCATCAGCCAACGCCGCCTCACGGATAACCACCTCGTCAGCCTCCGCGGCAACTTCGACCTGCCCGCGCAGTTTGCCATTAACCTGCACTACGAGTACCTGCGTTTCCGATGTCAGCGCGCTCTCATCGACCTTGGGCCAGGGCGCATCCAACAGTTCGCCGGGCATCTTCAGCTCCTGCCACAACACATGACTAAGGTGGGGCGTAATCGGCGCCAATACCCGTACCAGAATACCCAATACCTCACGCATCACAGCGATGCGCGCAGGATCTGAACCCGGATCAAAACGCTCCAGGGCGTTAAAACTTTCCATGCACGCAGCGACCACCGTATTAAACTGGTGGCGCTCCATGCCGCGGTTGATTTTCTGCAACGCGCCATGAAAGGTTCGGCGAAGAGACTGGCTTTGCTCATCGAGAGTCTCAGCGGTGGAGCTAGCACCGCGTAACGTCTCACGGTGGCTGTAAACCAGCGTCCAGATCCGGCGTAGAAAACGCTGCGATCCGGCAACCGCGTCGTCGTTCCATTCGAGCGATTGCTCGGGGGGCGAGGCAAACATGGTGAACAACCGTACCGTATCGGCGCCATAACGATCGATCAGGCCCTGTGGATCAACGCCGTTGTTTTTGGACTTGGACATGGTCGTCCAGCCGGTCGCCGTCAGCGCAGCACCATCGGTTGCGCGTCTCGCATCTATGGTTTTACCCTTGGCGTCTTTTTCGATCTCAACTTCATCGGGGCGCACCCAGACGCGGCCCTGCTCGGGACTGTCATGATAGTAAGCTTCAGCCAGCACCATGCCCTGGCATAGCAGTTTGGTGGCTGGCTCGTCACTGCTGACCAGCTCCAGATCGCGCATCAGCTTGTGCCAGAAACGAAAATACAAAAGATGCATCACAGCATGTTCAATGCCACCAATATAATGATCAACCGGCAGCCAGTAATCGGCGCGCTTATCCAGCATGGCCTTGGCACCTGGAGTGCAGTAACGGGCGTAGTACCAGCTTGATTCAACGAAGGTGTCGAATGTATCGGTCTCACGTTCTGCGTTAGCACCACAGGTTGGACACGATGTCGCCCGCCAATCCGGGTCGGCCTTGATCGGCGACTGCACGCCCATGAAGGTGACATCTTCGGGCAACAGCACGGGCAGATCTCCATCCGGCACCGGCACCGCGCCGCAACTATCACAGTAGATCACCGGCACAGGGCAGCCCCAGTATCGCTGACGCGAAACGCCCCAGTCACGCAGGCGATAGTTCACCTTGCGCTCGCCGATGTCCTGATCTTGCACATACCCGGCGATGCGCTCAAAAGCGCTTTGAAAATCCAGGCCACTGAATTCTCCGGAGTTAACAGTGACGGTGTCGTCCTTGGCTGGCCAGGCTGTTGCAGAAACATCTATCAGCTCGCCATTGGCTGGAGCCACTACCTGGATAATAGGTAAGCCATAACGGGTGGCAAAAACGTGATCGCGCTCATCGTGTGCCGGCACCGCCATGATCGCCCCGGTGCCGTATCCCATCAGCACAAAGTTGGCGACCCAGACCGGAATCTTCTCACCGCTTAAGGGGTTAATCGCGTCAATGCCCAGCGGTACCCCTTTTTTCTCGATGGACTCAAGTTCTACCTCGCTGACACCGCCGCTGGCGCATTGGGCAATAAACGCGGCCACGTCCTGATCTGCCTTAGCCGATTCAATCGCAAGCGGGTGATCGGCGGAAACCGCCATAAAGGTAGCACCGAATAGGGTGTCCGGTCGGGTGGTAAAAACCCGCAGCGGCTCACCGCCTGCCGCCAAAGCAAAGTCAACTTCCAGGCCACTGGAGCGGCCGATCCAGTTGCGCTGCATGGTCTTGACCGAGTCCGGCCAGTCCGGCAGGTTGTCCAGTTCCTCAAGCAGTTCGTCGGCATAGGCGGTAATACGAATAAACCACTGTGGGATTTCGCGTTTTTCGACCACTGCGCCGGAGCGCCAGCCTTTGCCATCGATAACCTGCTCGTTGGCCAGCACCGTCTGATCGACCGGATCCCAGTTGACCACGGCGTTCTTGCGGTAGGCCAGGCCTTTTTCCATAAGCCGGGTAAAGAACCACTGCTCCCAGCGGTAGTACTCGGGCCGGCAGGTGGCCACCTCACGCGACCAGTCATAAGCAAAACCCATGCGCTGCAACTGTCCGCGCATATGCTCAATATTCTGGTAGGTCCACTGCGCTGGAGGAACGGCGCGTTGGATCGCGGCATTCTCGGCGGGCAGGCCAAAGGCGTCCCAGCCCATCGGCTGCAAAACGTTGCGTCCCAGCATTCGCTGATAACGGCTGATGACATCACCGATGGTGTAATTGCGCACGTGCCCCATGTGCAGCTGGCCCGATGGGTAGGGCAGCATGGACAGGCAATAGTACTTCTCGCGATCCGGGTCTTCTGTGACCTTAAAACTGTGCTGTTCCAGCCACCAGGCCTGGACAACCGATTCCAGTTGTTGTGGTGAGTAGCGCGGCTCCATGGAGATCCCTGATAGGGCCGCAAAACGATGCGGCAAAACTAAAGCGTCAATAATGGGTAGACGAATCGTCCTGATCGTTCGGGGCAGGCCAGTCACAAAAAGGAAACGGCCGCTCGTCGGAATTGAAGGTCAGGTACTGCAAGACAGAGTAACTGAACGCGTTCAAGTCAGCCGTAAATTCATGCAGACGCTCCGCCTTGGCACCTTTGACAAGCTGATGTACAAACTGGAACAACATGCTGATGCCGACCAACAAGCGCACCACGGTATAGACTACAAAAAAGTAGATGATCATCAGCGCCAGACGCAGCCAGGTCTGGCCGCTGCGCATACGGGTGGAAAGTTCACTGGTCATGGCAGGATCGGTCTACGCCGGTCATGTTTCTTGCTCCGGCAAAAAGAAAGCGTATTTTACACCATTGTCCATAACAGCCATGCCATCACGGCCTCTTTGAGGTTGGTACGCCAACTATAGCTCACGGCCGGCTGTCCAGATCGGGCAGTCGTACGGGTACGCCCTGCCACCAGCTTGAGGATTTGGTTTTTCCTTTTGTGCTGGCCTGGCTTGGGGAGCACGATTGCATGCCTGCGGGCTGTGTGCCGATTACAAAGGGTATCGCTTCAGCTACGGTACAGGGTGCATCAATCAATGACGGCGCGCTACGCAGCCAGGTAATATTCCTGGGCTGATACAGCTGCACGGGTCGCAATGGCAAGTGGCGCATCAACCGGGCCCAGACCTTGAGCGCACCACTGGCGCCGGTCAGGCCGGTTGGCTCATTGTTATCCAGTCCCAGCCACACTACCGCCAGAATATTGCCGGCATAGCCGACAAACCAGCTGTCCCGATAACCATCGGTGGTGCCCGTCTTGCCGGCGAGCGCCAGTGACTCAGGAAATTCCCGCGCCAGTGCGCGGCCAGTGCCACTGCGAACCACTTCCTGTAAAGCCCGGTTCACCAGAAAAACGCCGCTGGGATCCAGCGCCAGCTGTGAGCGCAAAGGATAACGGGCAAGCGGGCGATCATCGCTGTCGGCAATCCAGCGGATGGTACGCAGTGGCGCGCGATGCCCACCTGAAGCCAGGCTCTGGTACATCTGTGCGATCTCCACTGGCGCAAGATCTACCGCACCCAGGGTAATCGATGGCAACGGCGCCAGTGGGCGCACAATTCCGGTGGATTGCAAAACCTGGATCACCGGCTCCAGACCCACCGTCAGGCCAAGACGGGCCGTAGCCACGTTATAGGACTGCGCTAACGCATCGATCAACTTAACCTGGCCGTGATCCTTGCGATCATAGTTGCGTGGCCGCCAAGGTTTCGCGCCATTGGCACGCCACTCAAAGGAGCTGTCATCAAGGAGGCTTTGCAGGTGGTAGCGATGAGGCCTGGACAACGCGGCAAGGTATACCGCGGGCTTGAGCAAGGAGCCGACGGGACGGCGTGCATCCAGCGCCCGATTAAACCCGCCGCGGCTGCCCTGGCGCCCACCGACCACGGCGAGCACTTCTCCGTTATCAACCTGCAGTACCACGATCGCCCCCTGCATTTTGCCTGCAGGCAGCTTGTGGGCAATTTCCAGATCACCTAGCGTGTGTTTGAGCGCGCCTTGGGCGGCGTGCTGAATCAGCGGATCCAGTGTGGAATGAATCCGCAGCCCCTGCGTTTGCACAATGGCCGGATCAAAATGGCGCTGCACCTGGCGGCGCACATAATCAAAAAAGGCGGAGCCGCTGGTGTGAGCGCCGCCAAGCGCCGACACCAGCCCCAAGGGGGAGGCTTGCAGGCTTTGCAACCTGGCAGAATCAATCTGCCCGGTCCGGGCGAGCTCGGCCAGCACCAGGTTGCGCCGCTGGCGGGCGCGTTGTGGATGGCGACGCGGATCATAAGCGCTCGGCGCCTTGACCATACCGGCCAGCAGTGCCAGCGCGGGTGCTGGTAGTTCGGCAAGCGGGCGGCCAAAGTAATGCTCGCTCGCCAGCGCAAAGCCATGAATCGCCCGGTTGCCAGATTGGCCCAAAAATACCTCGTTGACATAGGCTTCGAGGATCTCTGATTTGCCATAATGCCATTCCAGCAAGAGCGCCATCACCGCTTCAGTGGCCTTGCGCCGCAACGTGCGGCTTGGCTCTAGGTAAAGATTCTTAACCAACTGCTGGGTCAGGGTGCTACCGCCGGCCACCACGCGCCCAGAACGAAGGTTCTGCAGTAGTGCGCGCGCTATCCCCACAGGGTCGATGCCATGGTGATCCATGAAACGGCGGTCTTCCATGACCAGCAGGCCTTGTAACAACACCCCGGGTACCTGGTGTAGCGCCACCGGCGCACGGTCCTCATGACGCAGCGGCAGAATACTACCCAGGCGAACCGGCTCAAGCAGCACCTCGGTGGGCTTTTGGCCCTTGTCTGCGATCAGCGCACTGATCCGGCCATGGGCAAATTCGATCTGTACCCGTATCGGCGTCACCCGCCCCTGCATGCCATTAAAACCGCGTAGATGCACCGTGGCTTGACTCTTGCCTAAGCGAAAGGTGCCAGGGGAGCGAGCGGAGGCGTCCTTGCGATAGCCGCGGACTGCGAGTTCGCGCTCAAGCACCGCCGGGTTGAGTGGCAATCCTTCGTGCAACCGCCGCGGACGCGAGTAAACATGTGCCGGCAGCGACCAGCGAGCCCCCTCGAACTGGTGGCGTACGGTGGTATCCAGACGCACCACCCACACCGCCCCAGCGCCGAGCGTCACCAGGCCCAACAGGACCACTGCGCTGCGCCAGGTGATACGGCGAGCTCGACGCTTCTTAGAGTGCGCCATGACAGCTGATGCGATCAGTTAAAGCGTTCAGAGTCGGTCCGGTAATGGCTGTCGGCATTGCCAGCAGATCTCAAAGGTAACAGGATTCGATTCACCACAGTCCTGGCAAAGCACAGTCTGATCCGGGGCCGACTCATAGCCGGCGATCAGTGAGCGAGCCGTCGCCAACTGGTGATCGCGTTCGATCCACACTTCGGGCCAGGTTTCGGTTGCCGGTAATTCGCCCAGTGCGCCGGCGGCGTGATCATTAAAGACCTGGGCGCGAACCCCGGCGGCCTCAAGCATCTGCGCCACCAGCCGAGCCTCGCCCAAACCAGACGCCGTGAAAACCCGTCGCACCGTTATCGCACCGGTTCAGTCGGTATAAAGATGCTGGCGTGACCAGGGCAGGGCATTGTTGCGCTCACGGGTGAACAACACCTGGAACAGCTGCAAAGCGCCAATAAGAAAAGCGGCCTGGGAACCGGCAAGATACAGCCGCCAAGCCTGGGCGAACTCATCGTCAAACTGATTGAGCACCTCGTCATAAGCGCTATCGTATCGGGCGAGCCACTGCTGCAGCGTGCGAGCGTAGTGCAGGCGCAGGTTCTCGACATCGAGCACCGAGAACCGGTATGGCTCAAGGATATCCATCATTTCGCGCAGGCTCGGAGGATAAGCGCCCGGGAAAATGCGTTTTTCTATCCAGGCATTCATCAGCCGTGGCCGGTTGCGGCCGATAGCGTGCACCAGGGCGCGGCCATTGGTCGCAAGGCACCGATCAACCACCTCGCCCAGCGTGGGATAGTTCTCCTGCCCAACATGCTCAAGCATGCCCACAGAAACAAAAGCATCAAACTCACCGCTGATGTTACGGTAATCATCCAGTACATAGGTGACCTGATCGGCATAGCCCTCGGTGCGGGCGCGGTCCGAGGCATAGCGCACCTGTTCGGCCGATACGTTCCAGGATGAAACCTTGGCGCCGTAATGCAACGCCATATGACGAGCCAGCCCCCCCCATCCGCTACCCGCCTCTGCCACCCGATCACCCGGGCGCAACTGCAGCTTTCGGCAGATATGATCCATCTTGGCTTGCTGGGCCGCCTCGAGGCTCATCTTGGGTTGCGGAAAATAAGCACAGGTGTACTGCATCTCGGCATCGAGCCACAGCCGATAAAAATCGTTGCCGATGTCGTAATGGTGGTGAATGTGCTCGCGGGAGCCATCGGGGGTATTGGCACGGGGCTTGCGCTGTTGCAGTCGCTTCACCAGCTTTACCGGCCCCCGCACCTCAGCGACACCGGTGAACGCCTCCACCAGGAACCCGACCAGATCACCTTCTACCGTAATACCGCCACTGGAAAAAGCGTCGCCAAAACCTATTTCCCCGTAACGGACCAACTGCATCAGCGCTGCCTGATTGTGAATGGTGGCAGTGGCGAGTGCATGACCTTGGGTCGGGGTAATTGAAAACCCGTCCCACAGCGCCACGGTGAAACGCGGCGAACCCATGGACTCGACCACACGGCGCAATACATACCTTTCGTAGGCACGAGAGGCGGGTCGTGTGCTGGCCTGGCCTATCTTGCGTGCCAGGGATTTATCGTCGCCAAAAACTGGGTTAGAACTCGCCATTGCGCTGCCAAGCGTGCAAACGTCGGTGGAAATAATCAGAGTCTTAGCCGGAAATGATACCCGTTGGGCCAAGTCCGTCAAGATGATTGTTGTATTAACTTATCCTAGGCAGGATCTTGTGGCTGGCGCGGCCAGGCATTCAACACCGCGTGCACCAGGGTTGCCAGCGGGATAGCGAAAAAAATGCCGAGCACCCCCCACAGGCCGCCAAAGATCAGCACCGCCGTGATAATAGCCACCGGGTGCAGATTATTGACCTCGGAAAATAAAGTCGGTACCAACAGGTTGCCGTCCAGCGCCTGAATAACCAGATAGGCGATAAACAAGGTTAAAAATTCACTGCCAAAGCCCCACTGGAACCAGGCTACAAAAGCCACCGGTATTGTCACCACGGCGGCGCCCACAAAAGGAATCAGCACAGACAAACCCACCAGCACCGATAGCAGCATGGGGTACTGCAGCCCCAGCAGGGAAAAAGTCATCAGACAGGCAAACCAGACGATCAGAATCTCCCAGAACTTGCCCCGCACATAATTGCCGATCTGGCGATCCACCTCAGACCAGACCTGGCTCACCAGCTGGTGCTGGCCCGGCGCCAAGCGGCCCATCCAGATAACAAGCAACTCCTTGTCCTTCATCAGGAAAAATATCAGGATCGGCATCAGAACCAGGTAGATCAGTACTGTGATCAGTCCCATCACCGAGGCCAGCGAGACCGACAGCAGTTTTTGTCCCCATGAGGTCAACTCAATACGGATCAGCACCATGATCTCGTCAATCTGCTGGGCCGAGGCAATCTCGGGATACTTCTCGGGCAGTTTAAGCAACACTTCCTGGCCAACGTTCAGCATGCTCGGGACCTGCTGCACAAACTGGGTGGCCTGTGTCGACAGCAGCGGCAATAATCCAAACAGAATAAGCATCACAAAAAACAGAAAAGCGGCATAGACCAGCAGGACGGCAAAAAGACGCGGTACCCGCGATCGCTCCAATAAGACGACCAGTCCTTCGAGCAGGTAAGCGATCACGACCGCCGCCAGCAGCGGAGCCAGCATGTTGCCCATCAGCACAACAATCACAAAAAGCACCAGCAGAGATAGCGTCAGAAACACTACCTGCGGGTTGCCGGCCTGTTGTCTGAACCAGTCGGTGATCATCTTCATGAGTACACCCCTATATCAAGCCATGCCACGCCGTGGTCTGCTTACGGCGTCTTAAGTCTAACTCGATAAAATTTCAAAATCGTGGGTTATTTGCGCTACCGAATCAAGCATCTTGGTGGCGGAGCAGTACTTTTGCGCCGACAAACTGATCGCGCGATCAACCCGTCGGGGATCCAACTGCTCGCCGGCAACCACAAAATGCAGGTGAATACGGGTAAAAACTTTGGGCACTTCACCGGCGCGCTCAGCGTTGATCTCAACACGTATATCGCTAAAGGCCTGGCGCGCCTTGCGCAGGATCAGCACTACGTCGATGATCGTGCAGCCACCCAGGCCCAGCAGCAGCATCTCCATGGGCCGCGAACCCAGGTTCTGGCCGCCCACATCAGGGGAGCGATCCATCACCACCTGGTGACCGCTCTCGGTGATCCCTTCCAGTGAATCATCTTCTTTCAGACGAATTGTGGCTTGCATACTTATTCTTTTTTGCCTCAAGTACCAAACAATAATGAAAGGTGTGCGCCCGGATCCTCCTGGCGCATAAAAGCCTCACCCACTAAAAAGGCATTAATGCCCGCCTCACGCATGCGCGTTACATCTTCAACGGTGTGAATCCCGCTTTCGGTCACGAGCATTGTATCGCCCGGGACTCGCGGCGCCAGTGCAAGCGTAGTCTCAAGCGTGGTATTAAACGTGCGCAGATCGCGATTGTTAATACCCACCAGGGTCGGTGTAAGCTCAAGCGCGCGATCGAGCTCGGCACCATCGTGCACCTCGACCAGTACATCCATGGCCAGATCTGCAGCCGTTGCAGCGAGCTCCATCATCTGCGCCTGCTCGAGAGCGGCCACAATCAGCAAAATGCAATCGGCGCCGATGGCCCGGGATTCGACCACCTGCCACGGATCGATCATGAAATCCTTGCGCAGAACCGGCAATGCACAGGCCGCGCGGGCGGCGACCAGGTGATTCTCGGCGCCTTGAAAAAAATCACGATCGGTCAGCACCGAAAGACACGACGCCCCTCCCGCCTGATAACTGGCCGCAATCGCCGCCGGATCAAAATCCTCGCGGATCAGGCCCTTGCTGGGCGATGCCTTCTTAACCTCCGCAATAACGCCGGCACGCCCCGTCTCAATGCTGGCACTAAGCGATTGCGCAAAACCCCGAGGTGCTGATTGCTCTTTGGCCTGCGCGTAAAGATCCGCCAGGGTATGGGTGTGCTGGCGCTCGGCAATCTCTTCGCGCTTTCGTGCCAGTATGCGCTCCAGAATATCGGCCGGCGCTTTCATGCCCTTAGGTTTTGTTGCAAAAAATTGTGCAGCATTTTGTGGCCATACTGGGTAAGGATGGACTCGGGATGAAACTGCACCCCCACCACCGGATCCTCACGGTGGGCAATGCCCATGATCTGGCCATCGTCGGCGCGGGCAGTCACCACAAAACATCCGGGCAAAGTGGATTCGTCGACCACCAGCGAGTGGTAACGGGTTGCCTGAAATGGGCTGGGCAGCTCGTTAAAAATGCCCTCGCCTTCGTGCTCGATCATCGAGGTCTTGCCATGCATCAATGTGGGTGCCCGCACAATATTGCCGCCATAGGCCTGGGCGATGCTCTGGTGACCCAGGCACACGCCAAGGATCGGAATACTGGCACCGTACTCGCGCACCAGATCCACTGAGATGCCAGCCTCATTGGGTGTACACGGCCCAGGGGAGATCACCACGTGCGAAGGTGCCAGGGCGTCGACATCGTTTAAGGTGATCTGGTCATTGCGATAGACCGTGACACGCTCACCCAGCTCGCCCAGGTATTGCACCAGGTTGTAGGTAAACGAATCGTAGTTGTCGATCATCAGCAGCATATGCGCTCTAACCTATTTTTTTCCCTGGCTCTTGCTACCCGGCCAATGAATTGAATGCCCATAAAAATACCGACTTTGAGAACCGATGCGGGTGATCGCCTGTATGAATCTAGCGTAATTGTAGCGATAGCGATCGCTCCTGGCCGGCCTATGCGCTTTTTAGGTGCTCGTTAATGTTCGACATGGCAAGAAAGCCTTACTGCAGTGCCTGTAAAAGACGCCTGGATTCACCTTGATAATGCTCAGATTTTACTTTGTCCCGTTTTGGTAACGCCCTATTAATGCTTTTTGCAACCCATTGACGGAGCCAACAGGCTGCCGATCAGTCGAGTTAGTCAACTCGGGTATTACAGTACTCTATAGGTGAGAGCCGATGCTTCTCTTAACTACTAACATGTTGTCAGCCGCTTAAAGGTGGCGCAGCAGATCTCTGCCGCGTCGCCCCGTCATCACTCCTTGAGTAAATTGCAAAGCCATCGTGCGGTTCGCATCAGCCGGGCGTCTTGGTCTGCGCCCGCAATTAACTGAACGCCGATCGGCAGGTGGGGGCTTCCCTTAAAAGGTGTATAAATTCATCGGGCGATTTTAAATCAAATGGATAATGGCGAACTTAAGATGGCGAGCCATGCGTGCTCTTATCGGCATCCAAAAAGGAAACGCATCGAGCGAGTCGAGGGTCACGATGGAAAAAAGGAGCAGATTAACTGCTCCTTTCACCGCGAATGCCCCCGCTAATCATCTCCAACTCAAAGCCAGCCAAATCACCACCTGACCCAGAAAGTCAGCAAGGGGTTACACCATCACCTCATGTGATGGTGTAACCGTGGTTCCTTGGCAATAGTACACATGCCATCGCCAAATACAGCACCATTGGCAATGGCTGTGTTTACTATTGAGATGATCTGTTGCTGCAGGTCACATCTACTGATACAACATTACCGAAGGACTGAAAGCTTGAACTTATTTTCAGTCAGTAATGCTGTTTCTTACTTATTTAAAGTCCAACCACCTTTTGGGCGCAGGGGCCTTTTTCGGTCTGGCCGACTTCGAATTCAACAGCCTGGCCATCGCTCAATGTGGCGTAATCGCCACCGGCCTGAATCTCAGTATGATGAACAAACAAATCCTTGCCGCCGTCATCCGGGGCAATAAATCCGAAGCCCTTCTCTGCGCTAAACCACTTTACTGTACCTTTAGTCATGCTATTTACTCTATTTTGTTTTGGTGAAAGAAACGAAAACCCACATGGAAGTCACCACTTCTATATGGGCATAGTGAATTTCTACGGGAATAGTGAGGCTCTACGGGAAAAGTGAAACTCTACGGGAATAGTAAAACTCTACGGGAATGATGAGATTCTACGGGAAAAGTGAGATTCTTTTGCACCTAGATTAGGCGTGGCCGTCTATTTTAGCAGGTTCTTCGTCTGATGGGGCTTGATCAGCTTGATTATTCTCAGCAGCTGCTGCCAGCTTTTTTAGACGCTTGTCTTCCTTTTTTTTCTTTTTGGCAATCTCTTTTTGCCGCTTTTCAAACGAATAGTTCGCTCTTGCCATAGGGTAGCCTCGGTTTATTTTTTAGGTCGTTAAGGTAAATATATAGTGCCAGATTCCAAGGAATAACCCCCCGTCAGCTGGCCGGCCACTGTTTTAAGTGATCCGGTGTAAATGTTAGCGCCTGATCGGTTTTAGGTCCATGGGGACTCATCTACCCGATAATATAGTCCAGTTATTGTCACACTCGCGGTGCAATATTACCAGTTGAGACTCATCATTTGGCGCATCTGGGCTTGTAATTCGCCCTGGATGCGGGCTTTGGGGCAAAGGACTGCTGTCACGATGGTGCGCCAGTTGGTAGAATCCCGCCCTCAATTTTGACCAACCCCAAAGAGGCCCCCATGGGAAAGCGAGTGAAGAAAGGGAAGATTATGAATAAGAATCGTCCTGTGAATAAATCCAATGCGGCGAGTGATCAAAAACGCATACGGGAAAACGCCGCCGTATTAAAAGCGCTGAACAGCGCGTAGTAACCCCCCCTGGGGTAGTTGATGCCATGACGCCGGCCTTGGCGTGGTGTTGCGAGAGCCACTGGGGCGCTAGCCCACCGGCGTGAAATCAAACTCCTCAGAGCCGAGAATAGCCTCTACCCCGCCCAGTTTTTCAATCAGGCTGGCCTGATCGGCCAGGGCCTGGCGGTTCACCTTCTCGGGGTCCACCAGCGAGAGCATCTGCTGGTGACAGCGCTTTTGCACCTTGGCAAAATCGGGATTGCCGGCCAGGTTGTTGAGCTCGCCCGGGTCGGCCTGCATATCGTACAGCTCGGGCTCAAAGCCGGGGTAGCCGTTGTACTTCCAGCGCGCGGTGCGCAACATAAAGAGCCCCACGGGGGATCCGCCGTCGTGGTATTCGGATAACACCGCCCGTTCGAATTCGGGCTCGGTGGCCAAAGATTGCAATGCAACACCCGGGCGGGTAATGCCATCATCCTTTGCGCCCACGGCGCTCAATATGGTGGGGTAGATATCCACCAGCGAGGCCAGGGTATCGACTGTTTTACCCTGGGGAATACCCGGACCCTTGATCATCATGGGTATGGCTGAGGATTCGTCATACAGCGACATCTTGGTCCACATGCGCCGGTCGCCATTGTGATCGCCATGGTCACTGGTATAGATCACCAGGGTGTTATCCGCCTGACCGGAGGCTTGGAGCGCCCTTAGCACCTGGCCCACCTGGGCATCCAGAAAACTGCACAGACCGTAATACGAGGCGCGGGCGATCTGCCGGGTGTGATCATCAAAATGCACATCATAGTTAAAGTTGCGACGAAGAATCTTTAGTAGCGGATGCTGGGGTAGATCTGCCTCATCTATAAAACGCGCCTGGTCCATCTTTTCCAACGGATACATCGCGTAGAACTCAGAAGGACAGATAAGCGGGTAATGTGGGCGGAGCCAGGAGACAAAAAGCGTCCAGGGTTTGGTGCTTGTGTGGGTAGCGGTATTTTGCAGCCAATCGCAGGCGTGGCGGGTTACCTCAAGATCGTAGTCGGTATAACTGCCCTCGCCAGGCCCAATCTCCCGCGCATAGGCCGAGACATCCATTACCGATTCGTGATCGCGCAACAAGCCCTTGATCCAGCCGGTGCCGTTTTTGATATACAGCCCCAGAATCTCGTTCTCAAAACCGTTATCGTCATCTTTGCCGCGATAGTGCAGCTTGCCGATGGAATCGACCCGGTGCCCCTGGCGTACCAACTGGTGGCCAAAGCTGGACGGCTCGCCCTGGTATGCCTGGGCGTTGGACCAGCAGCGGGTGTTGTGTACGTACTGGCCAGTGGCCAAAGAGGCTCTGGCCGGCACACAGATCGGCGAGGGAGTGTAGGCCTGGCTAAAACGCGTTCCCTGTGATGCCAGTTTATCCAGGTGCGGGGTTTGCACCAGCTTATGCCCGTAACACCCCAATGCATCCCGGCGATGCTCATCGCTGAATAAAAAAAGAACGTTGGTTTTTTCTTTCATGAAAGAACGTCCGCCAGGGGTAGCGCGCTAATGGCGCCTTTAACCAAGCGCCGGGTTACACGGTGTTACGCGGCGTCAATCTTCCAGTACGTCAGGGTCGAGCCCGGCGACGGCCATGGCCACAGCACGGAAAATAGCGCGGCCCTTGTTCATGGTCTCCTGCCACTCGTTGGCCGCTATGGAATCGGCAACGATGCCGGCCCCGGCCTGTATATGCAGCTGGCCATCGGCGATGATGGCCGTGCGTATGGCAATCGCGGTATCCATGTTGCCGTTCCAGCCAATGTAACCAACGGCCCCGGCGTAGATGCCGCGGCCCTCGGGCTCAAGCTCGCCGATGATCTCCATGGCTCGGACTTTGGGCGCACCCGATACCGTGCCTGCCGGAAAGGTGGCACGCAGCACGTCAATGGCGTCCAGATCGTCTGCCAGTTCGCCGGTAACGTTTGAGACGATATGCATCACGTGTGAGTAGCGCTCAACCTGCATTTTGGAAGTCAAGGTGACCGAGCCAGTGGTCGCAATACGCCCGACATCGTTGCGGCCCAGATCCACCAGCATCAGATGCTCGGCGAGCTCCTTGGGATCAGAGATCAATTCTTCTTCAAGGCGCTGATCTTCTTCCTCGCTGTGGCCACGCCGACGGGTACCGGCAATAGGCCGCACGGTAACCTCGCCATCTTCCAATCGCGCCAGGATCTCCGGGGAGGAGCCGACGATATGAAAATCGTCCAGATCCAGAAAATACATGTAGGGCGAGGGGTTCACCGTGCGCAAGGCGCGGTACAGGGTGACCGGATCAGCCTCGAAAGGGATCGACAGGCGCTGCGACAACACCACCTGGAAGATATCGCCGCTTTGGATGTATTCCTTGCAACGCTCTACAGCATCTTCGAAATCTTCACGGGCAAACGAGGAGCGAAAATCGCTTTCGCTGATGGCCTCGGTGACCGGTGCAGCGCGGCTTACCGAAAGGCTCGAGATCTGCTCAACCAGTTGATCCAGACGATCCCGCCCCGACAGCCAGGCGTCATCGGATTCCGGGTCGGTATGAACCACCACGTGCAGCCGGCCGCTTAAGTTATCAAAGACCAGCAGCTCATCAGAGACCATCAGCAGAATATCGGGTGCCCCCACTGGGTCTGGCAAATCCTGGCCGCCCAAGTGCGGTTCGATAAAGCGCACCGAGTTATAACCAAAATAACCCACCAGCCCGCCATTGAAACGGGGCATGGAATCCAACTCGGGCACGTTGAACTGGCGATGGATTTTCTGGATGGCCTCCAGAGGGTCATCGGTGTGTTGGCGGTGAATCTCTTGTCCGTCCTGCTCGATCAGCAGCAGATCGGCCTTAATCCGAACCACGGTCGAGCACGGCAGCCCGATGATTGAGTAACGGCCCCATTTCTCGCCACCCTGAACTGATTCAAACAGGTAGCTGTAGGGGCCCTGTGCCATTTTCAGGTAGGCGCTCACCGGGGTTTCCAGATCGGCCAGCACCTCGCGGTGTAACGGAATCCGGTTATAGCCGTCGCGGGCCAGGCGATCGTACTCAGCGCGCGTGATCATGGCGCACGCCGGGCGTTGGGGTAGGGGCTACCGGGGAGAATCGAAGCGGAGTTAGCGGCTTGGGTAATCATGAAGAATCATCGCGATACGGTTACAGGTAAGTTAAAGTGTTATGGGGCCAGACGAGGGTTTTCACCATCGCCAAGCAATAACCCACCTGTGAGTCACGCCTGTCATTCTTCTGTCAATTCAATTAGTTCCGCCATTTGGGCGAGTGAGTCTATCACAGCGTCTGGCCCCAGCTCTGCCAGATCCAAACCCTGGCTGTAGCCATAGCTGACCAGCATCACCGGCATATCGCAAGAGCGGGCGGCACGAAAATCGCTGATCGAATCGCCCACCAGCAGGCAGTCCTTGGTTGCCAGCTGCCATTGCCCGGCGACATGCTGCAAAGGCATCGGATCGGGTTTTTTTTGCGCTAGATCATCTCCGGCAATGATCGGATCCAGGTACCGGGCAACGCCCAGCGCCTCAAGCAGCGGTCGGGTAAAAGCCGCAGGCTTGTTAGTGACACAGGCCAGCGGCAAACCTGCCTTGTGGCATTGCGCGAGCGTCTCGCGAACGGTGGGATAGAGCACGCTGTCACGGCACAGATCTTCGCGGTAAAACTGCTCAAACAGGGGGTAGGCCTCATCCACCAGCTGCGCTGATGCAGTGCCATCAAAATCGCCGGCAAGCGCTCTTTCAACCAGCCGTCGCGCGCCGTTGCCAATCCAACTGCGCGCGATTTCCGGATCGACCGTGTTGCGGCCCATGGCCCTTAGCATCCGGTTGCTGGCACCGATCAGATCCGGCGCCGAATCCACCAAGGTGCCATCGAGATCAAAGATAATGCCGCGAGCGGCGAACGTCATTGCGGACCGGGCAGTGACCGGATCGGGATGCCTCAATGAGCGGATCCGGCCAGTTCCTCGCGCAGGGCGCTGATCACGCTGTCGTAATCGTTAGGGTCTTGCGCTTGGGCCGCGCCGAAGATTGCCGAGCCCGCGACAAATGTATCGGCGCCAGCGGCGTGAATAGCGCCAATGTTGTCTACTTTGACCCCACCATCGATCTCCAAGCGGATATCCTGGCCAGACTCATCGATCAGCTGGCGGACCTGGCGCAATTTATCCAGTGCTGATGGCAAAAAGCTCTGCCCGCCAAAGCCTGGATTCACCGACATCAGCAACACCATATCGACTTTATCCATAACATATTGCAGATGCGTGAGCGGGGTGGCCGGGTTGAATACCAGCCCGGCTTTGCAGCCCTGGTCGCGAATCAGCTGCAAGGTGCGATCCACGTGCTCGCTCCCCTCGGGGTGAAAAGTAATGTAGCTGGCCCCGGCCGCGGCAAAATCCGGAATGATGCGATCCACCGGGCGGATCATCAGGTGCACATCGATAGGCGCCGTTACTCCGTGCTTGCGCAACGCTTCGCACACCAGCGGACCAATGGTGAGATTAGGCACGTAGTGATTGTCCATCACATCAAAGTGGACCATATCGGCGCCGGCGATCAGCACGTTATCGACTTCCTCGCCCAGCCGTGCAAAATCGGCAGATAAAATAGACGGTGCGATCAGGTTGTCTTTCATGGTCATTGGTATGGGTTTGGGGTGAAAGATGCTCGCTGGCAGATACGCAGACTCAACGGATCACGATAAAAAGCGCCGACTCGCCACGTTGAATATTAAGTAGCAGTATCGAGGCCTGCTTCTTGACTGCGCGCTGCACGTCTTCCAGGCTGTAGATCAGTTGCTTGTTCACCGAGATAATCAGATCACCTTCGCGTAGCCCGGCCTGCCAGGC
>JAAZYQ010000200.1:0-292 GCA_014239575.1 Gammaproteobacteria bacterium
CTTGCGCTTTGGCTTTTGCCTGCTGGCCTTCTTCGGCAGCCGCGAGTCCGTTGGCGATCTTGGTCTTGCGATCGTTCAAGGCCGTAACAATCGGGGGCCAGACGAGCTTCATGCAAAACCAGACGAAAACGACAAACGCCACACTCTGGCCAATCAGCGTCAGATTGATGTTCATAGCCGTTACCTAATCTGGTCGTTTAGCCGCCAACAACAGCAAACATGATGTAGAGCGCGATGGCGACACCAATAATCGGGATGGCGTCCACCAGGCCCATTACGATGAAGAACTGGG
>JAAZYQ010000200.1:302-2366 GCA_014239575.1 Gammaproteobacteria bacterium
CAATACCCTCCAGAAAGCGTGCACCGAGCACACCCACGCCTACGCCAACGCCAACGCCAGCAAGGCCAAGCAGTACCGCGCCTGCAACGTAGAGTAGAGCTGTTTCCATGAGATTCTCCTGTTGGAAGTTTGTCAGGTTAAGTCAGATCGGGATTCGAAAAACAGTTAGTGGTGGCTGTGCGCCATCTCCAGATAAACGATCGTCAGGGTCATGAAAATAAACGCCTGCAACAGCACGATCAGGATATGAAACACCGCCCACGCCCATTGCAGTACACCGCCAGCAACGGCCAGCACCGCACCGCCCGAAAATAGCAGGGCGATCAGGATAAAAATCATTTCCCCGGCAAAGAGATTACCAAAGAGACGCAGCGACAGCGAAATCGGTTTGGAAATCAGGCTGACGAATTCAAGAAAGAAGTTCGCGGGCAGGAAAAGAACCTTCAGAATTGGGTTCTTCGCCTGAAAGGGCTGCATCGTAAGTTCTGCCGCGAATCCCCCGATGCCTTTCACTTTGATGCTGTAAAAGAGTGTCAGCACGAATACGCCGAGTGCCATACCAAAAGTCGCGTTGGGGTCGGTTGTCGGCACGACCTTCATATATTCAATGCCCATCAGTTTAGCGATTTCGGGCAGCCAGTCGACCGGAACCAGATCCATCGTGTTCATCAACAGCACCCAGACAAACAGCGTTAGGGCGAGCGGAGCGACCAGATCATTCTTGTGGGAGAATGAACTGCGGACGTTGTCGTCAACGAATTCCACCACCCACTCGACAAAATTAAGCAGGCCGCTCGGTGTACCGACGCTGGCGCGCACAGCAGCCCGTCGGAATACCCAGATGAAAAGCGCACCAAGCAGCATCGACCAGAACATCGTATCCAGATGGATTGCCCAGAAACCCATGGCTTTGGCTTCCGCTGCGCTATGCGCGATGCCCCACGTACCGTCGGCGTGCTGACCGAAGGTCAGGTTCTGCAGGTGGTGCTTGATGTAGCCCGTTGTTGTCAGTGCTTCGCTTGATGCCATCTCAAAACGGTTCTCAGTATTTATCCTGCCGGTTGCTCACCAACATCGTTCCGTTGGGCAAAGATCGCGCCGATTGTCGCCGCGAGCAGCGTTGCCAGCAATCCCGCCAGAAAACCCCCGACGGCGAGTTGGTCCACCAGGGCGAAAGCCGTTGCACAGAGCGCGCCGACAATAACCAGTTTGCCAAATTCTGCCCGGTACAAATTGAACAGCGTAACCTCTCCCGAGATATCAGCTGGCGCAGAGAAAACCCGCCAGACCGAGTACCCGTTTGCTACGAAGGCAATTCCCCCGCCCAGAAGACTCGACTGTGCCTGGCCATCGACCAGTAAGGCAAGCAACCCGGTTATCAACACCATGGTTACACCGGCAAACACGAACACCCACCGGAGCACATCTCCGGGATTCGCCGTTATCTGCGAGCGAGTCGATCCCGGCGCCTCTGGCATCGTGCCGATCTCAATCGGATTTTGGGCCGCGACCATAGAGCTGTTTGGCCATTTTATACTGCAGTAAAGGGCGCGCAGTATAGGGGAGCGCGGGCCCGTGGGTCAATCATATGTGCTGATAAAGACCGGTTATTGGGTCTGATTTAGGCCGGATCGGAACCCGTTTTCGGGGTCATGGATCAAGCCAGCAACTCTGCCCAGCGTGCGCGCAGGCGGTCGAGGTCCGTATAGCCTGTCGCAAGCAGTCCAGAACGAGCAGGTGCATCGGGCGGGTGCCGGTGCCAGATCAGGCTTGGAAAGCCAGTAACACCGAACTCTCGGACCTTGTGGAGCTCGGATGCCAACTGTTGATCAACCACTCTCGAGCTTAGATCCTGCGCGAAACGCTGCGCATCCAGGCCAAGCTCTCCGGCCAACGTGATCAGGGTGCTTTCCTCGCTTGGGTTTTTGGCGAGAAGAAAGTAAGCGCTCTGGACTGCCTCATACATCGCCTTTCGGGCCGATAGGGTCTGCAGACCGGCTGCCACCACCGCCCGGCAGGCGGGATATGTGGTCCGCCGGGGCGAACACTCGTCCCAGAATGCGA
>JAAZYQ010000201.1 GCA_014239575.1 Gammaproteobacteria bacterium
CCAGGAAAACGGCGCTGAGCAAAACCCCCGACACTGGAGAGATAAAGTTGAAACTGGTAATAACGCTTGGTGTGTATCGACTCAAAAGGTAGGAAATCACCATAAACCCCACGCCGGCGATTACAACGCCCTGGTAAAGTAGTCCGGCAATTGGCGCAAAAGCGAGATTCTCCCAGCGAATAGTTTCCAGTGTGATTGCAGCGATAGCGAACAGTGGCAACGAAAGAATCATCTGCCAGAGCACCACACGAACACCAGAAATCTTCTGCTGCACCTTGGCCATGAAAACCAGCCGTAGCCCTAACAAAGCTGCACTCAAGAGCACTACGACACTGCCCAAACCAATAGGGTTCAAATCTTCAACGCTGAAACCAGCGAGCAACACCACGACAATGCCAGCAAATGCGATGATGAGCCCTATAACCTTACGAGCGCTTAAACGGTCACCCGCGATTACAAAATGTGCCGCGAGGGCTGCAAAGAACGGGTTAGTAGAAATCAAGATGGCTGCGATGGAGCCCTGGGTGAGGTCGAATCCAATATTCATGGTGCCAATCTGCAGCACAAACAGAATCCCGATCATCATCAATAAGCGCCACTCCCCGGGCTTGGGCCACATGGGGATTCCGCGAACTGCGGCCCAACTGGCAATACAAACAATACCGATAACAAAGCGAATAAAAGCGCTCCACATGGGAGGGAAAACAAGCAGGCCGAATTTAACGGCGACAGGGTTACCGCCCCACAAGGCATGCATCACGATGGCGACGAGAACCGCCTGCAGTGGCAATACGACAATTGCCTGGTGGCGAAAGGCGCTCAACTAACTGAAAATATACGAATATTCAGGGGATGGTCACCCGCCCACCGTCGACGACAAATGTCTGCCCGGAAACAAAACTCGCACGATCAGAAGCCAGAAACAGGATCGCCTGGGAAATATCTTCAGGCACACCCAGTCTCTTAAGAAACGCCTCTTCTTTCATCGCCTCTTTTGCACCGGACTGCATAGCCTTAGTCATATCTGTTTGAATAAGCCCTGGCGCCACACCGTTAACCCGGATCTGCGGTCCCAAGGCAGCAGCGAAACACCGTGTCAGCCCGATCACAGCCGCTTTTGAGACACTGTATGGAATCATCGTGGGTCGCGAGCGCAATCCGGCAACCGACGCAATACAAACAATAGATCCGCCGCCTCGAGCAATCATCCCATCTTTAACCGCCATGATGGGGATAAAGGTGCCATCGACATTGGTGGTCATAATCTCACGGTAATTTTCGAGCGTCAGCTTGCTGTGATGCTGCGCACTCATGATGCCGGCGCTGGTAACCAGTATGTCTATCGGGCCAAGTGCCTGCTCAATGTCCTTGATCATTCCCTGAACCGCTGATTCGTCCGCCACGTCTGCCTGGTAGATTGCACCGCCACCACCAACCTCTTCAATCTTGGACAAAGTCGCCTGTGCCGCTGCATCATCGTGCATATAGTTCACCGCAATCTTTGCCCCGGCCTGCCCAAGGGCAATGCTGGCTGCGCGGCCAATTCCACGGGAACCTCCCGTCACCAGGGCCACTTTATTCGCAAGTTCCATGCTCATTTTCTTATGCGCTGTCCTGTATTAATTGAAGATTGCGGTGTCGTGCCACCCAGTGCCAACACCCGCCTGCAAGGCAACTCCCGGGGAGCACCCACAATCCGAATTTTCGGTTCACTATCATTCTACGCTACGCCGGTTGCACGGCCAATCGAATTTCTTGTGCGTTACCCACCAACCACTCTAGCCGGTTTCAGTCGCCGCTGGCGACGCAATTGCATACAATAGCACCGACGTGTGGAATCCATTGTCACCAAGATTTTGTCAGGGGACCACCACTGCGTTTTCATCTAGATAAACGGCGAGGGAGCCATTATGAGATTAGTGCGATATGGAGAAGTCGGTGCGGAGAAGCCGGGCATACTCGATGACCAAGGTAGCATTCGCGATTTGTCATCCATAGTAGATGACATTTCGCCTGCGACCGTCCAAGCGGGTGAACTTGAACGAATTGCATCGATAGACCCAAGCAGCCTGCCCCGCGTTGAAGGCAATCCCCGCCTCGGACCCTGTGTCGGTCAAATCGGCAAATTTGTCTGTATTGGCCTTAATTACACCGATCACGCCAAGGAAACCGGAATGCCTATTCCAACCGAGCCGATCGTGTTTATGAAAACCACCAGTGCTATCTCGGGGCCCAACGACAACATTGAATTAATTCGGGGATCGGTTAAAACCGACTGGGAAGTCGAGCTCGGCATTGTTATTGGGGCGCACACCAAATATGTATCCCCAGAGAACGCACTCGACCATGT
>JAAZYQ010000202.1 GCA_014239575.1 Gammaproteobacteria bacterium
CATGGCTCAGCAGCGCAGACGATCCCGACGCGACGATAGAAGCAGGCCCGCACCACAGGCCGAGTCATGGCTGCGCCTTAAGAATCCTTACCCGCCGATCGCACAGTTCAGTGACGATCATATTGAGGCAATACACCAGACCTCACTTACCCTGCTGCGAGACAAAGGTATCAAGGTGCTGAGCGCCGAGGCCCGTCAACTTTACGCAACGGCGGGCGCCAAGGTAGATATCGATACCTTTATGGTGCGTTTTGATCCGGACATGGTGCTCGAGACCATAGGCCAGAGTCCCGCAACATTCACCATGCAGGGTCGGGCACCACAACGCTGGTTTGAGGTGGGCGGCGATAACCTGGTTTTTGCCACGGTTGGCGGGCCACCGAATTACTCGGATCTTGAGGGCGGCAGACGAGCTGGCACCCACGAGACTTACCGTGATCTTTTGCGCCTGGCACAAACCTACGATGTACTGCACCTGACCACGCCCATGGTAGAGCCACAGGATCTGCCGACCAACGTCCGCCATCTGCACAGCACGCGCTCGGTCGTCACTTTGACAGATAAGCCTACCTTTATTTACTCGCGGGGTCGTGAGGTAGTTGAAGATTCCCTGGAGATTCTACGCATAGCTCAGGGTCTGGACCAACGCGCCTTTGAAGACCGGGTGCACTGCTACACGGTAGTTAATGCCAACTCGCCGCTGCAGTTGGATGAATTAATGTGCGCTGGGGTTATCGACTTTGCCCGCGCCCGCCAAGCCATGATTCTGACCCCCTTTACCCTGGCCGGTGCCATGGCTCCGATCACCCTGCCTGGCGCGCTGGCTCAGCAGAATGCTGAAGCCCTGGCCGGGATCGCCCTGGCTCAGATTGTTCAACCGGGCGCACCGGTGGTGTACGGCGGCTTCACCAGTAACGTGGATATGAAATCCGGCGCACCAGCCTTTGGTACGCCGGAATATGTCAAAGCCGCTTTCGCTTCCGGGCAACTGGCACGACGTTATCACCTGCCCTACCGTACGTCGAACGTGAACGCTTCCAATGCACCTGATGCGCAATCGGTATACGAATCGCAGATGTCCTGCTGGGGAGCGATTATGGGCGGCTGCAATCTACTGTTGCACGGCGCCGGCTGGCTCGAGGGGGGGCTCACCGCGTCGCTGGAGAAATTTATCATCGATGTGGAGATGCTGCAGATGTTCGCGAGCCTAATGCAGCCTGTCGAGTGCAACGAGGATACGCTCGCCCTTTCAGCCTTTGATGAGATTGAACCCGGCGGCCACTTCTTCGGCACTCAACATACGCTAGCACGTTATGAGACGGCCTTTTACACGCCCATGCTTTCGGACTGGTCTAATTTTGAAACCTGGCAGGAGAAGGGATCAGTGGATACCACCCACCGTGCCAACCGTATTGCCCGCGAGGCGCTGGCGAACTTCACGCCGCCACCTTTAGCCGATGATCGCCTTGCAGAAATCGACGAATTCATCAATAAACGCATTGCCCAGGGCGGGGCCACTCTGAGCGCGTAAACCTCTGGCACTTGCCTTGCGGACTGGCCATAGGCAGAGTCAGTTGGGTTACTTTTTATTATTGATGACTACGATATGTCGGCACTCGCAAAGCTGCACACCATTGCTCGTACACCGCTGGCACATACGCCCACCCCTATCGAGCCACTGCCCATCCTTGGCAAGTATCTTGGCTCTGGACCGCTGTATGTAAAGCGAGATGACTGCACAGGACTGGCCATGGGTGGCAACAAGGCGCGCCAACTTGAGTACTATTTTGGCGATGCGCTTGAGCAAAGCGCAGATACCGTTCTGATCACGGGCGCCGTACAGTCAAACTTTGTTCGCATGGCAGCAGCCGGGGCGGCAAAACTCGGCCTCGCCTGTCACATCCAGCTAGAAGAGCGGGTGTCCGATGTGGGAGCGAAATACCGAGAATCGGGAAATGTGCTGCTGGACCGGATTCTGGGTGCCGTGATGCATGCCTACCCCAAGGGTGAAGACGAAGCCGGCGCAGATGCCAATCTGCAGGCCATAGCCGCCGAACTGCGAGGGTCAGGTAAAAAACCTTACATCATCCCCCTGGCGCCGGGTCACCCACCGCTGGGGGCGCTCGGTTATGTCCGCGCAGCGGCGGAGATTCTTGATCAACTGGCCGATGCGGATTATCAGATAGATGAAATCGTGGTGGCCTCCGGCAGCGGCAACACCCATGCCGGGTTACTTTTTGGTTTGCGAGCACTTGACAGTGACATCACTGTAACGGGTGCCTGTGTGCGCCGGGATCGCGAGACCCAGCTCGCTCGGATTACAACGCGGTGCC
>JAAZYQ010000203.1 GCA_014239575.1 Gammaproteobacteria bacterium
GCTCCCAGGCCAGGGATTTTTCAAGCGCGTTGTAAGGGGGCGGGTTGGGCAGGAATACCAAGCCCGTTTTAATGCACCGCACCAACTGCCAGCCATCGCGCTCGAACGTGAGCGACTCTACCTCGCACAGTTCGTTGAATATAGGAGAGATATGTTGCATTCGTACCAGACCCGGAACCGTATGGGTAATACAGGCGTAAAGCGAAGTCTTAATGCCCCGCCTTTTCGATCACTCTAACCAAAATGGTCTATCGCTATTCTGTACGGTGTTTAAAGAAGTTGCGGTCAGTAGCCATAAGTATCACCCGTAATCCACTCTTTGTAGACTTTCCCTACGCTCTCACGCGACAGAACCGCATCCGCAATACGCTTGACGTTGGGAAATTCACTGACCTTGGGTTGCCCCCTGGACGGCCGCAACCACGTGGTCAGCATAAAGAGATAAATATCTACCGAACTAAAACGTTCTCCTAATACCCACCGGTTAGTACCAATCTGGTTGTCTATGACCTTCCACGTCTCGCACAAGCGCCGGATACCTCGTCTCTGGGCACTGGCCTCATCATTTTGGGTGTCTGCAAAACGATCTGGATAGTAATCAAGCTGAAAGGCGTTCTGAACGGAATTTGAGAAATACACCAATGTCTGCAGATACAAACCCCTGTCGGGATCATTCACGGCAGGCGCAAGGTTTGCCTCTGGATGACGATCACCAAGAAACATGGTAATGGCAGCACACTCGTACATGGCTTTGTCATCCCAAATTAAAACTGGAACCCAGCCGTTGGGGTTCAGCGCTAACTGTTCGGGTGGGCGGGGCTTGTCCATATCGATCGTTGATTCAAGCAGTTCATATGGCGCACCGATCTCCTCCAGCATCACCCGGGTTCCCATCGCCGCGCTTCCCGGGGCATAGAACAGTTTGTATGACATCAATTTATCTCCTTGTTGCTCAGGACGAGCTGCCCCCATGGCGGAATCAATAGGTCCAACCTTCTGTATAGGGCCTGAGTTCCACCTCATTACTCCAGGCGGATCCGGGCTGTTGATAGGTCAGCCAGTATGACTCGGCAACACCATCAGGATTAGCGAGTTTTCCTGGATCATAATCTTGACCATAAAGCTCGCGCATAATCGGCGTATCAAGGTCACAGTCCAGTCTGAAATGCACAATATGAATACCGCGCTTAGCGTACGCCTTGGACAAACTCTGTGAGAGCGCGCGCAACCCAAACTTGCCGATCGCATAGAGCGGATGAGTGCTTGAGCCTCGAAAAGCCGCCGTTGCGCTTGAAAAGAATACACTGCCTCGGGAGCGATTGATCATGCCGGGAAGAACGGCTTTGGCCGCCGCAAATGCACCAACGACCTCTTCCCGATAAACATTCTCTAGAGCATCATAGGACATGTCGAGCGGTTCGCAGGCGGCAAAGTTCCCCCGTACGTTATAGATTAGGAGATCGGTCTCTCCCATTTCTTGATCGATGGTCGCAATCGTCGATTCCAACATTTCGGGCCGAGTCACATCAGCACAAAAGAGCCTGACCCTCGATGCACCATTTGCCGTAGCTACGATATCTGCCGCGGCCGCACTAACTTTCTCCGACCGCGAGATCAACGCGAGGTCAAATCCGCAACTCGCAAACTTTGTGGCCAACGCACGACCAAGGCCTTCGCCGAAGCCGACAATGATACATAAAGGTTTTGACATGACTTCTTCTCTTGATTCAGATCACTTCTACGCGACACCGCTACGTCAGTCGGCATAGGCTCTTTCATCGCAGCTAGCAGAGTAACACGGGCTGGCGTCTGTCCAGATGGCGCCGCTGAGATCCGCGCCCGTCAAGTCGGCCCCCTCTAGATCAGTACCGCTAAGGTTTGCTTGCCGAAAGTCCGCCCCCACCAGCACAGCCCAACCCAGATCTGCCCCCGATAGATCTGCGCCGGCAAAAACGGTTTCTCGGCCCAGAGCCTGTCGGATATTGGCTGATACCAGGCTGGCACCGGTGAAGTCGGCTCGATGCATTATGGTAATCAGCATCGTGGCCCCATCGAGTTTTGCACCGCTCAGCTTTGCCTCTTCAAGAAACGCCTCGGCAAGATTCGCACTAGAGAGATCAGCACCGCTGAGGTCGGCATGGGTAAAGACCGTTTTGCGTGCGTCAGCCCCGGAAAGATCAGCCTGGCTCAAATTAGCACCGGTGAATTTCACCCGGTTGATATTAGCGCCTTTGAGTACCGCCCCTTGCAGATCTGCCCTTTCCAGAAAAGTCATCCACAGGGTAGCCCCGCTAAGATCAACGCCGGCCAGGTCAGCGCCATTCAG
>JAAZYQ010000204.1 GCA_014239575.1 Gammaproteobacteria bacterium
TCTTCCAAATCGGAGAATTCACTGCATTTCTTGCAATTATTGCCTATGCGATTGTCCCGGCTATTCGTTATACCGAACACGGTCTGCGGCACGTTGACCCAACAGTAATTGAAGCGGCGGAGGCAATGGGTTGTAAGAGGCACCAGTTGCTTTGGCAGGTGCGATTGCCTCTCGCAATCCCTGAGATTATGCTGGGCCTTAATCAGACGATAATGTTCGCGCTAGCAATGCTGGTGATTGCCGCGCTTGTTGGGACCCAGGGCTTAGGCCAAGCTGTTTATATTGCCCTTGGGCAGGCGGACTTTGGACTGGGATTGGTGGCAGGGCTCAGCATGGCATTAATCGCTATTATTGCAGACCGCGTCTTGCAAGCATTTAGCAGGGAACAAAAGCGGGCGTTGGGCCTTGATTGAGTATTGGTCGAGTTATAGCTATTTCCGAGTAAATGTCACCGGTTAGTGGGTACTAAAAAGAGCGTGGTGGCCAGGGACAGAATCGAACTGCCGACACGAGGATTTTCAGTCCACTGCTCTACCAACTGAGCTACCTGGCCACGGGGATACTACAAGCGGGGTCTGGATTACAAAGCACCGGCACAGATTCGTCAAGAGCGCAGCGCAATTAGCTGTCTTGCGATCACGACAAATCGAGTGCGTAGCTTTTAAGTTTTTCCATCGGAATGATATCCAGTGTCCGAATGTGTGTACGTGCAAGATACACTCGGCAGGCAACCCCGGCCTCAAGCGCCCTGGCGTAGGACGCAGCGCCTACGCACCAGCAATCGCCATCTTTCAGTCCCGGAAAACCAAACTGCGGATGCGGTGTCACCAGATCATTGCCATCCGATTTGAGCCATTGCAGGAACGCATCGGTGACCTTGGCGCATACCGTGTGCACACCGTGATCCGCATCATCGGTATGGCAGCAACCATCACGAAACCATCCAGTTAATGGTTTTTCTGAGCATGTTTCAAGCGGTTCACCAAAGACGTTCTGCTGGGTTGAGTCATCTGTTTCAGACATAAGTGATGTTCCAGGTGAGATTGGGAGTATCCAGAGTCAGTTTTAATACAGTGGCGCACGACTTTCAACGACAGGTTTTCTAGGGTAAGACATGGCAACGACACCTTAACCCGCGTGTTCGCCCGGTGATGCTATAGTGGTTAGGGACTCAAAAAACCAAAAACCTTGATGAAATTCTGTAGTCAGTGCGCCTCACCAGTAGCCATCCGAGTTCCCGATGGCGATACCAAGGAGCGGCATATCTGCGATGCCTGCGGCGAGGTTCACTACCAGAACCCCAAGATCATTGCCGGCTGTATTCCGCATTGGCAGGGGCAGATTCTGCTGTGTCGCCGGGCAATCGAGCCACGCCATGGTCTTTGGACCATTCCCGCCGGCTTTATGGAAAATGGCGAAACCATCGAACAGGCAGCCATCCGCGAAACCTACGAGGAAGCCTGCACCCGCGTTGAGATCAGCGGGCTATATGCGATATTCAATATCCCCCATGTCAGCCAGGTTTACATGATCTTCCGGGCAGAGTTACTGGACGGTAAATTTGCCCCGGGTATTGAAAGTCTTGAAACCGCGCTTTTTTCCGAGAAGGAGATCCCCTGGTCTGATATAGCCTTCCCGGTGGTGATTCAAGCTCTGCAACGCTTCTTTGCTGACCGGCCCGGCGATCACTTCCCGCCGTTTGTCGATACCATTTCGTCGATCAAGCGTTAACCCGCCAATACCGTTTCAACTCAGCGCTTCGAGTTCCACCGGGGCGTCGGAAAGTTCTGGCACAAGTTCCACCTTCGGCAAAAGGTCACGCAGAGCACCCTGTAGAGCTTCTTCCATCGTGGGATGATAAAAAGGTTTTCGCAGCATCTGCAGCACCGTCATGTTCTCGCTGATACACCAGGCCAGCAAGTGGGCAAGGTTCTCGCCGCGCTCAGCCACCAAAGTAGCGCCCAGCAGCACGCCACTGATCTTGTCGGCGTAAAGGCGCACAATGCCACGGTTAGCGCCCATGACCAGCGCCCGACCTACCGGCCCCAGTCGCATCTCGCCGATGGCTGTGGTATCAGGATCAAGGTCAGCCAAGGATGCGCCCACAGTACAGATATTGGGTGAGGTGAAGGTAATCGCCAACGAAGTTTTGCGGGCAAAAGCAAGGCTTTTGGTATGCGCAGCGTTATAACCCGCGATACGGCCCTCATCGGCCGCCTCGTGCAGAATCTGGTCGCTGCCGCTGCATCTGCAGCGCCGTCATGTTCTCGCTGATACACCAGGCCAGCAAGTGGGCAAGGTTCTCGCCGCG
>JAAZYQ010000205.1 GCA_014239575.1 Gammaproteobacteria bacterium
CGTCATCGACTTTGAGCAACTGGATGCCTTCTATCATTTCTGTCAGGGACCCCGCTACGACGACCTTGAGGAGATCTTTGAAACCATCCAGGACGTCGGTCCCGGCGGACACTTTCTGGGCACGGCGCACACGCGCAAATCAAATCTTTTTATTTTTCCGTCCCAGAACAACGTCACCTTTGAGCAGTGGGAGGCTGAAGGCCGCCGATCCACCGAACAGGTGGGTCTTGCCAAAGCCCGTGACTGGTTGGTGCGTTACGAGGCGCCACCCATCGATCCGACGCTGGACCAGGCACTTCAAGAATTCATTGCCCGGCGCGAATCTGAGATTCCGAAAACCCTGGGCTGAATCCCACCGGCTCAGTGGCAGGCTTTGCCGAGCGCCTTT
Organism: Gammaproteobacteria bacterium; assembly: GCA_014239575.1. Classification (GTDB taxonomy): domain Bacteria; phylum Pseudomonadota; class Gammaproteobacteria; order Arenicellales; family UBA868; genus UBA868. The sequence goes on from JAAZYQ010000205.1 coordinate 389, forward strand.
AAACGCCAGTAGTTGTACGGTAGTGGTGTCAAAAACCCCGCAATGAGCATCATCGGGATCACCCACCAGTTGAGTATGGCGCCGCCGGTCAACAGTACGTCAACGATGTTCATGGCGACTTCCATCGCCACCATCGAAATCAGTGACATCCCCACAGCCGTTCGGAATGCATTGGCGAGCGGCATCTGCCGGGAAAGAACCGCAGTCTCAAGTGCGATTGAGGTCAGGATGCCGTTGACGATGGCGAGCATCATGATGGCAAGGGTCGACCAACCAATGCCGGTCAACTGAAAGAAGAAGATGGTCCCAAAATCCCCTATAGAGCAGCCCGCGAGGCACCAGAGCGTATTGACTGACGCGCGACGCCAGGTGTGATCGCATTTCCAGTGGAAATCAGACGAGGTTTCAACTGTCGCCATACCTTACCTCTGGGCACTCTTTGTTCACGGTATCAATTCGCATCAATCGCCAGAATCTTTTTCAACGGGCGGTGCGCCACCGAGGAAAACATTCTCCGAAGAATAATCACAGGGAGCTTCACGCATCTCCAGATGCAGGCCATCGCCATTCCATGGATGGGCGCGCGCCAGTGACTCGTCGAACTCAATTCCAAGACCTGGCGCGGTTGGCGCTTCGATGTATCCCTCGTTCCAGCGGATGGTATCGCCGATTAGCCGGCGATGAAAATCGCCACCGGTCTGGATCGTTTCCACCATCAACAGGTTGGGAATATTGGCTGCCAGCTGGATATTGGCTGCCCACTCAACCGGTCCCGCGTAAAGATGCGGTGCAACCTGCGAATTAAAAGCCTCGGCTATTGCTGCGATTTTTTTTGTCTCCAGGATACCGCCGGAACGGCCGAGCGCAGGCTGCAAAATAGCCACTCCGCCGGTACGCAAAAGTGCCGAAAACTCGGCCTTCGTGGTTAAGCGCTCACCTGTGGCAATCGGGATTCGGCATTGGCGCGCCACATTGGCAAACTCCAGAAGATTGTCGGGCGGGCAGGGTTCTTCAAACCACAGCGGGTCATAGGGTTCGAGCTCTCTCGCGAGCCGGATTGCACCGGAGGTGGTGAACTGCCCGTGCGTCCCGAACAGAATATCGGCGCGCGTACCGACGGTCTCGCGGATACGCTTGCAAAAAGCAACAGAGCGAGCAATATCACTGAGCGCAGGCTGATGTCCGCCTCGTAAGGTATAGGGCCCTGCGGGATCAAATTTCATCGCGGTGAAGCCCTGCTCGAGCATATGCTGGGCACTTTCGACTGCCATTTCCGGGTCATTCCAGAAGGTTTTTATGTCATGGCGCTCCAGCGGATAAAGATAACTGTAGGAGCGGATGCGCTCATTCATCAGCCCGCCAAGGAGTGCATACACTGGACGCTCGTGCGCCTTACCGAGAATGTCCCAACACGCCATCTCCAGGCCAGAAAATGCCCCCATCACTGTGAGGTCAGGCCTTTGGGTAAATCCCGAAGAATATGCCCGGCGAAACATCATCTCGATATTCTCGGGATTCTCCCAGCGCATATGCCGCTCGAAAACATCCTCAATGACACCGCGCATGGCCTTTGGGCCAACCGATGCAGAGTACACCTCGCCATAGCCGACGAGGCCGTCACTGGTCGTCAACTTAACGAAAATAAAGTACCGACCACCCCAGCCTGGAGGCGGGTTGCCGACAACGAAAATCTCAAGATCCGATAGTTTCACCTTGGCCTCGAAAACGGGATGTTAAAGCCGTACCTATGATAACGCCATGAGTGATTAATCGGCGGGGGCTATTTTCAACAGTCGCCCGTCTTCAGCATCGGTCAGCAGATACAGTGCGCCCTCAGGGCCCTGACGGACATCCCGTATCCGACCGTACTCTCCACTCAGCAAGCGCTCTTCGGCACCGACCTG
>JAAZYQ010000206.1 GCA_014239575.1 Gammaproteobacteria bacterium
TGACCAGAGCCGCAAGATAATCCGTGCCGCCACGGTCGGTATGCAGGCGTTGAATCAGTCGTCGGTGCGCTTCGATGACCTCCTTACGTGAGGCATCAGTGGTGACACCGAGAATCTCACTCGCCTGTGATTCTGACATCGACCCCTGCGGCGGCGTTGTGTGACCCGCCACTTCATCCTCGTTGCGCCAGGAATCGCCCTGGGTACGGTCAAGATAGGCTTCCAGCAGTGCCGCAGACTGAGCATCGCGGCTTCGGCACTCTTGCAACAGTTCCAGGAGCTGAAGTTTGGATAGATCACCCAGCGCGCGGCCTGCAAACGGGCCACTGATGACTTCCCCGTTTAGTGCACCGCTATCATGGTCAAGCGTCATTCGCAGCACTTCGGTCTCAACCCGGGACCCCTGACCGGCGCTGGGCCCCCGGGTGGTTTTAAACAGGCGCCAGGCCTGGCGCGCGACCAGCAGCCGCTGCAACCAGGGGGCCGCTGCGCTGATGATTGCGAACATCCACGGAATTCGTCCGGTGACCACCAAAAGCAGTAAGGCGCCGGCCACGCCGTATAGTACGATCAGTTTCAGGGCGCGACTGCGCTGCGCTGGGGTGGCTTTGCCCAGCCAGGATGCCAGCCACATCAGGCCAACCAGCGCGACCAGCGCCAGGAATACCCGTGCCAAGATCAGTCGCCGCCGTGCAGTTGTCGGGTCAGGCGCAAGGCTTCGCCACCGTGGCTGCGGCTAAGTTCCCGAAGAGCTTTGGAACCACCCGCGGCATAAACAGCCACGGCGCACAAGAGGTCGCGTAACTGACCCGCACTGGCGGCGTCAAAGCGACAATGCGCACCACGAGTCAATTGGGCGATACGGGTGAAGGTTTTTGTAGCCGCTGGATCACCGCCGTCCTGAAACAGAAATACGGGTACCCCGAGGATGCTCAGTTGGCCGGCGAGGCGCGCCAGAATGTCCGGGTCTTCCTCCACGCAATCGCCAACGAACACCAGCGCATTGACTTGGCCATGGGTCGCCTGCTTTATCGTGTGTTGCAGTACCCGGGCGATTTGCGTTTGCCCAGCCCCACAGCGAATGGCAGTCATCACCGATAGCAACTCGTCGGTACGAGATGTCCAGGGGGCCGCTTTGAATTCACCGTAGCCGCGGTAGTAGGCAAGTTGTATGTCCAGCCCACCCAGCGTTGCCGTCTGTTCGAACATCTGCGCCTGTATATGACAGGCACGATCCCACAAAGGTTCGCGGCTGGCGGTGGCATCCAGTGCGAAAATCAGTCGACCTCGGCCACTTTGGGGCGCGAGAGGTGCGCGGGCACGAACCTGTTGTAGGAAACTATCCACATCTTCGTGGTTGGACTGGCGCAGAGAATTTTTTCGAGATGAAGTCACGGCTTCCACAAAACGGCAACGGAATGGTGAAACAATCATATCATCGCGGTCCGGAATTATTGTAAGGAGTGTGTCTGTGAATCTGATGGCGATCCTGGAAGGTCTGACCCTGGGCAGTGCGTTGATAGTCGTGATCGGTGCCCAAAACGCGTTTGTGTTGCGTCAGGGCCTCGTTCGTCAACATGTATTTGTAGTTTGCACCGTGTGTCTTGCCGGCGATGCCCTGCTGATTACTGTGGGCGCTGGAGGTTTGGGCACTATATTGCGGGCCGATGTACTAATCCTACGGCTCACGGCTTGGGCTGGTGCCGTTTATCTGCTATTTGTTGGCGCTCAATCTTTCACGCGGGCCACAAAACCTCAGGCGTTGGTCGTCACGGCCGGGGAAGCCACGCTGGGCAGTTTGGCAAAGGTCATCGCGAGTGCGCTGGCCCTGACTTTTCTAAACCCCCATGTGTATCTTGATACGGTGGTGGTCTTGGGTAGCGTCGCTGCACGTTACGCAAGTGGCGACCGAGCCCTGTTTGCATTTGGCGCGGTATTGGCATCGGCTGCCTGGTTTTATGCCTTGGGTTTTGGCGCCGCGCGTTTGGCGCCGCTCTTCAGCCGGCCCGGCACCTGGCGGATTGTCGACGGCGGAATCGGCGTGCTGATGTTGGCATTGTCGGCGTCACTGGTTCACTGGGCACTGACCACGGTCAATAGTCAGTAAATTTGGATCTCTCAATCGGCCAGTGCCCGGCCAATAATTTCGCCAACGTCGCGTGACAGGCCCTTTTGAGCGCGGATGCGCTCAAGGGATTTTTGCATTAAATCGCGTCGCCCCGGTTCGAATCGTCGCCACAGGTTGAATGCG
>JAAZYQ010000207.1 GCA_014239575.1 Gammaproteobacteria bacterium
GGCAAATATTTTGGGGGATGTTGCGGCTTTCCGTGTTGTGGTTTTTCGTTACCTGTCTATTTCGAAGAGACGCTGCCAAAGCAAGTGACACGGATACGCCTGCTGAACACCACCCGACGCCCAACCCATGGTGAGGAGGATGTGAAAAAAACTCTTCAAAAAGAGCCGCAAAAAACGCAATCAGGGGCTGACCTTGTCATCGCTGCCCTGCAGGCAAATGGCATCAATTCGATGTTCGCGCTTCCAGGTGGACAGCTGGACCATTTGTTTGATGCAGTCCAACGCACCAACGGAGAATTCACGCTTACCCGGACCCGTCACGAGCAAAGCGCGGCCTACATGGCCTTTGGCGCTGCACGGTCGACTGGTCAGCCTGCCGTTTTTTCGGTGGTACCTGGTCCGGGTATCATGAACGCAATGGGTGCACTTGCAACAGCCTGGGCAGTGAATGCACCAGTGATGAGCCTTTGTGGTCAGATACCGTCGGATGGTATCGGTTTGGGCCGAAGGTATTTGCATGAGATTCCTGACCAGCTTGCGACGTTGGGGACTCTCGTCAAACATGCGGAACGCATTCAAACTTCTGAGGCTGCACCGCAGATGGTGAACGACGCGCTTGTGGCCATGCAAAGTGGCCGTCCTGGCCCAGTACATTTGGAAATGTCGCCCGATATCATGGAAGAAAGGGTTGCGCATGGATCCTGTTCGGCAGCCCAGCTGGGTACGCCAGTTTGTGCGGATGGTGACTCCATTCAGGATGCGATTGACATTTTGTTACGCTCAGAGCGCCCTCTCATTCATGTGGGTGGTGGAGCAACTGATGCGGCAACAGAAGTAAACGAATTGGCGCGAGTGATCGAGGCACCGGTCAGCGCCTTCCGTTCGGGGCGAGGAATCGTGGATGACGATGACTACCACGCTCAGGTTTTTCCGGCTGGCAGACGGCTTTGGAAAGACGCGGATGTCGTGTTTGCCATCGGTACGCGGCTACATGAGCCGCAGCTTTATTGGGGCATAGACGACAACCTCAAGATCATCCGGCTCGATATCGATCCAAAGGAATTTGGCCGTTATGAGCCTCCTACGGTTGCGCTTTGCGGTGATGCCCGTGCCACGCTTCAAACCCTGTTGACTGGATTAAGGTCGGCGCTGCGGGGGGCACGTGTATCCCGCGAGGAGGAACTAACCCGGCTCAAAACCGATCTTCGGGTGGAAATTACTGAGAACCTTGGTCCACAGATGGCTTATCTGCAAGCCATCCGAGATGTTTTGCCCCGGAGTGGTATATTTTGTGACGAGATTACGCAAGTCGGATTTACGTCGTGGTTTGGCTTTCCAATCCATCGCCTGCGTGGACACATCAATTGCGGCTTTCAGGGTACACTTGGTTATGGTTTTGCAACTGCCCTTGGCGTCAAGGCAGCCAATCCTGAAACGCCCGTGGTCAGTATTTCCGGCGACGGTGGGTTCCTGTTTACTGCAACCGAACTGGCAACAGCGGTCGAATATGGGATCAACCTTGTAACCGTAGTCTTCAACGACAATCGCCATGGTAACGTTTACCGTCAGCAAAAGGAGTGGTTCGGTGGACGGTTCATTGCGTCAGACCTTCACAATCCCAATTTCGTAGACTTTGCACGTAGCTTCGGTGCCAACGCTGAATACGTCGAAACCCCAGATCAATTGCGTAGTGCGTTAGAGCGCGGGTTCGGTGCAAGCGGACCAACGATCATCGAAGCTAGGCAAATGCGAGACCTCCCTACGCCTTGGCAGTATATCATAGAACCGCCTGTGCGGGGTCCCTATGCGATCGATGGCCAAGGGGGTGTGAAATGACGACGGCGATTGGGGCTAAAACGGCATTGACCGAGGTCCAACCATACAAACAGGGGACAAGCGATATTGAGGGTGTAGTTGAGCCAATCAAGCTATCATCCAACGAGCTTGCCTATCCTCCAAGTCCCAAGGCCGTCAAGGCTTATCATAGCGTTGAAACGGTGCTTGGCAGATACCCCGATGGCGCCCAAGCTGAATTGAGGGGTGTCCTGGCTAAACTTCATGACATTCCGAAGGCTAATATATTTGCCGGAAATGGTTCTGAAGAGGCCATCGGCCTCATAGTTCGTGCAGTACTGGAGCCGGGCGATCAAATCATCGTCAGTGAAAACAGTTTTATGATGACAGAAATCTATGCCCGTTCAGTCGGGGCGGAGGTTATAAAATGCGGTGAGCTCG
>JAAZYQ010000208.1 GCA_014239575.1 Gammaproteobacteria bacterium
CCTTGTCCTCCCGCTCCTATTAATCCAATACGCCGACTTTTCGGTGGCGCCAAGTGCTGCGCCGCTAAAAGCGTAATGGCAGCGGTTCTCACTGCCGTGATCCAATTCCCGTCCAGTAGCGCGACTGGAAGGCCGGTTGTTGCATTAAATAATGTGACGGTTGATCCGATATGGGGTAACCCGCGCTTCGAATTATCTGGTGATAATCCAACCGCCTTGACTGTCGCATAAGGTGGCGTGTCGGAGACAGCCATCATTGTCTGGAAAAGATTGCCGGCTCTGGTGGAGTGACTGAGTTTTGGCAGACTTACCGTTTCACCCTTATTGCAGCCCAACAACAACTTTTTTATCAAACTGGCAATCGACGAATAAGAGATATCCAACTCAGCGAGTTCTTTGAAATTAAGATTGTGCAAAATCTGTCTCTCCTATGCGCCAACAGGTACTGCGCGAGCATTTTCGGGGCAAACCAGCGGTTGGTTTATGAAGATCATAGAGCTGACGTTGACGCTCGCGCTATTGCTTAGGTCTCTTGGAGACTCGGTTGCTAAAACCGACCTATGCTGAACGGTCTCAAATCCATTGACGGAGATACACCTCGAATCATTTCGTCTACTACCTTGCCAGTCTGCGATGCTCCTACTAGCCCTTGATGACCGTGGCCAAACGCAAAAAATATACCCTTGTGATTAGAGCATCTATCAATCACAGGAAGGCTGTCAGGGAAACATGGCCTGTGGCCCATCCACTGAGTCACCTTCTCGGTACCGATCCCTGGCAATATTTTTCTTGCCGCAACCAATAACGCCTGAGCGCGAGCATAGTTTGGTGGCGCATCAACACCTGCAAGCTCCACTGTCCCGGCAATCCGGATTCCCATGCTCATCGGGGTGATCGCAAACTTGTCCTCAACCGGGAAACACATATGCTTTAGAGAAGCACCTGGATCCTCGAGAGTGACATGGTATCCCCGGTGTGACTCCAGGGGTATGTTCCAGCCTAACTTGGCGCAGATGCTTTTTGACCAGATACCGGCGCAGATGATCGCGCGATCGGTTTGGAGATCCCCTGTAGACGTTTTTACACAGGTCACGCCATCCTCATCAAAGCCAAAATCTGCCACTTCAGTTTTTTGAAATCTGCCCCCTCGCTCTAGAAATGATCTCACCAGTGCTTGGGCCATCCCATACGGGTCGTCACAATGGCCGTTATCAGGCATGAGATAACCCGATTCAAAGATCGGCGCCAGAGCCGGCTCAAGATCCCGGATCTCTGCGGCATCCAAGTACTCAAGTCTTGCGCCGGCGTCACCTCGGAGCTGATGCGTGAGCGCATCCTTTTGCATATGCTTGCGGGACCGGTAAACAAACAGTTGACCGCTTCGCTTGATCATGTGACTGATGCCAGCATCCTCGACCAAGGGTTGTAAGGCCTCGAAACACGGCCCGTTGAGCGACGCGAGCGCTTTGGAAATGTCCGCTACCCGCGCGCTACGACTTTGCAGAAGAAACTGGGTTAACCAGGGAAGCGCTTTGACCAGATAACTGCCCTTGATGTAAAGAGGGCCCGTATCGTCGAGCAGCCAACCAGGGATCTGTTTCCACATACCCGGCATGCCAATTGGCGCGACAGACCCTGGACTGAGACCCCCGGCGTTACCAAAGGAGGTCTGCAGGGCGGGTTCGTCACGATCAATCAACGTCACGCGAAATCCAGACCGTTGCAGATAGCAGGCACAACAGATCCCCACGATCCCTGCGCCAATAACCGCTACGCTGATTTTTCTTTCAGAGTTCATGACCGTTTGGACTCGTAAAACTCACCACTGAAATCGCACATTGGAATGAGCCCTCTTAGCCTGGCCAATATTAATCGCTGCAGGAAATGGTCATTTCCAGTTCTTCGACATCAAACTTTCCATACCGATTTTTGACATAGCCTTTTGAAGTCAAACACGCCGTCCACGCCCCGCAGTTGACCGTTGGCTCGCCGTCAGCAGTACCCTGAAGAGCGCTGTAGCATTCGGTCCGGGCGGTAGCAAAATCCTGCACGGTTCCCGGACCGTCATATTTAACCGATGCACATCCGGCGAGTCCGAAAAACGAGATGGTGAGCAGCCAAGTTTTGATATTGAACATAGTCTTTTCTGTAGAAGCTTCAGCGTGGG
>JAAZYQ010000209.1 GCA_014239575.1 Gammaproteobacteria bacterium
ACGATTGCACTGCCCTCAATCTTCTCGACTCGTAGTACGATGTTGCCATCATCCAGCAGTAGCCGATCACCGTTTTCGACATCGTCGACCAATGCAGCATAACTGGTCCCAACTCCTTCTTCAGTCCCGTCGTGCCCACCCAGAGCAGAGTCGATCACAAAACGCTTGCCATTGCGCAACTGCACCGGACCCTTGGCAAATCCCCCGATGCGAATTTTTGGCCCCTGCAGATCAACCAGCAGACCCACTGCCCGACCCTTTTCGGCTGCGCAGGTACGCACCAATTCGGCCCGGCGGCGGTGATCATCACGGGTGCCATGGGACATGTTGAGACGTGCCACATCGATACCCTGATCGATCAAAGCGGACATCATTTTAGCCCGGTCCGTTGAAGGGCCAAGAGAGATGACAATCTTGGTGCGACGCTTGGGGATCACCGTGTTATTTGCCTCGTATGCAGGATGCAATCCCATTTTGGGGTTTATTGTCCGGCCGCACGTTTCTGTAGCATATCGACAGCCGGCAAATTTTTACCTTCCAGAAATTCAAGAAAAGCACCCCCACCGGTCGAAATATAGGAGATTCGATCAGCGATATTGTACTTGTCTACCGCGGCCAGCGTATCTCCGCCACCCGCTATGGAAAAAGCGTCAGACCGCGCAATGGCCTCTCCCAGCACTCGGGTGCCCTCACCAAACTGATCGAACTCAAACACCCCGACCGGGCCGTTCCAGACTACAGTTCCGGCATCTTGCATCATCTGCGCGAAACGTTCGGCAGTCTGCGGCCCGATATCAAAAATCATGTCGTCGTCAGTGACTTCAGCCACCAGCTTTATCGTCGCTGGTGCATCAGCGGCAAAAGCTTTGCCTACCACCACATCGGTCGGCACCGGAATCTCACTGCCGCGAGCCGTCGCATCATCGATGAGTTTTCTGGCCTGCCCTATAAGACCGATCTCAACCAGGGACTTGCCAATGGGAAACCCAGCTGCAGCAATAAAGGTATTGGCGATACCCCCACCCGGAATCAGTTGGTCAACGACCGTCGCTAACGATTCGAGTACTGTGAGTTTGGTCGATACTTTGGCGCCACCCACAATCGCCACCATGGGGCGGGCTGGGTTATTCAGGGCCTTGCCCAAAGCATCAAGTTCAGCCGCCAGCAGCGGTCCAGCACAAGCGATCGGCGCAAAACGGGCGACGCCATGGGTAGAGGCCTGGGCTCGGTGCGCTGTACCGAAAGCATCCATAACAAAGATATCGCACAGTGCCGCCATTTTTCGTGACAACGACTCATCATTAGCCTTCTCGCCGGCGTTGAACCGCACGTTCTCGCAGAGCACGACCTCGCCCTCGTCTACATCAACCCCGTCGAGCCAATCGCAAACCAGACGTACTGGCTGACCCAGCAACGTACCCAGATGCTGTGCAATCGGTGCTAGGGAATAAGTTGGATCAACCTCACCCTCGATCGGTCGACCAAGGTGTGACATCAACATAACGCGTCCGCCCGCTGTAAGTCCTGCCTGAATCGTGGGCAGTGATGCCCGAATACGGGCATCACTTGTGACCACGCCATGGCTAACCGGAACATTCAAATCTTCGCGGATGAGGATACGCTGTCCAGCGAGATCCTGATCGGTCATCTTTAATAGTTTCATGCTACTGACTTACGATCAGTGAATTGAGGTGGAACCGCGGCCCAGTCGCTTTTGTCGATCCTGCTCTGCCGCATTGGCCGAGTGCCTGATCTTAGAGAAGATCAAGCAACATCCATCAGGGCCACGCAGGTATCCAGCATGCGGTTGGAGAATCCCCACTCGTTGTCATACCAGGAACAGACCTTTACCGTCTTGCCGTTGACCACTCGAGTCATAGACTCATCATAGGTAGATGAGGCCGGGCAATGGTTGAAGTCCACCGACACCAACGGTTTATCGTTGTAATCCAAGATGCCCTTGAGAGCGCCATTGGATGCATCACGCATGATCTGGTGAATCTCATCAACCGAAGTCTCCCGCGCTGCCTCAAAGGTCAGATCCACCATGGACACATTAATGGT
>JAAZYQ010000020.1 GCA_014239575.1 Gammaproteobacteria bacterium
TCGGGGATCGGCATGCTCTATTGGCCCATGCCTCATCCGATACCACCTTGATCTACACCAGTCGCAATTTAGAACTGGCACGGCGCTATGTAGATCAAATACCGGAAGGAGTGTAGCTGTGACCAAAACGTGACCAAATTGAAAACCAAAGACGGTATTTCCGCATCAAGCTCCCAAATGCAAAAAACCCCATCTCCCGTCTGGAAAATGAGGTTTTTTAGTGTAGCGGGGGTAGGATTCGAACCTACGACCTTCGGGTTATGAGCCCGACGAGCTGCCAGACTGCTCCACCCCGCAACAGCAACCGGTTATTATATTCGTATCGGTTATCACATTCAAGAAATCATAGCTATTGCTGAATCACTTAAGCTAAATCGTAATCCGCTAGGGGCTATTCCTGGCATCGGTTTTGGCCCAACTCCGATCTAACTAGAATACGCACTCAGTACCTTTTTTTAAAATATATGAAAAACATAGACCCAAACGAGATTGCCAAGTTTGAAGCCCTCGCCTCGCGATGGTGGGACCCTGCCAGTGAGTTCGCGCCGCTACATCAAATCAATCCTTTACGCCTTGACTATATCGCCGGGCGTACTGCCCTTGATGGACGCCGGGCACTAGACGTCGGATGCGGGGGAGGACTCCTGGCTGAGGGGCTGTGGTCTCATGGCGCTTGTGTTATCGGCATTGATGCCGGCGCGGCACCTATTGGCGTTGCCCGCCTTCATGCCCGCCAATCTAAGGCTGAGATTGACTATCGAGTTACCACGGCAGAAGATCTCGTACAACAAAAAGAAGCGCCTTTTGATCTGATCTGTTGTCTTGAGATGCTGGAGCATGTCCCGGATCCCGCACAAACGGTTGACGCCTGCGCCCAATTGCTCGCCCCGGGCGGAGATATCTTTTTCTCCACTATCAATCGAAACGCCAAAGCTTTTCTTTTGGCCATTGTTGGCGCCGAGTACCTGCTCTCTCTTTTACCCCAGGGAACTCACCATTATGAAAAGCTGATTCGACCTTCTGAACTAGACCAGTGGGCTCGGGGAGCTTCTTTACATTTTGAAGCTATCACCGGCATGCACTACAACCCGGTGTCGCGAAAATACCGGCTTGGACCGGGAGTGGATGTCAACTATATGGTTCACTATTCCAAACCTCTTGCTTCGTGACCGAAGATCCCGCGCCTTCTGGTAATCTGTCTGGCGGCACGGACTGCGTGCTGTTCGACCTCGACGGCACCCTGGCTGATACCGCGCCTGATCTGATAGATGCCCTTAACGCAGTACTTATGGGGGCAGGACGGCCAGCCGTAACCCTGGAACACGGCCGATGGTGGGTTGCTGGTGGCAGTGTGCGCCTGATCCAAAAAGGTTTTAACTTATCCCTTAAGCAAGCCTCGGCCAGCCCCCTGCGACAACAGCTCCTTGATTACTACCAGGAGCATCTGTGCGAGAAGACGCAGCTTTTCCTGGGTATCGAGAAGTTGCTTAACGAACTTGATCGGCAACTGATTCCCTGGGGAATCGTAACGAACAAACCGGCTCGTTTTACCGAACCCTTGGTTAAAGCGCTGGGCCTGCACGACCGTGTGGCCTCGATGGTCAGCGGTGATACCGTTTCCCGACCCAAGCCTGATCCTTTACCGCTGCTTCATGCTTGTGATGAGGCGGGCGTAGCCGCCAACCGGACCGTATTTGTGGGAGATGACCAGCGCGATATTGTCGCTGGAAAGGCATCAGATATGACTACAGTCGCCGTAACCTGGGGATACGGCCATCCCTCACAAATCCCAAGCTGGGAAGCCGACTGGGTAATCTCTTACCCTTGGGACATACTCGACAGACTGCGCCTGAATTAAGAGATGCCTCACCATTGATCAACGTCTACCGCCCTGCGGGGCGGTCGTGACATTATTCACAGACCCGGCCGTTCCTGACAGTTAATACTTAGGCTGTCGTTGAGAGCAGAACCATACAGTACAAGGAAGTACGCCGGGGATGAAGATGAACCTCGATCCCCGGAAGGATCGTCACAACGGCTGATACCCCGGCACAGCCGGGGTATCTTATTTCTTCATGACGACGGTGGATCCAGTGCTTCTTCAAGCTGGGGAATCGCCTCAAATAAATCTGCGACCCAGCCGTAATCCGCCACCTGGAAGATCGGCGCTTCCTCGTCCTTGTTGATCGCGACTATAACCTTGGAGTCTTTCATCCCCGCAAGGTGTTGAATAGCCCCCGAAATACCCACAGCGATATAAAGGTCCGGGGCAACGACCTTCCCGGTTTGTCCGACCTGGTAGTCATTAGGCACATACCCGGCATCAACAGCGGCTCGCGATGCGCCAACAGCAGCTCCTAATTTGTCGGCCAAGCTTTCCAGCATCCCAAAGTTCTCTGAACTTTGCATCCCCCGGCCGCCGGACACGATGATATCGGCGGTTGTCAATTCAGGTCGTTCCGAGCGAGTCAATTCTTCGCCGATAAATTTCGACAGCCCGGCCTCATGAGCTCCCGATACCAACTCGATCGGCGCGGCGCTGGATTGCCCCGCCGCATCAAAGGCGGTGGTACGAACCGTAATTAACTTAACCACATCCAGGGAACGCACCGTCGCCAAGGCATTGCCTGCGTAGATCGGTCTTACAAAAGTATCGGGGCTCTCTATTGCGCTAATATCAGAGATCTGCTGAACATCCAGTAAAGCCGCAACCCGCGGAAGCAGATTTTTCCCATATGTCGTGGCCGGTGCCAACACATGGGAGTAGTCCCGGGCAATACTCTCAACTAATGGTGCCAGGTTTTCCGCCAGGCCATCGGTCAGGGCCGGGTCATCCGTCATCAGGACCCGTGATATCCCATCGACCGTGGCGGCTTCGTCTGCCGCGCCCTGGCAGTTCCCGCCGACAACTAAAAGATCTATCTCGCCACCCAGAACCGCAGCGGCACTCACCGTATTCAGAGTTGCAGGACGCAATCTCGTGTTGTCGTGTTCTGCAATAACCAGAATGCTCATCAAATCACCTTTGCTTCGTTGCGAAGTTTATCCACCAATTCCGCGGCGCTCGTCACGCGGGTTCCGGCCGCCCGGGTCGGCGGATCAATTACCCTGATGGTTTCAACACGCGGGCTCACATCAACCCCAAGGGTCTCGGGGGTGAGCGTATCCAGAGGCTTCTTTTTGGCTTTCATGATATTGGGTAATGAAGCATAACGTGGCTCATTAAGGCGAAGGTCGACTGTAACGATCGCCGGCTGAACCAGTTCAATATTCTCCAGGCCGCCATCCACTTCACGTGTGACACGCACTACCCCATCTTCAACTTGAAGGCGGGAGACAAAGGTTCCAATCGACCACCCCAGCAAACCTGACAACATTTGCCCAGTCTGATTGTTATCGCCATCGATAGCCTGCTTTCCAAGCAACACCAGGCCGGGGGCTTCCTTGTCGACGATTGCCTTGAGTAACTTGGCTACGGCCAGTGGCTCAGGTGCCGGGTCTGCCTCAACCAGGATCGCGCGGTCGGCTCCCATTGCCAGTCCAGTGCGCAAAGTTTCCTGACTCTGAGCCGGCCCCACAGCAACCACAATAATCTCTTCGACGTGTCCCGACTCGCGGAGCCGAATAGCTTCTTCGACTGCGATCTCACAAAAGGGGTTCATCGCCATTTTTACGTTGTTCAATTCCACGCCACTTTCGTCCGCCTTGACGCGCACTTTAATGTTGGCATCGATGACACGTTTAATCGGTACAAGTACTTTCATAGTTATTGCTTCTCTTAAATTTCCGAGTTATTCACCTTGTTTGATCACCCATCGGCGCGAGATCAGCACACCCGGCAGGCAAACCGGCCAGCAAACGGCACGCGCGGTATTCTATTTTCCGATGCAGTCGCCGTCTAGGGGTTTGCAAGGCGCTGACAACACCCAATGCAGCCAAGGTTTGACGACACCGACAATGGCCCAGAGCCTTGGTGTGGCTCAGAGCGGGCGAATGTGGCGTGAGGGGCTACGTTCTGGTCGTTGCCTAATCAACTCTGTTGACACGCTGCGCCGATAATTAAGCCTTCTGCCACAGCCAGCCACCCAAATGACCGAAAGAAAACGCAGCCATTCCCGCGGCAGCGCCCGAGCCGAGCGCAGAGCTCAAAGAGAGAAAAACGTCCGCCCCGTTAAACCTTACATTAACCGACGGGTACCGGTGTTTGAACTTGCCAGCGAAGCGTTACTGAATCTGATAGAAGGAAACGCGGAGACAGTGCTGGAGACTATCGGTGTCGAATTTCGTGATGATGCCGATGCGCTCGTACGCTTTAAAAAGGCGGGAGCATCTATCGAGGGCGAGCGGGTTCGTTTTCCCAGGGGGATGTGCCGAGAACTCATCCAATCCAGTGCGCCAAGACAATACACCCAGCATGCCCGCAATCCGGAACGCAGTGTTCGTATTGGGGGCGATCACTGCGTGCTGGTTCCGGCATACGGCCCACCATTTGTACACGATCTGGACCGCGGCCGGCGCTACGCTACGCTTGCCGATTTTGAGAACTTTACCCGCCTGACCTACCTCAGCCCCTCACTGCACCACTCCGGAGGCACGCTTTGCGAGCCAGTTGATATCCCGGTCAATAAGCGTCACCTGGATATGATCTACAGCCATCTACGTTTATCGGACAAACCTTTTATGGGCTCGGTAACCGAACCCTCACGGGCCCAGGATACCGTTGATATGGCCAAAATAGTATTTGGTGACGAGTTCGTAGATCAGAACTGCGTCATTACCAGCCTGATTAATGCCAACTCGCCCCTGACCTTCGATGCGACGATGCTCGGGGCCGCCCGCGTCTACGCCCAGAATAACCAGGCCACCGTGATCTCGCCATTCATCTTGGCCGGAGCAATGTCACCCGTCACCGTGGTCGGAACCTGTACCCAGATACTGGCGGAGGCGATGGCCGGCATCTGCTTTACCCAACTGGTTCGGCCTGGGGCCCCCGTGATCTTTGGCACTTTTTCCAGTGCGGTTTCGATGCAATCCGGGGCGCCTACCTTTGGTACCCCCGAGCCCTCGATGGTGATCTTTATCTGCGCCGCCCTTGCCCGCCGACTCGGGGTACCGTTCCGCAGTGGCGGGGGCCTATGTGCGTCAAAAATACCTGATGCCCAAGCCGCCTACGAATCGGCCAATACCCTCCAAAGCGCCATGCTCGCCGGCGTCCATTTCATGCTGCACACGGCCGGCTGGCTTGAAGGCGGACTGGCGATGGGTTATGAGAAGTTCATACTCGATGCCGACCAGGCCGCCATGATTGAGGTTTTCCTTTCGGGCGTGGACGATTCGGTTAATGGGCAGGCAATGGATGCACTGGCCGAGGTAGGACCCGGAAATCATTTTCTTGGCTGTGCTCATACCCAGGCCAATTTTGAGACGGCTTTTTATCGATCGACAACAGCAGATAACAATAGTTTTGAGCAATGGCAGGCCGAAGGAAGCCTGGACGCCGCCCAAAGAGCCAATCAGACCTGGAAAAAAATGCTAGCCGATTACGAGCGGCCACCTATTGATGAAGGCATAGACGAAGCATTGCGTGAATTTATTGCCCAGAAAAAATCTGCCGTTCCGGATTCAAACGTCTGACAACTGACCGCTTCGGGATGGGCTCTGCCAATGCAATGGTTCAGACGACTTCCCCGGGGTCTGCAAACCGCACAATGACTCTACGGTTCTGTCTGCCTTTTTTTTCAATCTTTTGGATTATCACCGGCCCTATCTCGCCTGAACGCGACACGTGGGTACCGCCGCAGGGCTGAAGATCCACCCCTTCAAACTCGACCAGCCGGATGCTCCCCACTCCTCGCGGAGGACCAACCGACATTGTTTTCACCAGATCCGGTTGCTGGTCGAGCTCTTCATCTGTGATCCAACTGAGACGCATCGGGTGATCTTCTCGGATCATTGCGTTTAGCTGATCGGTCAGTTTCAATTTATCCAGCGGCTCGGGCAGATCAAAATCTAGACGTCCCCTGCCATCGGCAATAGATCCCCCAGTCACCGGGGCGTCAACCAAGGCGCACAGCATGTGCATGCAACTGTGCATTCGCATCATACGGTGGCGCCGGTCCCAGTCTATCCTTGCTGTAACCATCTCTCCCGGTTCAGGGGGTTTTTCACCGTCGCCCAGAATATGCAGCTGCGTGCCCGAATCACCATCCACGCAGGTGTTAATGACTGGGATCTGCCGGCCGTCTTTGCAAACGAGTATTCCGGTATCCCCGGGCTGCCCGCCTCCCTGGCAATAAAAAACACTCTGATCGAGCACAACGCCTGAGTTGAAGACTCTTTGGACCAAGGCCATACATTCGGTTTGGTAAGCATCACTGCGAAAAATCTCTTGGGTCATAACTTACAGGCTACATCCGGACGCGGCTTGAGCCTGGATCATACAGGGGACGTAAACTTGCCGTTGCCGGGACCCGCTCTCCCGCCACCTCTATCTCCCAGGCGCTGCCATCAATGAATTCTTGATTGATGGGTTCATCTATATCTATATAACCCAGGCCGACACAGCCGCCCAGTGAGTGTCCGTACATGCCTGAAGTTGTGCTGCCGACACGTTTGCCGTCGCACCAGATAGGTTCTTCGTGATAAAGCATGGGCTGGGGATCCTGTAACAAAAACTGTATCAGTCGCCTTTTAGGCGGTTGTTCCGAGGCACGTAACAGCGCATCTCGCCCGCGAAAACCATTAGGTTTGTCGAAATCCACTGCGAAACGCAGACCCGCTTCAAGAGGCGTATCGTCGGGCGAGATATCGTGACCCCAGTGACGGTAAGCTTTCTCAATCCGAAGACTGTTTAGGGCGTGCAACCCGGCCGGGCGTAAGTCGTAGGCATGTCCCGCGTCGGTCAGAACATCAAACACGCCAAGTGCAAAATCACTGGGAATGTATATCTCCCACCCGAGTTCGCCAACGTAGGAGATCCGTGTCGCCCGCACCAGCGCATACCCCAGTTCGATCTCCCTGGACGTGCCAAACAAAAACGCCTCATTAGACAGGTCTGCCGGAGTCAGGGATTGTAATAATTCCCTTGACCGGGGGCCCATCAGACTGACAACCGCATAGCCCGCAGTCATATCATTGACCCAGGCATGCTCGTCGGGACGGATACTGCTGCGAAGCCAGTGAAAGTCCCGCATCTGTGATGCCGCGGCCGTAACCACCAGAAACTCGGTTTCTGACAACCGGGTGACGGTCAGATCAGCCTCTATGCCTCCCTGATCGTTCAGCCACTGGGTATAAACCACTCGTCCGGGTTCTACATCCATGCGGTTAGCCGAGACCCGGTCGAGCACCGCGGATGCGTCAGCGCCCTGCAGTAGAAACTTACCGAACGAGGTCATATCAAAAAAACCGACGTTTTCCCTAACCGCTAGATGCTCCGACGCAGAATGCTCAAACCAGTTCTGCCGATCATAGCTGTATTCGTAGGCAGGTGACACGCCCTCTGGAGCGAACCAATTCGCCCGCTCCCAACCGGCCATCTCGCCAAAACAAGCACCCCGCTCCTGCAGTCGCAGATGTAATGGTGAAGTACGCACCCCCCGGGCACTTTCAGGCTGGCGAAACGGCCAGTGCATTGCGTACAGTAGGCCCAGTCCTTCGACCGTTCTATCGTGCAGATACTTTTGGTTGATCTGAAATGGCATCATTCTCCGGATATCGACATCCCACAGATCCATTGGCGGCTGATCATTGACAATCCATTCGGCCAACACTTTTCCTGCACCTCCCGCAGATTGAATACCGATTGAGTTAAAACCGGCTGCGACAAAGAAGTTGGGAACCCCAGGATCTGGCCCAAGAAGATACCTGTCATCCGGGGTAAAACTCTCCGGTCCGTTGAAAAATATCTTTATTCCCACATCGCCTAACACAGGGATTCGCTCAATCGCGCAACCCAAGTGCTCCTCAATATGCGCCACATCCTCGGGCAAAGTGTCGAATTCGAAGCTATCCGGGATGCCATCCATACCCCAGGGTTTGGCCACGGGCTCAAACATCCCGACCAGCAACTTGCCGACATCTTCTTTATAGTAGTTGCAAACCGAAGGCTCTCTGACTACCGGAAGATTGCGGGGAAGATTAGGAATCGGTTCGGTCACAACATAGAAATGCTCCGCCGCGTGAAGCGGTACAGAGACTCCGCACATCTGTCCGACTTCCCGGCCCCACATACCCGCACAATTCACAACAGTTTCGCAAGCGATACGCCCCTTGTCTGTGATCACAGCGGTGATCCGACCCGATTTTTTTTCAAGAGCGTTAACGCGGGTTTGTTCGAAGATCCGAACCCCTTTATTCCGTGCGCCACGCGCCAGAGCCTGTGTCGTGTCGGTCGGATTGGTCTGCCCGTCCCGAGGCAAGTACACCGCCCCGACCAGGCCATCAATGGACATGATGGGGTAGAGTTCTTGAGCCTCGGCTGGAGAGATCACCTCGACTTCCAGACCAAAGCAGCTGGCCATTGAGGCGCCCCGTTTTAACTCCTCAAAACGCTCGCCATCCGTTGCCAGACTCAACGAACCGGTTTGGCGGAACCCGGTTGCCTGACCTGTGACTTGCTCTAGATTCTCGTACAGCTCGGTCGTGTATTGGGCTAAACGCGTCAGATTGTGGGTGGCTCGCAACTGCCCTACCAGTCCTGCCGCGTGCCAGGTGGTGCCACTGGTGAGCGATTTACGCTCAAGCAATACCACATCGGTCCAGCCCAGTTCCGCAAGATGGTAGGCCACGCTACATCCGATAATGCCTCCACCAATAATAACGACCTGCGCCTGTTCAGGTAGTTCCCGGCTCATAGGTGCTCCTTTAGTTAAATCAACCCAGATCAATGTTTACGGGCAGCGAGCTCGAGAGGCCCTGCCTTAATACCCGCTGATTCTTCTGCTGTGCGAGTCTAGCAAAGCTCAGTCTTGCTGATCGGGCTTGGCCTAATGCTGATGAGACGACTCAAATCCCTGACTGAACTTCCAATAGCGCACCCCGGCCCAAGGATGGGCGCAAGATTCGGGTTGCGGTAATTTATTGGCATGCCTATTCTTAGGTTGAGGGCTAACCGAGTACCCAAACCATGTCTGATTACGAACGCGCCGCTCGAGCGCTCACTTATCTGGAAAAGCATTTCGAGGATCAGCCCAGCCTGGCCCAGACCGCCGCTGCCGTTGGATTAAGCCCCTACCACTTCCAACGCCTATTTAGGCGATGGGTCGGTATCAGTCCTAAGCGATTTCTGCAGAATCTGACCCTTAACAGCGCCCAGCGAGAGCTTCGCAAAGGTCGCAGTCTGCTGGATACGGCTCTCGAGGTCGGCCTGTCCGGTCCGGGTCGGTTGCACGATCTTTTTGTCACATTACAGGGGATGACCCCAGCTCAATACCGAAGTCATGGTCGACAGATGGATATATCTTATGGTACCCATCCCACCCCTTTTGGAATTTGTCTAATCGGAGTGACTGAGCGTGGCATCTGCTGGCTGTCCTTTGGGGAATCCAAGAGCGACGTGGATATCGTACAAATGGAACAAACCTGGGGAGAGTCTACCTTTCACCAGTCACAGGGCCTCACCGGTCGATATGTGAAGAAAATATTCCCAGGCGCAGGTACTTTGCCCAACAACCCCTTGCCCGTGCTGGTCCAAGGTAGCGAGTTCCAGCTTCGTGTCTGGCGCGCCCTACTTGGCATTCCGCTCGGGGCGACGGCCAGCTACGGTGATCTCGCCAAATCTGTCAAAACCCCGCAGGCGAGTCGTGCTGTCGGCACCGCGGTAGGGCGAAACCCGGTCTCATTTTTGATTCCTTGTCACAGGGTAATTAGGGCAAACGGCGAAACAGGCCAGTACCGCTGGGGTTCACCTCGAAAACAGGCCATGCTGCGTTGGGAAAAACTGCACTTACAGGCCGCGGCCGAAAAACCCAGCCGCTAGAGAAGACTTCAGAAAATAAGATTTAGCATCAACATCATGACGACCAGAAAGAGAACCGTCATGATTCCGCCTGCCCGCATGAAATCAATAACCCGATATCCACCTGGACCCATGATCAATGCATTCACTTGATGAGTGGGGATCAGGAATGAGTTAGAGGTTGCCAATGCTACGGTTAACGCAAACATCGCAGGATCGGCACCTGCACCGATAGCAATGTTAACGGCTAATGGAACCAAAAGCACAGTAGCCCCCACATTAGACATCAACAAGGTGAATATCGTTGCCAGTACAGCAATGCTGGATTGCAACACCCATCCCGGTACGTCGCCCATGAGAATGAGGGTTTGCTGGGCTATCCACGCTGCAGTGCCGGTGTTTTCCACTGCGAGCCCTAATGGGATCAAACTGGCGAGCAGAAAAACACTCTGCCATCCAATCGACTGGTAAGCCTCGTCTATACGAATCACACCGCTGATAATCATCCCCACCGCCCCGGTCATTAGCGCAACCGAAAGCCTGATATCGCTGAATAGAATCAGACCGAGTGCTAACAGGAAAAATCCGGTCGCATAAGGCAACTTGTGCGGCCGGGTGTCGTCACGCGGAAAATCGGTGACTACTGCGAAATCGTTGTTTTCGGCGATGGGTGCAATATCCCGCCACCGGCAATGCAGGACCAGGGTATCACCCGCCTGCAGGACAAACTCCGGCAAGTCGCTGTCGATCACCTCGTCTATTCGGAAAATGGCCAGCACCGTTGCGCCGTAACGCTGGCGCAGCCCTATCTCACGCAAGGTCTTGCCTATAAGGTTGGAGTCGGGCCGAATGACAACCTCTACGATTCCGGCTGCGGTTGGGCTCAATATTTCCGAGAATACATCCATCTCCTTTCGTAACTCGAGAGCGTTCTCAGCACAGAAGTCCTGAACTGATCGCAGCGGGCCCATGATCGCAATATCGGTTCCAACCCACAGTTCGGTGTCCCCTGAGGGCGCCACCGTGAATTCATCGCCACTTCGCACCGCCACGATCCAGCCGCCGCGCCCGGCACTGTCAATATCAGAGACTATCGTTCTGGCTAACGGGCTATCCAGTGTGACTCGAGCCTCGTAAACTTCTCCGGCTATCCCATACACCTCGGAAAAGTAATGCAGAGTACTGCCTGATTCCTGAGGCTTATCCTTAACCACTGGCAGTACCAGACGGCCAAGTAAGACAAAATACAAAATTCCGCACGTCAGCATTACGATCCCAACCGGGGCAACGGAAAATAACGAAAAGGCCTGCATGGGCTCCATCGACGCGGGCAAGTTTCGATTGGAGGTTTCGATCAGATCATTGAGAAGAATCAGCGGGCTCGAGCCAACCATGGTGATGGTGCCGCCTAGAATCGCACAGAATCCCATCGGCATCAGCAGGCGAGAGATCGGTAAATTTCCCCTTCTCGCTATACGGGTAACCACCGGCAAAAATAAAGCCGCGGCCCCAATGTTCTGCATAAAACTAGATATGATCCCGACCGTCGCCGAAATTATGGTGATAATTCGACTCTCTGTGCGTCCACCGTACTTGAGAATCTTCCCGGCCACCTGACTCATAATGCCGGTCTTGTCCAGTCCGGCACCAATGATCATCACGGCAATAATTGAAATAACCGCGTTACTGGAGAAGCCGTCGAAAAGATGGGCAATAGGCACCAGCCCATCGTGACCGGGAACCATAGTCGTAAGGCCCAACAAGACCATGATCGCAATAGCCGCAACATCGACCCGAACAATCTCAAAGGCAAAGAGGAAAATTGTGAGACCCAAAATCCCCATCACCGCTATCATCTCTGCGGTGAGTACAATAGTCTCAGTCAAAAAACCTCCCGGAACGTGATCTGCGCAGCGGCTACTCTCTTGACAGGATACTGCGGTAATGCCTGGTTTCACTATATCACAGGGCACCTTATTCTCTTGGCTGGGATCATTCAATTTTGTTATCTAACGATGCTCATGGGCTTATATTCCTCGACCCAGAAAACCCAACTGGCTGATCACTTCAAAGGCTTACACTCGCCGGCAAGTTCGTTATGAAAAAACGAATCCGCAGCCCGTTCCACCCCAAATATGTGGGTAGTTGGATTGCGCTGGGACTACTGCGCCTTCTCAGCAAAGTGCCTTTGCCATTGCTCTACCATGTCGGCACCCTCCTGGGTGACCTGCTGCGGATGACAATTCCCTCACGCCGACGTATCGCCGAGCGAAACCTTGCACTTTGTTTTCCTGAAAGGTCTGAAGATGAGGTAACCGCAATGGCCCGGGAGAACCTTCACAACACCGCGCGAATGCTCCTTTATACCGGCTATGTCTGGTGGGCTTCGCCTGAGGAGTTGATGAAAAATGTCCGCATCCGCAATCCGGAGGTGTTAGATGAGATCCTTGCCACTGGTCAGGGCGTCATCATCCTTGCGCCCCATTTTCTTGCCCTGGAACTGGGCGGCATCTACCTGTCTTTGCGTTATCGCGGAGTCAGTGTCTACCAGCGTACCCGTAATCCCGTCTTCGACCGCTATATGCTCCGAGCACGAGAGCGCTTCGGTGCCCGTCTATTTGAGCGTAAAAATGACCTCAAACGTATGGTCCGCGCGGTCCGCGCCGGCGAAGCTTGCTACTACCTTCCCGACCAGGACCCCGGGGCCCGTCGAGCTGTTTTTGCACCATTTTTCGGGATACCCACAGCTACCTGGCCCGTGCTGGGACGCCTCGCCCGGATGAGTCGTGCACCGATCGTGCCCTGCGCGACCTATCTTCTGCCACGAGGTGCAGGATTCGAGCTAACTATCCACCCGCCACTTGAGGATTTCCCCACGGCCGAGGTTATCGAAGATGCCAAACGGATGAATCTTGCTATTGAATCATGTGTACGGAACTCGCCACTTCAATACTTCTGGGTGCATAAACGGTTTAAAACCCGCCCCCCGGGTGCATCCGACCCTTATACCTGAATCGATCGCAGATCGCGATCTGCCGATATAAATGAGAATCACCCTTGTCCATGTCGATGAAGGCGTCTGATCTGGCTCGCGGCAAACCCAATGACAGGCCCTTTAGGCGCCCCAAATCGAGGATTTTGAGCCGATGAGCGTACCCGCCACCTATTGCCTTCAGACACCGTTGAACCGATCCTTAAAGCCTCACCCACTGATGAGGCACTCGATAGAGTCGCCTAGATCACAATCAAAATTGCCTAAGATCCTCAATACATAAACGTATATCAGACTCGTGCCAACACGACCCTGAGCAAGCTATCACTTTTTCCAGGGTTGGCACTTTTTGACAACCATCGGGACAGCCATAGCATGGGCGACAACCAGCGCACTAAAAGATAACTGGCACTCCCTGCGCCAAAGCTGGCACAAAGCCCGAGTGCCAGCGACTGGGCAGCCTCCAGGTTTGCGCCAAAGGCCTCGAGGCCGTAACCTACGAAAACCGCACAACAAAGGGTTAATCCCAACCACCCCAAAAAATCAACCAGATCATCCATCGTTTACTCCCGTTGTTTTCAGTACGAGAGTATTCTGCTCTGGCCACAGGCTCACAGACTGAGCCTGTGAGTCGGTCAACTACCAAGCCGGTAAAGCCGCAGTCGAAAGAATTTTAACTAAAGCTGCCCCTGGAAATACTCAATAGTGGTACCTAGGCCGGCCTCTAGATCAACCTTGGGCTTCCAGTCCAATAACTTTGCCGCCAAAGTGATATCG
The DNA here is from genome assembly GCA_014239575.1 of Gammaproteobacteria bacterium. Taxonomy (GTDB): domain Bacteria; phylum Pseudomonadota; class Gammaproteobacteria; order Arenicellales; family UBA868; genus UBA868. The sequence continues at coordinate 13,728 of JAAZYQ010000020.1, forward strand.
GGTTTGCGCTGCTGTGGGTCGTCTTCAGGTAAAGGCTTTAACTCAAATTTCGAATCCGAGCCGGTTTGGGTAAGGACTTTGTCGGCCAGTTGCCGAATGGTGAATTCGTTGGGGTTGCCCAGGTTCACCGGTCCGGTGATCTCTGCCTCAGAGTTCATAAGCCCTATGAGGCCTTCAACCATATCATCGACATAGCAAAACGATCGGGTCTGCCTACCTTCCCCATAAATAGTGATCGGCAAACCCTTAAGCGCCTGGACGATAAAGTTTGACACCACCCGGCCATCGTCGGGATGCATTCGGGGACCATAGGTATTAAAGATCCGCGCCACCTTGATCTCCAATCGGTGCTGTCTCCAGTAATCGAAAAAGAGCGTCTCTGCACAACGCTTTCCTTCGTCGTAACAGGCACGAGTGCCCACGGGATTCACACGGCCCCAGTAATCCTCAGTTTGCGGATGCACCTCAGGGTCTCCGTACACTTCACTAGTGGAGGCCTGCAAGATTCGTGCGCCTGTGCGTTTAGCCAATCCCAACATGTTGATTGCGCCATGCACGCTGGTCTTGGTTGTCTGTACCGGGTCGGACTGGTAGTGAATCGGCGATGCCGGGCAGGCCAGGTTGTAGATCTGATCCACCTCGACATAAAGCGGAAAGGTGACATCGTGGCGAACCAGTTCGAAATTAGGTTGACCCAAAAGATGGGCTATGTTGCGTTTATTGCCGGTAAAAAAGTTGTCCAGACAAATAACGTCATTCCCATTTTCGACCAGTCGGTCACATAGGTGTGATCCGAGAAAGCCGGCACCGCCGGTAACCAGGATAGTTTGAGAGGATGATTTGATCATTGCTTTTTTTGAAATTCTACCTGGATAATCCATTTAGCAAATGGTGCCGGAGATAGGATTTGAACCTACGACCTTCGCATTACGAATGCGCTGCTCTACCAACTGAGCTACACCGGCGGCGGAACGCTATTTCAACCAGGCGATTATATTGCGCGTACAGACGTTCCGTCTAACGGACGGTTACCTCAAAGTCGTCACGAAGTTCAGTCGGTAGCGCGAAGGCGACACCCTCCTCGACCATCTTGTCGGCTCCTTCTAACCGACCACCCATACTCTCGAGGTGATCGAGCACCCCCCTGACGAGCACTTCCGGGGCGGATGCGCCGGCCGTAATGCCGATCTGGCGAGCGCCAGCCAACCAGTCGATAACAATATCATCGACTCCATCAATAAGATAAGCGCGTGCTCCGACCTCTTCGGCAAGCTCGCGCAAACGGTTTGAGTTTGAGCTATTGTGAGATCCAACGACCAAGACCACATCGCAGATTTGAGCTAATTCCCTGACTGAGTCCTGACGATTTTGCGTGGCATAACAGATATCATTTTGACGGGGGCCCTCGATCCCAGGAAAGCGCCGTCGCAGTGCTTCGACAATCCTTGCTGTATCGTCGACCGACAAGGTGGTCTGCGTAACATAAGCCAATGGCATGTCCGATGTAAGCTCAAGCCCTGCGACATCCGACAGAGTCTCGACTAAAAAGACCGGTCCCACAGCCCGTCCCATCGTCCCTTCGACTTCCGGGTGTCCTTCATGCCCTACCAAGACAACCGTCTTGCCTTCACGGCCGTACCGGGCGACCTCCGAGTGAACCTTAGTCACCAGTGGGCAGGTTGCATCAAAAACTTTCAAACCGAGAGTATTGGCTTCTTTCTGCACCTTCTGTGATACCCCGTGTGCACTAAAAATCAGGGTCGCACCATCGGGCACTTCATCGAGCTCTTCAACAAATATGGCCCCTTTTGAGCGAAGGTCATCGACCACGAAGCGATTGTGTACAACTTCGTGACGTACATACACCGGTGCGCCGTGTTTTTGCAGTGCCCGCTCGACGATTTCGATTGCGCGATCAACGCCAGCACAAAATCCCCGGGGGCTGGCAAGTTTTATTACAAAGTCAGTCATATTCATTGTTGCCAGCGCTCTGGTCAGTCTTTGCCCTTGTCGGCCGTCATAATGGCAATCTCGTAAACACAGTCTCGCCCCACCAATGGATGATTAAAATCAACCGACACGCCATCATCACTGATCCCAATTACCTGGCCGGCGATACCCTCCCCATCAGGAAGCTTAAATTCAACCAAGGCGCCAAGGTCTGGCTGAACCTGTGCGCTGAACTTCTCCCGCCCAATCACCTGGGTATTCTGGGGATCATAGGCGCCAAATACCTCATCGGACCCGCTGATCTCAATTCGAAAGCGATCGCCGGAATGTTTGCCAACTAATGCCTCGGTCACCACGTCTGGCAAGTCGGTACTGCCCACAATAAGGCTGACAGCTTGCTCGCCAGAATTTTCGACCTCAGTCTCGTCATCTGCCAGCAGAACCCGGTAATGAAACTCGACCCGGTCTCCTATAGCGATTCCCTTTGGCTTAGTCATTAGGCACCTTCTCTGCCCTGCGACGGAATAATCCAAGAATATCAACAATGACTATTCCGGCTCCAACACTGATGGCAATATCAGCCACGTTGAATGTAGGCCAATGCCACGAAGCCACATAAACATCCAGAAAATCAACGACAAATCCGTAGTTCAACCGATCGATCAGATTACCGATCGAGCCACCGAGGATACAACTAAAACCGATATTGACCCGGTACTCATCGGGACGGGCCAGCCAAAGCCGGATACCCAGGTAGATAGCCACTAAAATTCCAACCACTATAAATACCATTGTCTGCCAGCCGCTCGCTTGCCCCAAAAATCCGAACGCTGCCCCCTGATTGTGCACCAACACCAGATTAAATCCTGGCCACACTGGTATGAACCCATGCCGGGTTAATGCATCCTGTGCCCAGTACTTGCTGAGCCAATCCGATGCCACAATGATCACCGCAAGCAGCAAAAAACGTACCGACTGACTTGTGAGCTTGGGAATCACTGCACTCCTACGCGCCTGCTTGGCCTGCTTGGCCAGCTTGGGCAAACCATGATCGCGCAGCTTCAGCATCCTTCGCAATCTGGGCTTTAAGCGCCTCAACCGATTCAAAACGCTTTTCTGGGCGAATCTTAGTCTGGAATTCAACCTGAATACGCTCACCATAGAGTGATTCATTAAAATCAAACAAATGCGTTTCCAGAAGTACCCGCTCTCCACCAATGGTTGGGCGCGTCCCGATGTTAGCGACACCGGGCAAAGGGCTCCGGCCCTGAGAGTAGACCAACACGGCGTATACCCCCCAAACCGGCACGTTGTCATAACGAAGGACGATATTCGCAGTGGGGAACCCAATAGTCCGACCGCGCTTGTTGCCGTGGGCCACCCGGCCGCCTATAGCGTACCGGTAACCGAGCAACCTGGCAGCGAGCTCAAAATCATCACTGCGAAGCGCGTTTCGAACTCGTGAACTACTAACTCTTTGGCCTTGCACTTCGCAGGTCTCTACCGCGCTTATGGTAAAGCCCCACGCCTCGCCAAGTGTTCTCAGCAAATTTATATCGCCGGTACGTTTTCGACCGAAACGAAAATCATCGCCAATAACCAGATGGCGAACACCAAGACCATCAACGAGATATTTCCTAACGAAATCTTCGGCGGATGTCTGGGCCAGTTCGCGATCAAAACGCAGCGACAATATCTGATCGACCCCGGCTCGCTCCAACTTCTCTATCTTGTCCCGCCAGCGCAGGAGACGAGGCGGAGCATTTTCCGGGCTGAAAAACTCATGAGGGTGAGGCTCAAACGTCATTATCGTAGCGCTCGCTCCAAGCCGACAGGCCTGCTCCCGAAGCACGTTTATCAAACGGGCGTGCCCCAGATGTACGCCATCGTAGTTACCAATCGATACCACTGATGGGCGGTGCGAGGCACGAATGTTATATAGGTCACGGATCAGGATCACTGTTATTCCTATTGCCTGTTTAACAGACTGCCCAGTCGGGTTGATACTCTTGAATCACCTCTGATAACCGCCGGCGAGAATCCAAGCTTTCGTCGTATCCGCGAAAGTATGCCAGACGCAACTCGGGGTAACGCCAACACAGATAGCCCTCGCCGGTGTCGAATCCAATCTGCCATAGGCCGGAAACCGTCACGCCTAAACGTTGTATCCGCTCTACCCATTTGCGAATAATTGTCTCAAATTCAAGCTCCAATGGGGCCAGTCGGGGGTCGCAGTCAAGTAGTCGTCGCATCATCAGCTGGCAAGGATCCAGTTCTCGCGATGCAGCCGCAGTAAGCTTTCGGATAACAGGCAGTAATTCGCGAGCCTCGGAGAGCGAAAATATTCTAGACTCTCCAGGATGACTGATCAGGGCGACCACGTTCGCCAGTGAATGCGTTTGCATTTTAAGGCCGCTCAACGAAGCGGTGCACCTTTAGGCCAAGAAGGTAAAGTGAGCCCAGGTAAACCCCGCCACCGGCAATCACCCAAAACCCCAGCAACAAAATCCGCTTGGGCACGCTGTGGGAGAGCCAGGCCAAATCACCCGCTACCCCAAACCCTAACAGAACCGACATGATTAATGTCGCCAGGCTCACTCGGGCCAGGAACGCCGGCCACCCGTCCCCGGGCTGAAATCCAGTTTTAGATACTAACCGGATATAAAGCAGTGCCGCGTTAACGATCCCGGCGAGGCTGGTGGCAAGCGCCAAGCCAACATGTCCTAAGGTGAAAGCGAGAGAAACAGCCGCCAAGGCATTAACTATCATTGCAATCGCGCCGATAATCGCAGGGGTACGGGTATCTTTGTGAGCGTAAAACCCAGGCGCCAGTACCTTGACCAAGACAAACCCAGTGAGCCCAAACGCAAAGGCGATCAGGCTCTTCGATGCCATGGACGCATCGGTTGCAGAAAACTGTCCATAGTGAAAGAGCGTGACCATCAGCGGGAAAGCAAGCATCGCCAACGCAACAGTGGCGGGCAGCGAAACCAGGACAACCAGACGCAACGCCCAGTCAAGGGTCCGCTTATAAGCCGTTTGCTCTGAACTGGCGACCTGACGTGACAAGGTGGGAAGGATCACCGTGGCTAAGGCAATACCAAAAACCCCAAGCGGAAACTCCATCAACCGATCCGAATAGTAAAGCCAAGACACACTGCCCGTCACCAGGAAAGAAGCCAGTACCGTATTCACCAATAGATTGATCTGCGCAATCGACACTCCAAAAACAGCTGGAAGCATTAATCGAAATACCTGGCTGACCCCCTCGCCACCCACACGTTCATCTGGGGTGGTGGCGCGCAGTCGTGGTCGGGGAACTCGCCGCACCTGCCAGAGGAAGGGAAACTGGAATGCGAGTTGAACGATACCAGCTATAAACACACCGCCACCCAGCGCGATGGCGACATTCATCGTATGGGGCACCACCAGCCAAACAGTGGCTATTAGGCACAGATTCAGCAGTACCGGGGTTGCAGCATGGGCGGCAAAACGCTCTCGGGAATTGAGAATTCCGCCCGCCATGGCAACCAGGGAAATAAAAAAGAGATACGGAAAGGTCAAACGCAGCGCAGATACCGTAGCCTCATATTTGGCAGGATCGGCACTAAAGCCTGGCGCAAGCATGCTCACCAGCACGGGTGCCCCGAGGACGCCTGCTGCGGTGAGAGCAACCAGTATCAGTCCCAGACGCCCAGCCATGAGGTTGAGGAAGGCGCGTACCTGCTGTGGCGGATAACGAGACTCATACTCAGAGTAGACTGGTACAAAAGCCACTGAAAAAGCGCCTTCCCCAAATACCCGACGCAGAAAATTAGGGATACGAAAAGCCACAAAAAACGCGTCAGCTATCGCTCCGCTGCCCAAAACCTGAGCAAAAGCGATATCGCGGATCAATCCAGTCACCCGCGATACTAGAGTCATTCCGCCAACCGCCCCAACTGACCTGATCAACTGAAGCGACCCTGGGTTGTCGGATGACAGGCGATAACACGAGTCAAAATCCCCAAAAAGGTACTGGACCCGCGTGTAAGACCGCCCCCATTGACAAATGCCCCTTTCTTACTGATACTCACGCGTCTTTTTTTCATCTTTAAGAGAGTATATAGCTTGGCTAATTCACCGCAGGCACGTAAACGCGCACGGCAAGCCACTGGCCGCCGGGCACAAAATATGTCGCAACGCTCGGAAGTGCGCACCTTAATCAAGCGCTTCAAGAGCTCTCTTGATGACGCAGATACCGCTGTGTCGGAAAACGCTTACCGCGAGGTGGCCTCGCAGATAGACCGAGCTGCCCGCAAAGGCCTTGCCCACCGAAATCAGGCTGGCCGTCTCAAAAGCCGCCTCAACGCTCGACTTAAAGCCAAAGCCACGGCCTGATTTAAAACACGGCCGCTCTGACACGCTCAGAGCACCACCATGTTGTCTCGGTGAATCAGTTCTGGCTCGTCGACGTAACCTAGAATTTTCTCAATTTGACGGCTAGGCTGACCTGCAATCTCGGTTGCATCGGACGATGAATAATTGACCAGGCCGCGTGCGATCACTGCGCGGCTGTCGCGAGCCCTACAATCCACTAAATCACCGCGCTCGAAGACTCCCTCCACCTGGATCACTCCAACCGGCAACAGACTCTTGCCCGAGGTGGTCAAAACCCCAACGGCTCCGTCATCCAGCAAAAGCACTCCCTTGGCCTGCATAGATCCTGCAAGCCACTGCTTGCGTGCGGCTACCCGGCCTGCGCCTGCACGGAGCAGCGTACCCGGAAAATTTCCGTCCACAATCCCGGCTAAGTTCTCAAGTTCATAACCGGAACAGATTATTGTCGACGCGCCCGATCGGGCCGCTTTTGTTGCCGCTTGCAACTTCGTTAGCATTCCGCCGCGACCAAGGGCTCCACTTGGGCCTGCGTAAGCCTCGAGTGCTGGATCACCGGCCACCGCGGTCTTCACTAAAGGCGAATCAGCAACTTTCCGAGGGTCGGCTTCATATAAACCACCTTGATCTGTCAATATGACCAGATACTCGGCCTCAACCAGATTGCTGACCAGAGCCCCCAGCGTGTCGTTATCACCAAATTGGATCTCTTCTGTGGCCACAGTATCGTTTTCATTTACCACTGGCACGATGCCCAGAGTCAACATTGATCGAAGAGCGCTACGGGCGTTCAGGTAACGGGTTCTGTCACTTAGATCAGCCCCGGTCAGCAGCACTTGTGCGGTCTCAACAGCAAACCCTTCAAATGCCTGCTGATAAGCCTGAACCAGCCCCATCTGTCCGACCGCTGCCGCTGCCTGCAATTGGTACAGCTCATGCGGCCGCTGAGACCATCCCAACCGTGCCATGCCTTGCGCAATAGCGCCCGAAGATACCAGCACAATATCAATCCCCTGATCCCGAAGCGCTACACAAGCCTTAGCCAATGCCCTGATTAAGCCCTGATTAAGCCCGGTCTCGGAATCACTCAAAAGAGCGCTGCCCAGTTTAATCACCCAGCGCTGGCGCTCGTGACGGTTAGATGGGTGATCATCGGTCATCTTGATCCTCCAACCAGTGCCAGATCGCATTACAGAGCGTGCGGCAACCCTGCCCACTCACGCCGGACACTAAAAACCATGGCGCATCCCAATTTAAAGAGCCGCGGATCTCATCACATAAGGTCAGCGCTTCGGCCTCATCAAGGCAATCCGCCTTGGAAAATACGAGCCATCGTTGTCGCCCGGACAACTCAGAATCAAATTCGTGCAACTCTTTCTCGATAGCCTTTACAGCGACCACTGGCAGTTCACTCGCCCAGGTGCTGATATCTGCCAAGTGCAACAATAGCCGGGTTCGCCGAAGATGTCGCAAAAACTGGACCCCGAGCCCCGCGCCGCTTGCGGCGCCTTCGATTAACCCAGGGATATCGGCAACCACAAAACTCGCACTCGGGCCAATGTCGACAACACCGAGTTGGGGATACAATGTGGTAAATGGATAGTCTGCAATCTTCGGTGTCGCAGCCGATACCGCTTTTAATAAAGTTGACTTTCCGGCGTTGGGCAGTCCGAGTAAACCAACGTCTGCAAGCACCTGTAATTCAAGCCTCAGACTAAGACGATCCCCGTCTTGCCCCGGTGTCGTGCGCCTGGGTGCCTGATTGACTGACGACTTGAATCGAGCGTTCCCCGCGCCACCTCGGCCCCCAGCGGCAACGGTAAAACTCTGGCCATCCAGTTTTAGATCGACGAGCAGTTCGTCGGTATCGGCCGAAAAGATCAAGGTGCCGGTCGGGACCCTGACCATCCGACTCTTTCCGCCAGCACCACTACGGTTGCGCCCAGCCCCTGACTGGCCGCTATCGGCTCGAAATTTCCGGGTAAACCGAAAGTCAGCCAGGGTATTTAGACCGGATTGAGCCTCAAAAATGACATCTCCACCCTTGCCCCCATCGCCCCCGTCTGGGCCACCCCGGGGCACAAACTTCTCCCGTCGAAAACTGAGACAGCCGTGGCCGCCGTTGCCGGCCTGTACACTAATAATTGCCTCGTCTACGAATTTCATGAAGGTGTCCGGAACGGAACCTAGACCAGAAAAGTCACAAAAAACCCCGCTCCGATGGCGGGGTTTGTTGGCGACCCGCGCTGGCCCCGGCCTATTGCTCGGTCAGAACGCTCACGGTTCGTCGGCTTTTCGGCCCCTTGATCTCGAACTTAACAACGCCGGGAGTCAATGCGAACAAGGTGTGATCCTTACCGAGCCCTACGTTAACGCCCGGATGAAAGGCGGTACCTCTTTGGCGAATCAGAATATTGCCAGCACGAACAGCCTCACCCGCGTAGCGTTTAACACCTAGACGCTTGGATTCTGAATCGCGCCCGTTCCGAGAACTGCCACCTGCTTTTTTATGTGCCATTTTGTCTTTCTCCTGCCGCTAACGGCCAATCAACCTGAAATATCAGTGATGCGCAGTTGCGTAAACGCCTGTCGATGCCCTTGTGTCCGACGGTATTTCTTTCGGCGCTTCATTTTAAATACCCGAATTTTTTTATCCCGGCCATGGCCCAGAATCTCAGCCTGGACCCGCGCTCCATCTACTAAAGGACTGCCGACAGAGATATTTTCTCCATCTGTCACCATTAAGATGCGGGGCAAATCAATCACATCCCCAGCGTCGCCGGCCAGTTTCTCAACCTTCAGACTATCACCGACACCCAGGCGATATTGCTTACCGCCGGTTTCCACTACTGCGTACATGCTTTTTCCCCGAAAGATAGCGGTCCAGAAAAGGACACGGCTTATGAGCTTGCCAGTCACCCGGACTTGCGAAGGCGCGGAATTTTAGGCGAAACCAGCTAGACGGTCAACGTAAGCAGGTTTATTTTCGCCAGACCCGCCTACACGGTATGATTCGCCCATGGGCACCATTACACCTCTTAATTATGAACGTTTCGCTGCAAAGACCCCCAGTACGGAGTCACTCAGCGAGATCAGCGGCCTGATCCCGGACGATCTCGGCGCGATTAACCGGCATATTGAGAAACAGTTAAGTTCCGATATTGCGTTAATTCGCCAGATGGGAGCTTATATTATAGCGGCCGGTGGCAAGCGATTACGTCCCTTAACGCTGGTGCTGGCTGCCCGCTCGCTTGATTACTCGGGTACAGCTCACATCGATCTTGCCGCTGTGATCGAATTTATCCATACGGCGACGCTACTACATGACGATGTGGTGGATGAATCTGAACTCCGCCGCGGGCGCGAGACTGCCAATGATCTGTGGGGTAACGCCGCCGCGGTGCTTGTTGGAGACTTTTTATACTCACGCGCTTTTCAGATGATGGTCGCGGTAGACCATATGCGCGTGATGGAAATTATGGCAACAACCACCAACGCTATTGCCGAGGGTGAAGTAATGCAATTGCTCAACACCCACAACCCCAATATTACCGAACAACAGTACCTTGAGACCATCACCCGCAAAACGGCTCGATTGTTTGAATCGGCCGGGCGTTTAGGCGCAATACTGGCCGACGCCGGGCCGGCCACCGAACAGGCCCTTGCGGACTACGGCCTGAATCTGGGCATCGCATTTCAGATGGTTGATGACATGCTGGACTACACCGTTGATGCGAAAGAGATGGGCAAAAACGCCGGTGATGATCTTGCCGAAGGTAAAGCGACACTGCCTCTGATTCATGCGCTAGGCGAGTGCACCCCAGACCAGCATCAACTCATGAGTTCGGCCATTAGCGAGGGTCATCGCGATTGGCTTATCGAGGTTAAGGCAATCATTGAATCCACAAGCGCTCTTGCGTACACTTCGCGCCGGGCACGTGACTATGCAGAAGCCGCAAAGCAATCTCTGGAGACCTTGCCCGCATCACCATACCGCACAGCCCTGGCGCAACTCGCCGACTTCTCGGTTTCCCGAACCTTCTGAAGTTAATCGAGCTTTTTCAATTGGTGATCAAATCGGGGTGTAGCTCAGCCTGGTAGAGCACTGCCTTCGGGAGGCAGGGGCCGGAGGTTCGAATCCTCTCACCCCGACCAATATCTTCTCTTGTTTTCATAGGTTTAGCCCATACCCTTTGGGCCTAGACCTGTTCTGTTCTCTCTGTGTTCACAATCTGATCACAATGAGGAAACAGAAATGGCAAGCATCAGAAAGTTTCGGGGCAAATTCAACGTCCAGATTCGCCGCCAAGGCTACCCTTCAATCAGCCGTACTTTCGCTAATCTAACCATCGCTAAACGATGGGCATCCGCTACAGAGGCAGACATGGAAAGGAACCTTCATGTGGTTATCCCTGATAACACTACCATTGGGGAACTTCTGGATCGTTATGAAGAAGAGGTTTCACCTACACATAAAAGTCATCAGGTAGAGAAATACCGTTTACAAACCCTGAGGAAATATCTGGGGGATAAAAGGGTATCTGCCCTATTACCTTCTGTAGTCTGTAAGTATCGTGATACCAGATTAAAAGCGGTATCCCCAGCATCATTAAAGCGGGAACTGACCATCTTAAGCAGTGTCTTAAATATTGCGGTAAAGGAATGGGGAATTAATCTTCAGAGTAATCCTGTTTCAATGGTTTCAATACCCAAGATCGCAAGGGGAAGAGATAGAAGATTAGAGTCAGGAGAAGAGGAACAACTTCTATCAAGCACTGGTGAACTGCGGCGAATAATTATTCTCGCACTTGAAACAGGTATGCGCAGAGGGGAGATTTTGAACATTAAAAAGAGTCATATCAACTTTGCTCGTCAGACCCTTCTGATCCCCCTTACCAAGACCGATACACCTCGTACTATTCCTCTGTCATCAAAAGCCATAGCGGTGCTTAGAGAGCAACTGAGAGGCTCTGAGAAGGTGATTTCGATAGGCGTAACCACCCTATTCTCTTATACCGCTAGAGGGCTATCAGGAGCCTTTTTAAGGCTATCTAGACGGCACAAATTAGAGAATTTGCACTTCCATGATCTACGCCATGAGGCCACATCAAGGTTCTTTGAAAAGGGATTAAACCCTGTAGAGGTAGCCACCATTACAGGGCATAAAGATACAAGGATGCTGATGCGCTATACGCATCTAAGGGCGGAGGATTTGGTTAAGAGGTTGGGATGAATGGGGTTAACAGGGCGCTCGGCGGGCCTGACCCCCACTAATCAACTCCAGTTCAAAGTCAGTCAGATCACCATCTTGTCCTAGAAAATCAGTATGAGCGTACACCTCATCTGAGGTAATGGTGTAGCCATGAGTCTTAGCAAGGGTGGCGATACCATCACCTAACCCAGAGCCATTAATCGTTGCTGTGTTGATGATAGACATGACTTCGTCTTGTAGATCATCGT
>JAAZYQ010000210.1:0-1672 GCA_014239575.1 Gammaproteobacteria bacterium
CAGAAGAAGCAGGAAGAGGAAGCCCTGAAAATTTCCATGCGTCAGGAGATCGTGCGTCGGATCATCCGGCGTCTAGGCGCGATCGCTTCTCACCGGCAAGCTCCGGGAAACTCCCGTGTTGTCTTTGTCTAGGGCTTTTCAACCTTTGGGGAGCGACGGTTGCGATTAGCGCCTGCGGCGCTCACGGGCCGGTTGCAAAAGGGCCTGGACAACGCCTATCTGCTGTTTGGGGCAGAGCCCCTGTTGGTTGAGGAAAGCGCTGAGGCCATCCGTCTGGCCGCACGCGATCAGGGGGTTGATGAGATTCTTCGCTACACCGCGGGTGTAGACCTCGACTGGAAACAGATTCTGTCAGCTGGACAGGCGCTGTCCCTATTTGCCTCAAAGCGTCTGCTGGAAATCCGTTTGCCGACCGGCAGACCCGGTGACAATGGTGCCGAGGTCTTGATGGAATTTCTGAGCGAGACCGACAGCATGAATCACCTGGTTGTGATTCTGGGAAAGGTGGATAGGGCGATCCAGTCGAGCAAGTGGTTCAAGGCAATGGAGTCGCAGAGCACCGCGGTTGAAGCACGGGCGGTGACCGCGCAGCAGATGCCGGCGTGGATTCGTGAACGGCTTCATGGCCAAGGTATCAAGGCAACCCCAGGTGCCATTGATCGTCTGGCGTACTACTCTGAGGGGAATCTTTTGTTCGCAGCCCAGGAAATCAGCAAACTGCCATTGCTGCTCAATGGCGCCGAGCTCGACGAAGACACGCTGGATTCCATGGCCAGCGATCAGGCGCGTTTTTCGACTTTTGCCCTGGTGGATACGGCTCTCGCCGGAAAGACGGTCGAGGCCATGCGCATGCTGCATGGGCTGCAGCGCGAGGGGTCGGAAGCCATACTCGTTAATTGGGCGCTCGCTCGGGAGGTCCGCAGCCTTTACCCGATGGCTCTGGAGATTGCCCAGGGCGCAGATAGAAAATCGGTGCTACAGCGTTATCGTGTTTGGCGTAGCCGAGCGTCGTGTATGTCTGCTGCGCTTGGGCGCTTGAAGCCGGAAAACTTCCGGGAAGTTCTGCAGCAACTTGCCCATTCAGACCAGGTGCTCAAAGGTCAGCGCCAATCGCCAGGGGGTATCTGGGCGGAACTGGAGCGAGCTATCCTGATGCTTTGTGGTATAAATGTGTTGCGGCGTAAAGACGCGATAACCTACTGAAAATATGAGTAAAGTGCCCTCGGTATCCAAAGAAATCCGCGAGTCGATGGACAGCACCGGGCGAAATGCCCGTGCTGCGGCCCAGGTAATTGCGCGGGCCTCTACGGGGGTTAAAAACAAAGCCCTTCTTGCCATGGCGCAGTGGATCGAGCATGACCGGGAGCGGATTCTTGAGGCGAATGCGGCGGATCTTGAGGCAGCCGCCACAACCGGACTCTCCTCAGCGCTTGTGGACCGACTCGAATTAACGCCTGAGCGAGTCGGCGCGATGGCCCAGGGACTCACTCAGATCGCGGCACTGGCTGATCCGGTGGGTGAGATCAGTGGCATGAACACCCGGCCCTCAGGTATTACCGTAGGTCGGATGCGTGTACCGCTGGGTGTCATCGGCATCATCTACGAATCTCGGCCCAACGTGACCGCAGATGCGGCGGGCCTGTGTTTGAAATCAGGCAATGCAGCGATCCTG
>JAAZYQ010000210.1:1682-1982 GCA_014239575.1 Gammaproteobacteria bacterium
CGCGGAGGTTCGGAAGCGTTCAACTCGAACCGCGCGATCAGTGACTGTCTTGCCCATGGTCTCGTGGATGTTGGTTTGCCCGAAGGGGTAATCCAGGTCCTCAAAACTACTGATCGATCGGCGGTTAGCGCGATGCTCGACAGCCCCGAGTATCTTGACGTCATCGTGCCGCGCGGTGGCCGGGGTCTGATCGAGAAAGTCAGTGCGGAGTCACGGGTTCCGGTAATTCGTCATCTGGACGGCAACTGCCATGTGTTTGTTGATGCGAGTGCGGATGTGGACAAGGCCGTAGAGATCGCC
>JAAZYQ010000211.1 GCA_014239575.1 Gammaproteobacteria bacterium
GGGCACTTGTTGAATAAGCCCCGCGGACAAAGGCGTTACCCCGCCAGGCGGACTGGCGATCGGACCTGATCTGGTTGCGCAGTTTTGCACCGAATATCTCACACAAGGCCCTGGTCACGGCTTCGCGCCCCGCGTCTGGGCCTGCCCTCTCGAGCCAATCCGCATATCGGCCCGCCACAATACCAATCACACAATCAAATCCATATGGCCGAATACTCAATTGCATAGGTGGATTACCGGACGGCTCAACCACAACTCGCTCCGGCACATCGTCGGTAAAAAGGTGTCGATCAACTGTAAGCCGGATCCGGTTATAGTTTCCCAAAGGCAGTGCCTCTATGGCCTGTCCTTTTTTTGCGGGCAACTCCGGGAAGAACCGAATATCGCCAGACCCCAGCACGCCGGTAGACACTGCAATCACTGCGCACTTCGCGTGCAGCGTTCCCCGTCGGGTTTCTACACTTACACCAGAGTTACCCCAACGAATAGCGGTCGCCGCGGTGTTCAACTGTACCGGCACGTCGGCAGCCCAACGGGCAACCAGCGTACCGTAGCCATCAACGACCGGCCAGTTCTCGGCGGTGTCGTTATAACTGACTATATCGCCAATTGAAATCTGGTCTACATCTGAGGAGGTATCCAGCGAAGCATGAAAATCAAGGACTTCTGTCCAGGGACTCTCTCGCTCGACTGTCTCCATGACTGATTGGTCGCGGCCTTGTTCCCACGCTTTTGCCATAGCCACTTCACGGTGTTTCATCGCCTGTTGGCCGATCGCGATCTCTCGGTCATCCAACCACCCACCATCGCGAAAATACCCACAGCGGCCGTAACCGTCTCGTCGCTCGTAGCGCGCGCCCAACACCTCTGCCGTTTGTACAAAAGGATTGAGACTGGCCGAATGCATCCAGTGACATCCAAGATCAAAGGCCGAGCCATCGGGCATGATCTCGGTATAGGCTCGGCCACCAATATGGCTATCTGCCTCCAGTACAACAACTTGCAGACCCGTTTGGCCAAGCGCCTGGGCGGCAGCAAGGCCTGCCGCGCCGGCGCCGATAACAATAACATCAGTTGCAGAACCCATAAGTTCCTGGGAGCCTCCTGGTTAACCCGGTTAAGGCCAGATTATGTCAGCAGCTGGGGGTTTGTCGGTTCAGGGTTCTGGATTTGATGAAACCAGATTACCGGCCTGCACCACCATGGACGGGCCTCTTGCGCCTACCGGGTAACAAAGTTGCGCGAGGGACTCAACCTCAAATACGGCGAAATCAGCACGCTTGCCCGCCGCCAGAATGCCGCGGTCAGCATAACCCAGGGCCTTTGCTGC
The DNA here is from genome assembly GCA_014239575.1 of Gammaproteobacteria bacterium. GTDB lineage: Bacteria > Pseudomonadota > Gammaproteobacteria > Arenicellales > UBA868 > UBA868. The sequence continues at coordinate 1,331 of JAAZYQ010000211.1, forward strand.
GTGCACCGTAACCCCGGCTACCGCTTCGCGCGGCGTCAGGCCAAACAGAACACATCCCATATTCAAAATCAGTAACAGTGACTCCACCGGCGAACTGCCCGGGTTGCAATCGCTCGCCAATGCCATTGAAACCTGATGCTTTCGAAAAAGATTCACCGGCGGCCGTTGTTGTTCTTTAAGAAAATAAAACGCCCCGGGCAACAGTACGGCTACCGTACCGGCCTGCCTCAGGGCTCGCACCCCCGCTTCATCGGTGTACTCCAGATGATCCGCGGACAGTGCACTGAATTCTGCTGCTAATTGAGCACCCTGACTATGACTTAACTGGTCGGCATGAAGACGTACCGGCAACCCAAGGGCATGCGCCCTTTTAAAAACTGTGCGAACTTGGGATTCGCTAAATGCGATGTTTTCACAAAATGCATCGACACTGTCTGCAAGACCTTCTTTGGCGATTTCCGGCAACATAACCGAACACACCAGATCAATATAATCATCGCTGCGTCCCTCAAATTCTTCGGGCACTGCGTGCGCTCCCAGAAAAGTAGTGTGAACCGAGACAGGCAAAACGGTCTCTAAAGAGCGCGCCGCCAGTAACATCTTTTGCTCACACTCCAAAGTAAGCCCATAACCTCCTTTGACTTCAATAG
>JAAZYQ010000212.1 GCA_014239575.1 Gammaproteobacteria bacterium
AAGAGGTTAGCCGCAGTGTGGGTTTCCCCGTCGTACTCGATTTCCTCGTTGCCTTTGGCTTCTATCACCTCGCCGTCGTCAAGGGTAAAACGGTAAACCGTGTTCTCCAGATCCTCTTCCTTGACCAGCACACCCTGGAAGACTTCCGGGTTAAAACGAAACGTGGTACAACCCTTGAGCCCCTGCTCATAGGCATACATGTATATGTCTTTGAACTCTTCGAAGGGAAAATCGGTAGGTACATTAGCGGTTTTAGAGATTGACGAATCAATCCATTTTTGTGCCGCTGCCTGCACATCGACGTGCTGGCGTGGGTTGATATCGTCGGAGCTGATGAAGTAATCGGGCAGGTTGTTGTCGCCCTTGGCGCCGGGACCCGCCTTCGAATTGATCAGTTCGCGATAGGCAAGTAACTCGTAGGAGAGTACATCGACTTTTTCCTTGGTTTTTCGTCCTTCGCGAATCACATTGCGACTGTAGAGGTGGGCAAAAGAAGGCTCAATGCCGTTGCTGGCGTTGTTGGCCAGAGATAGGCTGATGGTACCTGTGGGTGCAATGGAGGTATGGTGACTGTAACGCGCGCCGTGTTCGGCAATCTTATCGGTAAGTTGCGAATCAAATTGCTGCATGTAGCGGCTGTACTTGGCGATCAACACCGATCCGCGGACCTTGTCACCGACCTTATAGCCGTCGCGGGCCATTTCCGGGCGTCGGGCAAGCATCTCAGGGGTGATATCGAAGGTATCCAGCATAATGGGCGCCGGCCCTTTCTCCACCGCCAACTCGATCCCGGTTTCCCAGCCAACCTGCGCCATCTCGCGCGCAACCCGCTCAGTGAATTCCAGGGACTTGGATTCTCCGTATTTCATCTGTAGCATGGTCAAAGCTGAGCCCAGGCCCAAAAAGCCCATGCCATGGCGGCGTTTGTAGCGGATCTCCTTCGCCTGCTGCTCCAGCGGTAGGCCATGAACCTCGACCACGTTGTCCAGCATACGTGAAAAAATGCTAACCACCTTGCGGAACCGATCCCAATCAAAGTGAGCATCAGCGGTAAAGGCCGACTCAACAAACTGCGTCAGATTGATCGAGCCTAAAAGACAACTGCCATAAGGCGGCAGGGGCTGCTCACCGCAGGGGTTGGTGGCACGGATATCTTCGCAGAACCAGTTATTGTTCATTTCGTTGATACGGTCGATCAGAATAAAACCGGGCTCGGCGTAGTCATAGGTTGAGGCCATGATCAGGTTCCACAGTCGCCGGGCCGGAATAGACCGGTAGACTTTGCAGGCGACCTCGCCGTTTTCATTGGTGCGATAGCCTTGTGTCACGGGCCAATGACGCCAGACAACACGGATATCGTCCTCGGCCAGGTCTGATTCGTTGGCTGGGAATACCAGATCCCAGTCGCGATCATCTTTGACGGCCTGCATGAACTGGTCTGTAATGAGGCATGACAGATTAAATTGGCGCAAGCGGCCATTCTCGCGCTTAGCCCGGATAAAGTCCGTGATATCCGGGTGGGTAATGTCGAAGGTGCCCATCTGTGCACCGCGCCGCCCACCGGCCGAGGATACGGTAAAGCACATGGCGTCATAGATATCCATAAACGACAGAGGCCCAGAGGTATAGGCACCGGCACCGCTGACAAACGCCCCCTTGGGCCGCAAGGTGGAGAACTCATAGCCGATACCACAGCCGGCCTTAAGCGTCAGGCCAGCCTCATGGGTCTTGCCGAGGATGCCGTTCATCGAGTCTGGAATAGTCCCTGACACCGTGCAGTTGATCGTGCTAGTGGCCGGTTTGTGCTCATGCGCTCCAGCATTGGAGACGATCCGTCCAGCTGGAATTGCCCCGTTTCTCAGCGCCCAGAGAAAGGCGGTGTACCACTGTTGTTGTTTTTCGGGAGTCGTTTCGGCATCGGCCAGCGCTCGTGCGATACGTTGGTAGGTGTGGTCTAT
>JAAZYQ010000213.1 GCA_014239575.1 Gammaproteobacteria bacterium
TGGCAGCGCCGATACTGCTGCTATTGACTGTATCAACTGGCAGCTGGCAAGGCGTCACGATGCTGCTGCTATGTCGGTTGATATCATTGCCCAGACGCCGAGCCGCCCGGGGTTGCCGCTGATTACTGCGGGCAGCAAAACCCAAGCCGAACTTGGCCTCATGCGCGAGGCTTTGGCGAGCGCAGTGACAGGTCTTGATGAAAATACCCGCGCCGTGACGGGTATCAGAAGTTTTCAGCCCCTGGATGATACTGCCTACGCGGTGATCGCCAATGACCTGCACCGCTGCGGTGATCTCGCCCTGAGCCCGGCCTGATGCGAGAGTCAACACACAAGCCGAATCGATTTGCACATGAAATCACCACGTGAATAACCCTGCCGCGACACACTTGGTAGCAATAATTAACTGATCGTAATAAATCTATCCTGCAGACACCAACTCTTATCACACAGTCAGTGATAGGATCACCTAGAACCTGCAACGAGCTACAACTATGAAACACTTTCTTGGCGCATTCCTTGTCAGCATCATTGTGCTGGCATCGACCACCGCCCAGGCCGCAGAAGGCACAGTGAGTTTTGAGGTTATGAAGCCACAAACGGCTCTTGACGCAGCGCAGGCCGCGCTGGAACACTGTCGCGGTATGGGCTTTCAAGTCGGGGTCGCAGTAGTAGACCGGTTCGGCGGGGTACAGGTCGCATTGCGTGACCAGCTTGCCGGTGCACGCACCATCAATACGGCGATTGGCAAAGCCCGTACTGCGGTTGGCTTTCGTACCAACACCTCGGATATGGTGCCAGTGACAGCAGCCGGGCAACCTGCTGCGGGTATTCGTAACCTGCCCGGCGTAATTATCGTTGGCGGCGGTGTCATAATTGAGGCCGCTGGCTCACTGGTGGGAGGCATAGGCGTCTCCGGTGCACCAGGCGGCGACATGGACGATATCTGCGCCTTTGCTGGCATAGAAGCCATTGAAGATCTGCTGGAATTCTAAGGCATCACCGATTTTGCCTATAGCGACATAAAGGTGATAGCGATCACACCAACCGCAAACCGGCCTTCCTATACTAGGTCAAACACACATTAACACGCTTGCACAAAAGTACATCACAAATGAGGCACTCCAACATGAAAAAGACTTTGATCACTGCCGGGGTTATCAGCCTGGCGCTGCTGGCGACCGGTTGCAGTACTGTGCCGAGCAAACAGGAGCAGGGCGCTGCTGCCGGTGCAGTAGTTGGCGGCGTACTTGGCTCTGCACTGGGAAAAGGCCATAGCGACCGGGGCTGGGCAATCGCGCTGGGCGTGATATTCGGTGCCATTGTCGGCGATCAGATCGGCGCGCAACTGGATGAGCGTGACAAGCTGCTTGCTGCGCAGAACCTGCAGTACTCACTGGAATCGACCAAGGATGGCTCTACCACGACCTGGCAAAACCCCAACACCGGGCACAACGGTACAGCCACCCCGACCAAGACAACCTCTGCCACTGACGGCAGCCCGTGCCGTGAATTCATCACCGAGATCCAAGTCGGTGGTGAGACTCAGCAAGGCTACGGCACCGCATGCCGCCAGGCTGACGGCAGTTGGAAGATTCAGAGCTGACCTGCAGCGCTCTTTGCCCCAAATGGGGCAAAGAGTATCAGTCGGATTTAAGGTTATAGCGAACGATACACCATAACGCGCGCAGACCGTCTTTGTAGCCGATCTTCTTGCCCTCTTCGTAGGTACGCCCGGCATAACTGATGCCTACCTCAAATATCCGTAGGCGGCTGCCATCTGCATTGCGATATCGAGCCAACCGGGCGGTTACCTCCGGTTCAAACCCGAAACGGTCTTCAACGAGATTGATGTCCTGGATAATCTCACGACGAAAAACCTTGTAACAGACTTCCATATCGGTCAGGTTGAGAT
>JAAZYQ010000214.1 GCA_014239575.1 Gammaproteobacteria bacterium
CACTGCCTTCACACGGCAGGGGTCGCAAGTTCGAACCTTGCCGCGCCCACCATTTTCTTGCTTGTTTTCAATGAACTAGCGTTTCGCTGGCTCGAATGCTGCCTCAGATTCTCCTCGTCTGTCACAAATCAGTCACAGTGAGGAGTAAGCGATGGCAACGATTCGCAAGCGAAATGGACGCTACCAGGCCCATTGGCCGCAAATCCAAAATGATCAGGAGCGGGCGCGGTTAATGTGGACTTGATTTAGGTAATACCGCGGTTTACCGGGTCTCGACCTTGACGGTTATGTCCGCCCCAGCAACAGGCACATAAGCACGCTACACCGCGTAGAACGGCTTGCCAGTGGGAATCCCGTTCTTGCCTTCGCCATTCGGGCTGAGAGTTACGGTGTAGGTGCCGTCGGCGTTCTGCTCTGACGAATAGCGGGTGCGGTCGTAGATCTTCTTGTCATTGGCGATCAGTAACTTGTTGTCAGAGCCGTAGACGGTGATTGAGAAATAACCATCGTCGTGCACGATGCCGGCCGGTACCGTCAGCACGTAGGTGCTGGCGCCATTAAAGGGCTGCCCGTTTTCATCGGCCGAAATTGTGCTGTAGCGCACCGTCTCAGATGGCGCGCCCGGCTGCGGTGATATAGCCGACATCGCCTGATTTCTGGCCAAAGGCAATGTCCGGCTGCAGGTAGGTAATCGATGCGGTGATGATCGCGAGTGCCGCCTTTTCGATCGCCGGCGAGAAGCGCTGCACGTTCCGGCCCATGTTGCCATCACCGCCTTGCATGCGGATCGACTGGCCAAGCCAGGTGACCTCGTCTTCATTGCCCACCACCACCATCCGGGTGAGGGCGAGGCCCTGGTCGGTCTCGAGCACCACGACGTGAAAATCACCAGTGGGCACGGTCTAGTCGGGCCGCATCAGCACGATCGGTTTTCCCGGATTGACGATCACTGCCGGCACGTTGTGCAACACGTCGAAGATCGATACCGAAAAGAATCGCTCGTAGCGCGGCGTGTGCAGCACCACTGGTCCTTCAGAGAGGCTGAACCAGTTGTAACCGTAATCGACAGTTGCCTGCGGTGTGACCACCGTGGTGTCGCTGGGGTCGACCAGGCCGGTAAAACTGAAGGTGCCGGCACTGTTGTGATCAAGCCAGGCCTGCATCATCTTGACCTACTCCTGGTTGGGGTATTCCTTGATGTAATCCTCGATGCTGTCCAGGGCATGGGCTTTGAAGCCGAGGAGAAGCGTTAGGAACAGCACTGCCAGTTGACGCATGAATAAACTCCTAGAAATCGATGTCGTTTGATACGACGTGAAGGGCAATAACCTATAGCCTGAAAGCAAGCGTTACATTTACGCGTTGGTCCTGCCAACCCAGCAGAGCACGCCGAAATAGCGTCTTGCTATACTGAGAGCAAGTCTTACCCAACATGGGTGCCTATCAGGAAAGTAGTGAACGCCCCAAGGTCTCACCCTAAAACGCTGTTTGAAAAAATATTTGACCGCCACGTCATCGTAACACGTGAATCGGGGGACGCACTGCTGTTCATTGATCGGCAGCTTATCCATGATCTTCATTACCGCTCGTTCGAAGAACTACAAGCTGTCGGGCGCACTATCCGTTATCCGGATCAACTGTTCGCGACGCCGGACCACAGTGTTCCCACCACTGCCAAAACACTGGCCGACATTCCACAGGGCGAAATGCGCGATACGGTTGCCGGCCTGCAGGAGGCGGCCGAACGGTTTGGCTTTACACATTTCGACATGACCGACCCGCGCCATGGAATTGTCCATGTTGTCGGACCCGAACAGGGCATTACCCTGCCGGGCTTAACACTGGTCTGCGGCGACTCTCACACATCGACCCACGGTGCGCTGGGTTGTCTCTCATTTGGTATAGGCTC
>JAAZYQ010000215.1 GCA_014239575.1 Gammaproteobacteria bacterium
GCAGGTAATCCTGCGCAGTCACCAGTATCTGGTTTTTCTCGTGGGCAATGTTGATGTTTTCCTTGCCTGCGACGGGACACCACTTGCTGCGTGCGCTGGCCGTAGCCGGATGCTCCAGGGTGCTGCCAACCACGTTGCCGCCTTGAGGAGATCCCATGATTGCTGCACGGACCAGGCGAAAGAGCACCTCGGTACCGCTTTCTCCGGTAAACACCACGCCATCATCAACGCCAAAGAACGTTTTCATGTCCTCACGCGCGGTAGCGATGATGCGCACCAGTTCACGCGAGGCAGGGTTGTCACGACCCTGATTATCTGGAATCGCTGAGAGCATCGAATTCACCTTCACAACCGATTTCAGAGTGAGCGAACCCCCGGCATTCTCAAAGAAAATACGGGGGCCCTGGTAGGGGCAATTGTCGACGTGATGAAAGCGGCTTCGAATCTCATCGAGAAGAACTGGATCAAGCATAGATGGGTTCTCGTTATCTAGGTGTGGCGCAGCACGGATATAGCACGTCCTTAAATATCACTGCAGTCGGGAAAGCGCCGCCTGGGTAGCGGGCCGCTCCAAAATTCGTTCTTGGTGGGCCAAGATGCCTGGCAGACGGGAGGTATCAACCCCATCATCTTCCAGCCAGGAGCAGATCGTAAAAAGATAGGGATCACAGATGGTGTAATCCTCGCCCATCACGAAGGGGCCTTGCAAAAGGTCATCTTCAATAAGGCTTACGGTCTGAAGCATTGATTCAGGTACTTTCCTTCTCAGAGCCTCTAAGGCCTGGAGGTCGTCGGTCCAACGCGAGCCCCGCAGGCGATGTGCATGGGCGACATGTACAGTAGAAGCAAGGTAGCTGTTGAACTCCTGTATTTTCGCGAAAACAAAAGCGCTCTGGCCGCCGGTCAGGGTATCAGCGCCGAAGCGCTGGGCGATATAAAGCAGTATTGCCGGGGTTTCAGTTAGGATGCCATCCTCGGTCAGTACTGCAGGGACTCGCCCCTTGGGGTTGATAGCCTGGTATGTGGGTTCGCGCTGCTCGTTGCGCGAAAAATCCAGGATCACGGCTTCGTAATCTGCCTGGACCTCTTCGAGCAGAATGACAGAGGCTAGCGCGACGCTTTTAGGGGCGGCAAATATCTTGAGCATATTGGATGGCTTCAGGGTTGTCGGAGGATTAGATTTTGCACTAAAGGTGTCTTAGTGTATCGCGCGACGATTCAACTAAGGTGCGTCATTTCCTCCTAAGGTCCTGCGAGGGTATCGGCCAGAGGCCGGCGACCTTACACCGAATTCAGAAATTGACGGGCCCGAAGTGGTTTATTGTTATTATCCGCTGTCTTGTCATTAGGAGTAATGCATGAGTTTCAAGGGTACTGAGCGCTATGTCGCGACTGAAGATCTTTCTTTGGCGGTTAACGCCGCGGTCACACTTGAGCGGCCGCTATTAATCAAGGGGGAGCCCGGCACAGGCAAAACCATGTTGGCTGAGGAGGTGGCTTTAGCGCTTGGCAAGCCCTTGATCCGCTGGCATATCAAGTCAACCAGCAAGGCGCAGCAGGGGCTCTATGAGTACGATGCGGTCTCGCGGTTACGCGATTCACAGCTGGGCGATGGTCGCGTAGGGGAGATCAGCAACTATATTCGCCCCGGCAAGTTGTGGGAGGCCTTTACTGCGCCAGAGCAGGTGGTTCTGCTGATTGACGAGATTGACAAGGCTGATATCGAGTTTCCTAATGATTTATTGCTTGAACTCGACCGAATGGAGTTTTTTGTCTATGAAACCGGCGAAACAGTAGCTGTCT
>JAAZYQ010000216.1 GCA_014239575.1 Gammaproteobacteria bacterium
ACGTGGCGCGTGGGGGTTGCGTGCAAGAGAAGGCCCTTGCGGCCGCTTTAACAAAAGGACAGATCGCCGGTGCCGCGATCGATCACTTTCAGGATGAACCCCTTGGGACCGAGTCACCTTTTTGGACAATGGAGAATCTCATTATCACGCCGCACTCAGCAGGGGAGACCCGGAAATACGAAGATAATGTGATCGATATTCTGATTGAAAATATTGACCGGTTACAGACTGGCAACCAAGAACTCGTCAATCAGATACTCTAGTTCGGGCTTCGCAGAGCTTTAGGCGCTTGCCTGTAAACATTTTGGAGCTTTAAGTGGAAATGAGTGAGCGGGAAATGAATCTGGGCCTTTTTCTCCAGCCTGTACACCGCAGTGAGAAACCTTGGGCAATCGCGCTTCGCGAAGACCGCGAAGCCGTACTTCTGGCAGACCGACTGGGGCTTTGTGAGGTGTGGATCGGGGAGCATTTTTCAACCCGGGCTGAACAGATCCCTTCGCCGTTGATGTTCCTGGCGACGTTGATCCAGGAGACCTCCTCAATCCGATTTGGTACGGGCGTGATTAATTTGCCTTTTCATGACCCTGTGATCGTCGCCGCTGAGGTGGCCCAGTTCGACCAGTTAAGTGGCGGCCGGGTGATGTTCGGTATTGGCCCTGGCGGCCTGATGAGCGATGTGGAACTTTTCGGTAATAAAGAGATGCCCGAGCGTTATCGAATTGCCCTGGAATCGCTCGATCTGATCCTGAAATTATGGCAAGAGGATGCGCCGCTGCATTGGGATGGCGAGCACTTCGGGCGCGCCCTGGAGCGTCGGGTGTGGTTGAACCACGGTGTCGGCCAGTTTGCACGCCCACTGCAGCAGCCGCATCCACCAATCGCCATGGCCATGGTTGGGCCGGGAGGGCGTACCGCCGAGACGATCGCAGAGCGGGATATGATTCCTATCTCGGCCAACTTTGTACCGATCGAAAACGTCGCAGCCCAATGGCGGGATTACGCTCTGGCAAGAGAACAAGCGGGAAAGGTAGCAGACCGACATGTTTGGCGGGTTTGCCGCAATATCTTGATAACACAAACGGATGAAGAGGCGGCGGAACTTCTGTTGGATCCGGACGGTGTCATTGCCCATTATTTTCGCTACATTCGCGGCGTCCGGCGAATAGAGGAATTTCAGTCGTTGCAAACCGAAGCATTACCCGTGATCAACGAGTTTTTGGAAGTACCCGCCGCGCTTCGGGATTGCGCTATTGTGGGGTCTGCTGACACCGTGCTGGCCCGATTGGTCGACTTAGTCGATCAGTTGGGTCCGTTTGGAACGTTAGTGATGGTCGGACATGACTGGGATGACAGTGGCTTATCTCAAAGATCGATGCAATGTCTGGCAGAAAATATCATGCCGCAACTCAAACAATATGTAGCCTCGCTCGGCCCTGCCAGGTGGCTTGGATTGTGATTACACATCAGCCTAGACTAGACTGCCTGTAGTCACGATCGGTTTACCTGATCCGAGTTGTGGGTAGTCTCAAAAAAAAGGGGGGGTTATGGTTGATCAGTTTTCCGGGCACTGTTTATGCGGTGCAGTACAGTTTCAATGTAGTACCGAGCCGATGTTTCAGGCGAATTGCCATTGTGATGATTGTCGGCGCTCTGGCGGCGGCGTTTATGCTTCGTTCGTTTTTGTTGATGCCCGTGCACTCGAGATATCTGGCAAAACCCATACGCACCAGCATCTAACTGATGCCGGCAATACGATTACCAAACACTTTTGTCCAT
>JAAZYQ010000217.1 GCA_014239575.1 Gammaproteobacteria bacterium
GCGCATGGCTTGACGGAGTTTCAGATCCAGAGCCGAGAGCGGTTCATCGAGTAAAAGCACCTTCGGGCTTGGTGCCAGGGCGCGAGCCAAAGCGACGCGCTGCTGCTGGCCACCGGAAAGCTGATTGGGGCGGCGGTCACCTAACTCCTTCATCTTGACCAGGGTCAAAACCCGCTCGACAGTGGCATTTATTTCCGATTTGGATTTCTTGAGGCGCTCCAGACCAAAAGCAACGTTGTTGGCGACAGTCATGTGGGGGAACAGGGCATAATGCTGGAACACCGTATTCACCGGTCGCCGATTCGGTTCAAGATTCTCGATCTCTTTATCGAACAGCATGATTTCACCGCCAGACACCTGTTCAAAGCCGGCGATCAGGCGTAACAGGGTGGTTTTTCCACAGCCGGAGGGGCCTAGCAGGGTGAAAAATTCGTTATCGTTGATAGTCAGGGAAACGTTATCGAGCGCCTTGACCGCCTGGTTGGAGCCAGGGCTGTAGATCTTAGTAACATCACGTATATCAACGGCAGTAGTCATTGCGTACCTTATATAAAGTGATAGTTGCTTTGTCTGTAGGTGGCGTAAGCCTCGAAACCCGTCACACGCCGACTATCGGGATACGTGGCTATCTTCCTGAATCGCACCAGATTGAGCATGTGGATGAGTCCTTTTTGGGCGTTTTCACGAAAAGCCGTGACGGCTTCCCTGGTAGAGATCAATGTAACCGTTCATACAGAGCACCTTGGCTCAATAGGGCGTCGACACGTGCGCTGAAGGTTAGCACAGACATATTTACATTTGGCTTTGTCAGTCGCCGCTAAAAACCCGGTGAACGACTACTGTCGCTAATTTACTGAGTTAAATGAGTTCTTGAGTTCCTGGTCTGCCGGATCAACGGCATGGCAGGCGATTTGATGATCGACATTTTTGCCAATCTGACGGGACTTGGGCGCAATCTTGGAGCCGATATTCTGAGCCAGTACGGGTTGGTTCATTAGGTTTGATTTATCCCAAGTCATCCCAACAACTTAACCCGATCCTAAGCCGCCGGGGTTTTATGTCTGCTCCTTAGTTTAGGCTGTTGTGATTCAATGGGGTATGGCTTTGGACCTCCAAGAGGTGTCGCGAAGGAATATGACAGAGGTGCTGCTCGTTCTCGCGAGAGTGGCGTGCCCAAACGTTAGGCCGTGAAGGCGGTTGAAGATTGACAAGGAAGATTGGCGTTATCGTTAGCCGATGAACTTAGAGGCTCAGCTAACCAAGCTTAACCGACCAGTGGCCTGATAGTTCGCGACATTAATGGCTGCGTGCATTTACCGACCGCGGAGACGAGGGTCCAGTGCATCACGCAGGCCATCACCGATGTAGTTAACGCTGAGCACCGTCAGTGCAATAAAGACACCTGGCCAGATGACACGGGAGGGCGTGATCTGGATAAAATTTGTGCCGTCATAAAGAAGTCGACCCCAGGTTGGAAAATCGGGCGGGAATCCCAACCCCAGAAAAGATAGCGCTGATTCTGTGATGATCGCATTTGCGATACCCAACGTTGCTGAGACCATGATCGGGCTTAAGATATTGGGAAGTATGTGGCGAAAAACAATGCGGTAACGGCGGGTGCCGATGCTGTAGGCAGCCGTCACAAATTCGCGCTCCTTGATACTCAACACATCCCCTCGGACGATTCGAGCAGTGTGCATCCAACTGGTTACACCGATCAGGCCCACGATTAAAAGAAAAATACCGGTTTCGGGACCGAAAGCT
>JAAZYQ010000218.1 GCA_014239575.1 Gammaproteobacteria bacterium
ATTGCGCTCGCCCCCAGACAACGCCCGGATCGGCGTCAGCGACCGCTTGGCGCTAAATAAGAACCCCCGCAAATAGCCTATAACGTGTCGCGGCTTTCCATCCAGCGTAATGTAATCACGCCCCTCGCCGACGACTTCGGCCACTGTTTTATCCAGATCCAACTCACCAAGCAACAAACGCAGTAACGTGCTCTTACCGACGCCGTTATTACCCACCAGTCCGATTCGGTCACCACGACGGATCTGTAGTGAGAAATCTCGAAATAGCGAAGATGCCCCATAACCGAATGCGATATGCCGGGCATTCAGCACCTTGCGGCCCGAATTTTCGGCTTCCTCGATGTGCACCCGGGCGCGCGCTTCTGGATTAACCCGCCCAGAGCGCTCTACCCGCATGGCCTCAAGCGCCCGAACCCTGCCCTCGTTGCGGGTCCGTCGAGCCTTGATCCCTTGACGAATCCAGGCCTCCTCCTCGGCCAGTTTGCGATCGAATTCGCCATCTGCCAGGCGCTCGCTCGCCAACGCTGCCGCACGCCGTTTGAGGAACAGTGCGTAATCACCTGGCCAGCTGCGCAGTTGGCCGCGATCTATCTCAACGATCCGGGTAGCCAGACGTTGAAGAAAAGCCCGATCATGGGTAATAAACAGCACGGCACCAGCAAAACCGGTGAGACGCTCCTCCAACCACGCGATGGCCTCGAAATCCAGATGATTAGTTGGCTCGTCGAGTAATAGCAGATTCGGCCGAATCACCAGAGCCCTGGCGAGTGCGGCCCGCCGTCGCCATCCCCCGGAAAGCTCACGCATCGGCTGGGTCGGATCAAGACCCATTTCGGTGCAGACCGTCTCCACCTGCTGCTGCGGGTGCCAACCACCATGAGCGTCAATATGCCCGTGCAATTCCTGCAACTCACGCAGTCCGCGAGCATCAAGGGTTGACTCAGCCTGGGCTTGGTACTGGCGGGTCAGCGCAATAATGTCGGCCAAACCTACGGATACAAATTCGCCGACCAGGGCGTTTTCATCCGCGGGCAACACCTGGGCAAGCTCACTGATGCATAGATCACCCTGGCGTCGAACCTCGCCCTCGTCCGGCTCCAGTTCCCCACTCACCAGGTGCAAAAGGGAAGTCTTGCCGGCCCCATTGCGCCCAACCAGACACACCCGTTCGCCTGCCTCGATAGACAGATTAGCCTGGCGCAGTAATTTACGGGCACCAAACGCCAGGTTGACCGCATCAACTCGAACAAGAAACATATTGAAAGATTGAATTTAAAGCTAAATTTCTAGTTGGGTTCTACACCCGGCAAAGCGCGATATTAACCGACCTACACCCTGTACTTGTGACTCGCTTCCGCCAAATTCGCCAATCCCTGGAAGATCCTGCGTTTGTCGCTGGTGGATAGAGACTTGCCTGGTGCCGACAATCTTGTCAGGCAATGAAAAATAATTTTCTTTTTATCGTTTTTTCTCTTCTCAATAGGCGCACACAAGCGTAGACTTCGCCGCCATTTTCTGTGACTGCCAGTAGATTCCTACCGTGCTTTTTGCCCTTTCTATTTTACGCAACCTCTCGTCACTGATGATCTCCGTGACTCTGTTGATGTTCGCCAACAGCATGTTTTCTACCCTGTTGGCACTACGGGCTAATATCGAACAATACCCCAACGAGATGATTGGCCTGATGACATCG
>JAAZYQ010000219.1 GCA_014239575.1 Gammaproteobacteria bacterium
GCCACCCAATCCCGCAGGCGTCCCGTCAGATGCTCCCCAATCACTGGCGCCCCACCGATAACCTCGATCGCAAAAAGCCGCGAGGCCTCGGGATAATTTCTGGACAGATCTAGTTTGCGGCGAATGTACTGGCTTATGGCATCACATGGATCGTCCTCTGCCGAGATATCTCCCAACGCTTCGAGCCACAGTGACAGCACTTGCTCGATAACAACCCGATACAGATTCTTCTTGGTCTTGTAGTAATAAAGAACATTGCCTTTGGGCAAACCGGCACACTGGGCGATCTCTTCTACACGCGCGCCATCGTAACCTTTACGGGAAAATACACCGGTCGCCGCGCGGATGATCTTCTCTCGCTGGCGAAAACCGATGCTTTGGGGTTCGGTAGCTGAAGCTTCAGGTGGTCGAGTCGTTTTGTCTATCTGACTGATGCGGGCCATAAGGCAAACGATTGTGGCTCAATTTCGACTGAATGGTCAACTTTCGGGCTCGGCACAACTATGCTCTTTCGAACGATCACCGTGGTACCTGGTGCTGTTCCGAGCGTAATCTAACTGCCGAGTGAATCATCAGCACCACGATAACGACGCTGCCCCCGGCAATAGTCCGCCACCCAGGATTCTCCCCAATCACCCACCAAACCCACAACGGGCCCAACACCGCTTCCAGTAAACTGATCATCGCTACCTCAGGCGCCGGCAGATAGCGCGGGCCCAAAGTGATTAAAACCAGTGCCAATGGCAGCATGACCAGGCCTGCCAGAATAAGCGACGCCCATTGGACTGAATCCATCACTGGAAATTTCGCAAACATCAATGCGACGACGGCTGTCAGAAGTAAGCCGATTCCCGCCGCAGGGACCATGTTAATTTCGCGATGTCCGCGAAGGATCGTGTACAACAGTGCCAGCATTACTGCGTTCAGCAATGCCAATGAGTCGCCAAACCACTGGATGCCGTCTAAACTTCCACTGGCGACAACAATCAGCCCTAGCGCCGCTCCCACAATGGCCCAACGTGTGGCGTTCGAGATCCCTTCATCAAAGATCATTTTTGACAACACCGCAGCAATAAGTGGCGTGCAGGCAAAAATCACCAACACGTTAGCAACGCTGGTGTAAGAAAAAGCTGCGTAAAACGCTATCGTGCACGCTGCTTGCAAAACACAGACCAGCGCACCCCAACGACCCAGGTGACGAACCGCGCCGAAGAATTCGCTTCGCGCGTACAGCGCAAAGCCCAAAAGAATCACGGTGCCTCCCAGAATGCCTCGGCCGAAAGCCAGCGTAAACGAATCAACTGCCGTCAGTCGGATCAGTAGTGAGTCTGGGGTGAATGCCAGGACCCCACCCAGGGTTAACCAGAAACCCTTTCGATGTTCTGCACTCATTGCTCTACCCTTTATTGTCTAAGTCCTGATCCACGCCTTTTAAGAAACGCTCTGGAGTGTACTTTTCAATCCGCTCCATGTTCCTGATCGTAGATAAACGCCTCAATCGCCTCGGGCGGCACTGCGCCGGCCTGGGTCGCTTTCAACACTCCGCCTGGCGCGTAAATTAGGAATGTCGGCGTCCCTCTAAAAGACTGACCCGATTGATCCGAAAAAAACCGCACCACATCCTCAGGCTCTCCAAGAAGATTA
>JAAZYQ010000021.1 GCA_014239575.1 Gammaproteobacteria bacterium
GTGTTGAGGCTCGAAATGCTGGGCGTGAATTGGAAAAAGAATCGAAAGATATCCTCACGAGTGCAGCTAAACATTCTCCAGAACTCAAGGTTGCGATGGAGACCTGGAAGGAGATTAAGTTTGAGTTCGACACCGTCGACAAGCTCGACGTCGTACATCGATGATCGATTGAACCCTTCAAACCCCAGGAATACATCATGAGTGAAATGCAAGATTACGCCTCACGCCTGTCTGACCCACAAAGCCGAAAATTTGAAACATTCTCGTACCTTCCTGCGCTGGATGATGCCGCGATTCGCAAACAGGTGGAGTACATTGTAGCCCGTGGCTGGAATCCGGCGATCGAGCATACTGAGCCAGAAAACGCGTTCGATCATTACTGGTACATGTGGAAACTACCCATGTTCGGTGAGACCGATGTCGATACCATCCTGGATGAAGCGAAGGCCTGCCATACTGCGAATCCGGGACATCACGTTCGGATGGTTGGTTACGACAACTATGCGCAATCACAAGGTACCGCTATGGTAATTTTCCGGGGCCCGATTACAGTCTAAACCGGCATCGACCGGTCCGGCCCCGTTGGCGATCAGTCTCAGTCTAGGCAAAGGCAAACGATGTTTGATAGTGACTCTTACCGAATTGCCGAGGAACCTTACTACCAGCGTGTAGGGCGTGAGGTAGAGCTTTACGAGGCCGCCTACCGCGCTCGCATGCCGGTCATGCTTAAAGGGCCGACGGGTTGCGGTAAATCACGCTTTGTCGAGTACATGGCATTTCACCTGTCCCGGCCGCTGATCACGGTGGCTTGTAACGAGGACATGACAGCTTCTGACCTGATCGGCCGTTTCCTGTTGGATAAGGAAGGCACACGTTGGCAGGATGGTCCACTTACCCTGGCGGCCCGTATCGGTGCCATCTGCTATCTCGATGAGATAGTTGAAGCCCGTCAGGACACGACCGTTGTCATCCACCCCCTCACGGATCATCGTCGAATCTTGCCGTTGGATAAAAAAGGGGAGCAGTTAGTTGCGCATCCCGATTTCCAGTTGGTCATTTCCTATAATCCTGGTTACCAGAGCTTAATGAAGGATCTTAAGCAGTCCACAAAGCAGCGTTTCGCCGGTTTGGATTTCGATTATCCAAAAGCGGATATTGAAGCCCAGATTGTCGCGCGTGAAGCCGGAGTCGACATTGGTATTGCCAGCAAGCTGGTGCAGGTCGCACAACGTACCCGTAACCTGAAGGGCCACGGCCTGGATGAGGGAATCTCAACACGGCTAATGGTTTATGCCGGGCAACTGATTGCCAAGGGTGTGGAACCCATTGCGGCTTGTAGTATGAGTTTGGTCTGCCCGTTGACGGACGACCCCGATATGCGTGATACCCTGGATGCCGCGGTAAATACCTTCTTTGAGTAAGTGTTCCCGCCGGCGCAAGAATAGGCTGTGATTGCGAAGCGCTCATCACCGGTGTTCTCTTGGACCTTGTTACCCAGGGAAACTTGATCCAGCGAATTTGATTCCATGACTCTCGAACTTGATGATTACCGGACCCTGCTTGAGGGGGCGGTACCGCAACTTCACGATACCCTCGACGGGCTATTCCATGAGGCTGCACGGCAGATGTCACCTGCCGGCCTGCATAACTACCTCGAGGCCGCTCGCGGTCTGGCCGAATTAGGACGCGGCTCCGAGTTGGTGATCAATTGGCTTCAGGAAATGCCACTGGTCGCGCGGGAAATTGGTGAAGATATTATTCCCGATGCCCTCGAAGCGGCTATGAAGCTCTCCTCGATGACCTCTGGAACCGTCATCAGTTTGTTATTTGCCAGTATGCCGATTGCGGCACAGCGCCTGGGCGATATTGATCTGGTTCGACGCTATTTGCAGTTTGTGCATCAACTCTGCGCTAAGGCGCCACGCGGCCTACGGCCCATGTTCACGCACATTGATGAACTGCTGTCCAAGTTAACCCTTGGCGGCCTGCGTCGCTGGGCTGACTTTGGGGCACGCGCTTATCGCCGCGATCAGGCGAACCTGGCTGCTTATTTTGATCTTGCGACGCCCGATAGTGTGGCCATGTTGCGTCAGCAGCGTCGTGGCACGCTGTTTATCGATGTGCAGCGCAAGCTCAATTTTTTCCTGCGAGCATTCTGGGCAAAGGATTTCTACCTTCGCCCAGCCGAGGCCGATGCTCCAGGTTTCCGGCCTTTCATTGATGCGCGAGTGTTGCACTTGCCCGATGCGGTCGACAATATGAGTGGTATAACCGGCCTGGAACTGTTCCGCGCGACCGCCGCGCATTGTGCAGCGCACCTGGTGTACAGCCCTGTTGCGATCGATTCTCAGGAACTGAGCCCAGCACAGATGTTTTTCATCGGTCTGATAGAAGACGCGCGAGTTGAACACTGTGCTGTGGCGGAATTCCCAGGTTTGGGACGCCTGTGGCGCACTTTATTATCGCTGGAACATGATAGTGCGCCTGAACATCCCGCCCTCGTCATCCTGGAGCATGCGGCGTTGATGCTGCGCGATCCTACTGTCGAGACGAACGATACTGAACTTGCTGCCATTATTTGGCAATTTCACCTGCAGATTGTCCATAACCGAGATAACCCACAGTTTTCCTGGCACCTGGGGTTACAGTTATTTAATTTGTTCGCTGCCCGGCGTGAGGTTCCCAGTCTGCGTATTCTTGAGAACATCCGCATCCCCTATCGGGACGATAACCGAGTTGTTTGGGCGTTTGAAGATACGGCATTCAGTGAAGGAGGTGGCCTACGAGACCATGTGCCCGTACAGGTACAACGGAATGTCTCGGTGATAGAAATGGCCAACACGCTAGATTGCGAGAATGCCGGTGATGATGCGCAGGAGGTATGGCGCCTCAGCACACCGTTCTGGTTGGACCAGGAAGCTTGCACTATCAACGAACTGGAGGGCACTGAGCCGATATCAGATCCCTTTCATTACCCGGAGTGGGATTACCATATGCAACTCTCTCGTCCTGACTGGGTCACGGTCTACGAACGGCGCCAGCCAATGGGGTCAGCGGAGACGATCGATGCGATCTTGCTTAAGCATCGCCCGGTCACGGCACAGATACGGCGGATCATCGACCTGCTGCAGCCCGAGGGCATTACCCGTGAGCGCAACATGGAAGATGGAGACGAGATAGACCTTAATGCTGCGGTGGATGCGATGATCGCGATGCGAATGGGCGAGACTCCCAGTCCACGGGTCACTATGCGTTATGTTGTGAAAAACCGAGATCTTGCTATCGTTGTCCTGCTGGACCTGTCGAAGTCTACCGGTGACCTCGTGAGCGGCACCGGGCAGACCATTCTTGAACTGACGCGCGAAGCCTGTGCATTGGTCGCGACAGCGATCACCGGCGTAGGTGATCCTTTTGCGATCCATGGCTTCGCCTCTGATGGTCGCCACGACGTACGTTATTTCCGCTTCAAGGATTTTCACGAACGTTTTGATGACCGGGTCAAGGCACGCCTGGCAGGCATGGGTGGCGGGTTATCTACCCGCATGGGCGCTGCCATGCGCCATGCGGCCACGCACCTGCAGCGACAGAGTCAGACCCGCAAACTGTTGTTGCTGGTGACCGATGGCGAACCAGCCGATATAGATGAGCGTGACCCGCAGCATCTTCGCCACGATGCGCGCAAGGCCGTGGAGGAATTGCATCGTTCGGGTATCCAGAGTTACTGCCTGACCCTGGATCCGGATGCGGATGATTATGTACGCCGGATTTTTGGTGCTAGCCGCTATACCGTCGTTGATCAGGTGGCGCGACTCCCGGAAAAACTACCAATCCTATTTGCCACGCTGACATCTTGAAACCAATGGATTCGTCGCTGTCACGAGTCGGTGTCTTGCGTCCCAGGGCGATCTTAGATCCTGAACGTATCCAGAGGCAACTACAGTATTGTGCCGATCTTGGTTGGACAATACTGATCGAGCACGTGCACCGCGAGGGTTTTGCGGAACTTTTTTGGGATCTCTGGGCGACGCCGGTATGCAAAACTGGTGAGGGTAGACAAGCCCTGAACGACCTTGGCGATTGTTGTCGAGCTTTCCCCGATCACTTTGTACGCTGCACGGCTTATGAAGGTGACAGAATGAATGCAGCTGTGCGCCTGACCATGCTGGTCCAGACGCCCGGGGCTGTTGCTAGCGGCCTGTTTAGTGATCGCGCTGAAACTTTACGATCAAATTCTGCGATTCCAGCGAAATGCTTTAATGCCGTTAGAGCAACTCTACGTGCTGGCGGCGAGCCGTTGATTCTTCCGTTGGGCGGGAGGCTGTCTGAAATAAGCATGGAACTGACCCGCCCACGGTGGCGTTGCATTGATACCCGGTCAGATTCGGCGCTGATAATCTGGTCTGATTTCAGCAGATCCGACCCAGTTACGCTACATCAACCGGTCAACTGTCGCATGGATTTCAGCCATAGTGCTGCCGGAGGCTTGGTGAGGCAGGTGCTTCTCGAACTCTACTCTCGACTGGGAACTGGATGTTCGACAACGAGCATTAAGACGTCGGCCTAACGTTGATTGGTGCGACTATTTTATCGCCTCAACCTGAAATGCAGGCGCCGAACCCCATTTCCCAATGATGACTTCATTATCCGGGGCGGGCTGAGTGGGAATATTGAGTGACAGTGCCAGCGACACCCCTGCCAGCCCTGCGCCAACCAGAAATACCGTTGACGGAGAGGTTAGCCAGAGTATGCCCAGTATCACCGGTAATATCACCGCCGCGATATGGTTGATCGTGAAAGCGACCCCGGCACTGGAGGCAAAATCAGCTGGATCAGCAATTTTTTGAAAATAAGTCTTGATGGCGATGGCCAGGGCAAAAAAGAAATGGTCGACGATATACAGCCCGGCTGCCAGTTCTGCATTGTTGACGAAAGCGTAGGCGACGAATACGATCACCAAGCCAACGTACTCAAAGACCAATGCCGCTCTTTCCCCCACAATGCCAATCAGTCGTCCGATGCGTGAGGCAAACAGCATATTCAATGCGGCGTTGATCAGGAACAGGGTAGAGATGGCGGCGACACTGTAGCCGAATTTCTCGACCATCAGGAAACCGGCAAAAACGATAAATATCTGCCGCCGCGCGCCGGACAGGAAGGTCAGGGCGTAGTAAAGCCAGTATCGCTTGCGCAGAACCATGTGCCGGTGCTGGCGAACCTTGGCGGGGAACTGCGGGAAAGACACAGCACAGACTAGGGCAATCAGCACCGTGGCTACACCACCGAGCGCGTAGACCCAGATGAAATCGAGACCGATCAGATCAAACGCCAACCAGATGATGCCGAAGGTCACAATCGAGGTGAAAGCGCCCACCGCAATGATTCGCCCCAGCACCTCAGGCGCTTTGTCCTTATCCAGCCACTGTAGCGACAGGGAGGTCTGGATGGTCTCATAGTAGTGAAAGCCTACAGACATGATGACCGTAGTGATGTATAGACCGATGACATTTGGAAAAAATCCGGTCATCAGAGTGCCCACTCCTAGCAGCGCCAGCGAGATCAATGCAATGGATTGTTCTCGAAGTAAAAATAACAGGAAAACTACGGCAAAGGCCAGGAATCCGGGTATCTCCCGAAGGCTGTGCAGCACACCGATCTCAATCCCGGTGAATGCGGCACGCTCGATCGCAAAGTTGTTCAATAGTGCTTGCCAGGTGGCGAAGCTCAGCGGCACGGCACCCGCCATCAGCAACAATAGGATCTCGGGATGGTTTCTGATATTTTTTAGGTTCACGGGTTTTGTTGGTCTGTCCACCGTAACAACGGATAGCAGGGGTTTAGTGTTTTAATGACTGTTGCACAAACATCACAGTGATGGTGAAAGATTGACGTGAATGGTACAGTGCCAGCCGACTCAACGGGATAAGTTATCAATGAATTCCGATAAAATAAACACATCGACCCAGGTTGGGCTGTTTGTTACTTGCCTGGCTGACCTAATTCGCCCCCAGATTGGTTTTGCGGCGGTGGCGCTGTTGGAGCAGGCGGGCTGCACAGTCCGAGTGCCACGTGGACAGACCTGTTGCGGACAGCCTGCGCTCAATAGTGGGGACAGTGCCAGCACAATCGCAATCGCGAAAACGGTGATCAAAACCTTTGCCCAGGATGATTACGTCATCGCCCCTTCAGGTTCCTGTGCTGACACTATATGTCATAAGTATCCCGAGCTTTTCCGTAATGATCCACTTTGGGCCGGGCGAGCTCGCGTCTTGGCGGCAAAAACCTGGGAACTGACAAGCTTTCTGGTCGAGGTTATGGAGTTGCAGCAGGTGGAAGCGACCTACGACGGTGTTTGCAGTTACCATGATTCGTGTTCAGGGTTGCGGGAACTGAACATCCATGATCAACCACGGCAACTGCTGGCCAGTGTTGCGGGTTTGGAGCTCAAGGAGATGAACGAGAGCAACGTTTGTTGTGGTTTTGGAGGACTATTCAGTATCAAGTATCCTGAAATTTCCACCCGGATGGTGAGTGATAAATGCGCCAATATTGGTCACAGTGGGGTCGATACCTTGCTCGGTGGAGATTTAGGCTGTCTGCTCAATATTGCCGGTCGCCTACGTCGTGAAGGCGCTCCCATCAGAGTGTTTCACGTGGCTGAGGTGCTGGCTGGCATGACCGACGGGCCTGCGATCGGCGAAGGGGAATCTGACTCATGAGCCCTGTGACCAGCCAGAAAGTGGCGTTTCGTGAGCGTACAACACGGGCTTTGCGCGATAGTAATCTGCAGCAAGCGATGGGTAAGGCTCGCGGTGGTTTTATTGAAAAACGCCTTGAAGCGATGGCGGCCTTGCCGGAATTTGATGAGGCCCGGGATGCAGCCCGTGATATTAAAGATCATGTGCTGGCCAATCTCGATGGGTACCTCGAACTGTACGAACAAAAGGTGATTGAAAATGGCGGTCAGGTGCACTGGGCCCGTACCGCTGAAGAGGCCTGTGAGATCGTTGCGAATATCTGTCGCGAGGCTAACGCACAGGTGGTAACCAAAGGCAAGTCGATGGTTTCGGAGGAAATGCACCTGAATTCAGTGCTTGAGGCCGCCGGCCTGAGGGTGGTTGAAACTGACTTAGGAGAATACATCGTCCAACTGGCGGGGGAGACGCCCAGTCATATTATTGCCCCAGCGGTTCACAAGACTCGAGAGCAGATTACTGAACTCTTTCATGAACACCATAGCAAGCTTGGCTACACTGACCGAGTGACGCAGCGCGAGGCCCTGGTCAATGAAGCCCGCAGTGTACTGAGGAGCACTTTTGTCACGGCTGATGTGGGGATCACCGGAGCCAACTTTCTGGTGGCAGAAACTGGAGCCAATGTTATCGTGACCAATGAGGGTAATGGGGATTTGACCAGTTCCTTACCCCGGGTACACATTGTGACAGCAGGGATTGAAAAAGTAATTCCCTCGCTGGATGATTTATCGGTTTTGCTGCGCGTACTGGCGCGTAGCGCCACCGGGCAAGAAATGTCAGCCTATACCTCGCTGTATTCTGGGCCACGCCAAGATGCCGACAGCGAAGGCCCTGAAGCCTACCACGTGGTCTTGTTGGATAACGGACGCTCGACCATGCTGGGTGGGGACTATCGGTCTATGTTGCGCTGTATCCGCTGCGGGGCTTGCCTGAACCATTGCCCGGTCTATAGCGCGATCGGTGGACACGCTTACGGTTGGGTCTACTCCGGACCTATGGGGTCGGTGCTTACCCCTTTACTTAATGGTTTTGATGATTCGGTTGATTTACCTAATGCCTGCACTTTGAACGGGCGCTGCAAGGCGGTTTGCCCGGTACACATACCATTGTCCGATCTATTGCTCAAACATCGCCTTGAGCAGTACCGACGCCGACTGACGCCATTGTTCGGAAGGTGTTTAGTGCGAGCCTGGGCTTGGGTTGCGGCTCGACCGAGGTTGTACCAGGGCTTGATGGCTTTGCCGCTGTGGCTGATGCGCTGGCGTGGGCGCCGTCGAGGTGCACTTAAACACATTCCCTTTGTGGGTGGTTGGACCGACAGTCGTGATTTCCCAACACCCGCTGGCCCCTCCTTTATTCGCCAGTGGCATTCGCGAAAGGGAAAGTCATGACTGAGGCTCGTACTCAGATACTCGCCAACATCCGTAGCGCTCTGACCGGTGGTGAGCCGCGAACACCCTTGCGTATGAATGAACTGAAAGCTCGTATCGAGTCCTCAACCCCCAAGGCTCAGCCACAGTTTGAAGACGATTTGCTCACACGCTTTTGCCAAAAGCATGTCGCAGTCCATGGAACCTATGAGCGGGTGGCGGCACAAGATCTCGAAGGTGCCGTGCTCCGTCACATTGGCGCCCATCAGGTTGATCCGCAGTTGTATCTGGGCGCTGGACCCTTGCTTGATGCGGTGCAGTGGTCAACTCAGGTATTTACCTATTTCAAGAGTGCAGACCAGCACACCCAGGTTGCCGTCAGCGAAGCCTTTGCGGCGATTGCTGAGACAGGAACGGTTGTGCTGTGCTCTGGGGTCAACGCGCCCACTTCACACAATTTTTTACCTGACGACCACATTGTGGTCGTCGACAGCACTCGGATCTTTCGTCACCAGGAGGATGTCTGGTCACTTCTGCGTAATCGGGAGGATGCTGCCGCCCGGGCGGTCAACCTCATTACAGGCCCTTCAAAAACCGGTGACATCGAGCAGACCATCCAGTATGGCGCCCACGGACCGCGGCGCTTGCACTTATTGATCGTTGAGCCTGCCTAGCGTTTTAACACTCGTGTGGCGTTCGCACGTACTCGCTATAATTCCCCTGAGATAACCGGGTTAACCAGCAATTCCCACCGCGCCTTCAGTCGAGACCGGACGACACGGTGTGGACAACAGGGCGCGATCAATGCAGACAAGTTTCACGCATGAACAGTTGCTGGAATGCGGGCACGGCAGGATGTTTGGGCCAGGGAATGCCCAATTACCGCTGCCACCGATGCTCATGTTCGATCGCATTGTTCGGATTTGTGACGAAGGTGGCGAATATGGAAAGGGAGAGATTGTGGCTGAACTCGACTTGAGCCCACAACTGTGGTTCTTTGAGTGCCATTTTGAGAATGACCCGGTAATGCCAGGCTGTTTAGGTCTTGATGCCTTATGGCAATTGGTGGGATTCTTTTTAGGCTGGAAAGGGGGTTTGGGTCAGGGACGGGCACTTGGTGCGGGTGCGATTCGTTTTACCGGCCAGATTACTCCAGAGTGCAAGCTGGTCCGTTACCGGGTTTCACTTAAGCGCCTGGTGATGCGCCGACTGTACATGGGTATCGCCGATGGCCAGGTGGAAGTCGATGGCCGTACGATTTATACCGGACAAGACCTTCGGGTAGGCTTGTTTACCGATACCAGTGAGGAGGCTGCAACCAAATGAGACGTGTCGTTATCACCGGCATGGGTATCGTCAGTAGTATCGGCAACAATTGCAGTGAGGTCGCTACATCGTTGCGTTGTGGGCGTTCAGGCATTGTTTCGGCCGACGAGTATCGTGATCTGAATTTTCGCTCCCAGATTCATGGCAGTATAGATATCGACCTGGATCAGTTAATTGAGCGTAAGCTCAAACGCTTCATGGGCGGTTCGGCTGCTTATAACTATATTGCGATGCGCGAGGCTGTCGAGGGCTCAGGACTCACCGAAGCCGATGTCTCGAACCCCCGCACTGGATTGGTAGTGGGTAGCGGGGGCGGCTCACCAGAAAACATTGTCGTGGC
The DNA here is from genome assembly GCA_014239575.1 of Gammaproteobacteria bacterium. Classification (GTDB taxonomy): domain Bacteria; phylum Pseudomonadota; class Gammaproteobacteria; order Arenicellales; family UBA868; genus UBA868. Next base: position 9,789 of record JAAZYQ010000021.1, read on the forward strand.
GGCAGACCTGCTTCGCGAGAAAGGGGTTAAGCGAGTGGGCCCGTACATGGTGACTCGGACTATGGGCAGTACTAACTCAGCCTGTCTTGGTACAGCGTTTGCTATCAAGGGGGTCTCCTACTCGATCAGTTCTGCCTGCTCAACCAGCGCACACTGTATTGGCAATGGCATGGAACTGATCCAGATGGGCAAGCAGGATATTGTTTTTGCCGGAGGTGGTGAGGAACTGCATTGGTCCACCTCGGTACTGTTTGATGCGATGGGGGCGATGTCATCGCGCTACAACGAATCACCCGAGACGGCATCTCGAGCCTACGATGCTGACCGGGATGGTTTCGTTATTTCGGGAGGAGGTGGTGTTCTGGTGCTGGAGGCGCTTGAGCATGCACAGCACCGAGGTGCGACGATCTATGCCGAACTAGTGGGATATGGCGCCACCGGCGATGGCGTTGACATGGTTCAGCCTTCTGGAGAGGGTGCCGTTCGTTGCATGAACCTGGCGCTTCAGGATGTGACAGAGCCTGTGGACTACATCAATACCCATGGCACCAGTACGCCGGTGGGGGATATTCGAGAACTGGAGGCAATCCGCGAGGTCTTTGGCGCTAAGATCCCGTCATTGAGTGCCACTAAATCTCTGACAGGACATGCTCTGGGTGCGGCGGGCGTCAACGAGGCCATTTATTCCTTGTTGATGCTGCAGGGGGGCTTTCTGGCTCCGTCAATCAATATCGAAAACCTGGACCCGCAGGCGCTCGGTTTTCCGATTGTCCAACAGGCTACACAGGTCGATGATCTACATACCGTGATGTCTAACAGCTTCGGCTTTGGCGGTACCAACGCAACTCTGGTTTTTCAGCGCTTCATCGACTGAATCTGTTTAACTGCCTGTTGTGTTGTGGTATTGATTATCCCGTAGCTGTTTTGTCGACTTTTCGGGTTGATCTGGTATCGGAGCCAAATCGATCTTGGACATAGCTCTCGACCAGAGCGACAAACTGTACTGCGATATCGTTACCTCGCAAGGTGAGTACTTTTTCCCCATCCTGGTAGACGGGTGCCGCCGGTTGCTCACCGGTGCCCGGCAGGCTAATGCCGATGTCGGCATGGCGGCTCTCCCCGGGGCCATTGACTACGCAGCCCATCACGGCGACAGATAACGACTCTACACCAGGGTAGCGCGCCCGCCAGTGAGGCATGCGCGCTTGCAGGTGGTCTTGCACCTCACTTGCCAGGTGCTGAAAAAAATCGCTGGTGGTTCGACCACAGCCAGGACAGGCAATGACCTGTGGCGAAAAACTGCGTAAGCCCAGGGACTGCAGTATTGCTTGGGCAATCCGAACCTCCCGGGTGCGACTCTCCCCGGGCTGCGGCGTGAGCGATACCCGGATCGTGTCGCCAATGCCTTCGTGCATTAGAATTGCCAAGGCGGCGGTCGATGAGACGATACCCTTGTCCCCCATGCCGGCCTCGGTCAGACCCAGATGCAATGCCAGGTCCGAACGGCGCGACAGTTCGCGATAAACCTGAATAAGATCGGATACTCGGCTGACCTTGGCCGAGAGAATAATCTGGCTGGGTTCAAGACCTTCCCGCTGCGCCAGCGCTGCGCTGCTTAATGCCGAATCGACCAGCGCTTTCCGGGTGATAGCCTCCAGGGAGAGTGGCTGCTGGGTGGCCGCGTTCTCATCAAGTTTTTGTGCCAGGAGTTGCTGATCGAGTGAGCCCCAGTTGACACCGATCCGTACTGGCTTGTTACGACGGCAGGCTTGTTCGATCATCTGGCAAAAACGTATATCGCGTTTTTGACCCTTACCGACATTACCTGGATTGATTCGGTATTTGTCCAGCGCATCGGCACAGTCGTCAACATCGCGCAACAGGGTGTGACCGTTATAGTGAAAATCACCCACCAGTGGAACGTGGCATCCTGCCGAGCGTAAGCGATGGTGGATCTTGGGTACGGCCCGTGCAGCCGCCTGGGTGTCGACGGTAATGCGTACGATTTCGGAACCGGCTTCAGCTAGTTCCAAAATCTGACGGGTCGTGGCTTCGACGTTTGCCGTATCGGTGTTGGTCATTGACTGCACCACCACCGGGACATTGCCACCAATTCGTATACCACCCACATTGACGGTGTGAGTCAGTTTTCTGGGAATAAGAATCTCGTCCATGCTGATTTACCGGGAGCAGGAGCGGGTGATCCTGGCGGGCCTACATCCGAAATACACCGAAATGACTTTCTTCAATTGGCGCATTATGAACAGTTGCTAGAGCCAGGGATAGTACCCGGCGGGTATGCGCCGGGTCGATGATCCCGTCATCCCAAAGACGGGCACTGGCATAAAACGGGCTTCCCTGGTGCTCATATTGATTGGCAATGGCAGAGCGGAACTGCGCCTCAGCTTCGCTGGACCATTCCTGACCCGCCTGTTGGGCGCCATCGCGCCGCACTTGCGCCAATACCTGGGCTGCAGTATCTCCACCCATCACGGAGATGCGTGCATTGGGCCACATCCACAAAAATCGCGGGTCATAGGCGCGGCCGCACATGCCGTAATTGCCAGCGCCAAAGCTACCGCCGATGATGACTGTAAGTTTGGGCACACGGCTACAAGCAACCGCGGTTACCAGCTTGGCGCCATTGCGGGCGATGCCGTCATGCTCATAGCGGCTACCAACCATGAAGCCGGTAATATTTTGCAAAAACAGCAGTGGAATCTTGCGTTGACTACACAGTTCGATGAAGTGGGTACCTTTGAGTGCAGATTCGGAAAAAAGAATCCCGTTGTTGGCGACAATGCCGATGGGGTAGCCGCCAATCCGGGCAAAGCCGCAGACCAGGGTTTTGCCATAACGCGCCTTGAACTCATCGAACTCGCTGGCGTCGACAATGCGAGCGATAATTTCGCGAACATCAAATGGTAGGCGTGGATCAGTTGGAATAATGCCGTAAAGTTCCTCCACCCCATGGAGGGGATCGGCAGGCTCAGGTTCAAGGGGAAAAACCGCGGGAGGCGGGCGGTTCAGATGAGAGACGATGCCTCGTGCTAACTCCAGCGCATGCCGGTCATCATTGGCAAGATAGTCGGCTACCCCCGAGATACGGGTATGTACATCAGCGCCGCCGAGCGCCTCGGCGCTCACTTCCTCGCCAGTCGCTGCTTTGACCAGCGGCGGCCCACCGAGAAAAATAGTCCCTTGCCGACGAACAATAATAGCCTGGTCTGACATGGCGGGTACATAAGCGCCCCCGGCGGTACACGACCCCATGACCACTGAAATCTGGGGAATCCCTGCAGCAGACATATTCGCCTGATTGAAGAATATTCGGCCAAAATGTTCCCGGTCGGGAAACACTTCATCTTGGCGGGGTAGGTAGGCCCCGCCGGAATCAACCAGATAAATGCAGGGCAGGCGATTTTCTTGGGCGATAGCCTGGGCTCGAAGATGTTTTTTGACCGTCACCGGGTAGTAGGTGCCTCCCTTCACGGTGGCATCGTTGACGACTACCATGCAGGGCCGTCCGTGGATCTGGCCGATACCCGTGACAATACCCCCACAAGGCACTTCGTCTTCGTATAACTTCCAGCCTGCGAGTTGTGAGAATTCGAGAAAAGTGGTGCCTGGGTCGAGCAATCCTTCGATTCGCTCACGCGCGAGCAACTTGCCCCGAGCGGCGTGGCGCTGCCGTGCCTTTTTACTTCCGCCCTGGGCCACCTGGTCAATAACTTTACAAAGCGCTGCCGTTTTTTGCAGCATCACCTTTCGGTTTGCAGCAAATTCAGCTGAAGTGGTATCTATCCGAGTCGCGAACGCACTCATGTGATCAGTCCCATTCGTGTTACCAACTGCCGGGTGATAACGGCTGGTCAAAATGTCCAAAGCGGTTGAAGCTCCAGAATGATTTCTGGTTTATGAGTCGGAATGGCGAGCCAAAAATGCCTTGGGTGCGCGCCTCGTCACTGACTTCGCACCACTGTCGTATGCGATCCCTGGATTGAATGCCCGCTTCAATATGCTGTAGTCCGTTGCCAGTCAGTTTGTCAATCCGTTCACTGGCAACGTAGCCATAGGGCGATGAGAAATTAAAGAACCATTCAATGAGTGGTGTCATGGCGATTCCCCCCATTGGGAAGTCGATCAGCTAATACGTTCGAAAGCCATTGCGGTGGCTTCACCACCACCGATACACAGCGAAGCGACACCCCGGCGCAGGTCATATCGCGCCATAGCGTGAAGCAAGGTCACAATGATGCGAGCGCCCGAGGCGCCGACCGGATGTCCCAACGCGCAGGCGCCACCGTGGACGTTTAGTTTTTCGTGCGGTATGGCCAGATCACGCATAGCGGCCATCGCCACTACGGCGAAAGCTTCATTGACTTCAAAAAGGTCAACCGAATCGACACTCCAGTCAATTGAATCGAGTAGTTTGCGCATGGCGAATACAGGCGCGGTGGTAAACAAGCCAGGCTCATTGGCAAAACTGGCGTGCCCGAGTATTCGTGCCAGCGGCACATGCCCTCCTTTTTCGGCATCGGATAAACGCATCATAACCAGAGCCGCGCCGCCGTCTGAAATCGAGCTCGAGTTGGCAGGGGTCACGGTGCCATCTTTACGAAAGGCCGGCTTGAGGTGCGGGATTTTCTCGATATTGGCATTGAGCGGTTGTTCATCGAATTCGACTGTCACAGTCTCTTTGCGTCCAACAATCGAGACCGGGGCGATTTCATCGCGAAACGCACCACTGTCTGTTGCTTCCTTGGCCCGGGTGAGCGACTCGATAGCAAAGTCGTCCTGATCCTTACGGCTGAAACCATAACGTTCAGCACAGTCTTCCGCATAATGGCCCATCAGTTTCCCGGGTTCATAGGCATCTTCAAGTCCGTCGACAAACATATGATCTAGCAGTTCGCCGTTACCGAGTCGGTAACCCGCGCGGGCTTTAGGCAGCAAGTAAGGAGCATTACTCATGCTCTCCAGTCCACCGGTCACCGTGACGCGACCGGCACCGGCACGGATAATATCGTGGCCCAGCATCGCGGCTTTCATGCCTGAGCCGCACATCTTGTTGATGGTGGTGCACGGTATGGCAAGCGGTAGTCCGGCCCCAAGTGCTGCCTGGCGGGCAGGGGCCTGACGTTGTCCTGCCGGGAGTACGCATCCCATTAGTACTTCATCCACTGACTCTGGTGTACTGCCTGAACGCTCGATCGCGGCCGCAATAGCGGCCGCACCCAGTTCGGGGGCTTTGAGCCCGGTCAGACTTCCCTGGAAACTGCCCATTGGGGTTCGGGCGGCGCCAGTAATGACGATTGGATCATCGTGCATGATGAATCCTCCTTCAGTTACTTTCGTTAAAGAGTTCGCGACCAATCAACATCCGCCGCATTTCACTAGTACCTGCACCAATTTCATAAAGCTTGGCATCTCGCAGCAGTCGGCCGGCGGCCTGTTCGTTGACATAGCCTGAAGCGCCAAGCAATTGGATCGCGTCCAGGGCCATCTGAGTCGCCCGCTCGGCACTGTACAGGATTGCCCCGGCAGCATCTTTGCGTGTGGTTTCTTTGCGGTCACATGCTCTAGCCACTGCATAGACGTAGGCTCGACAGGCATCGAGTGTCGTATACATATCGGCCAGTTTGGCCTGGACCAGTTGAAATGTACCAATAGGCTGGCCGAATTGATGACGTTCATGGACGTACGGCAAAACGATATCAAGGCAGGCCTGCATCAGGCCCAGTGGTCCCCCGGAGAGAACCACGCGCTCATAGTCCAGTCCGCTCATCAGTACAGCTACCCCCGCATTTTCGAGCCCGAGCACATTATCGCCGGGAACCTCACAGTCCTGAAATACCAGCTCGCAGGTGTTCGAGCCACGCATTCCTAGTTTATCCAGCTTGGGAGAGGTCGAAAAACCGACAAAACCGCGTTCTATAATGAATGCAGTGATGCCATGAGCCCCGGCTTTAGGTTCGGTTTTGGCGTATACCACTAACGTGTCAGCATCTGGCCCGTTAGTGATCCACATCTTGGTGCCGTTCAGTACGTAATGATCGCCGTGCTTGTCTGCCCGCAGGCGCATGCTGACGACGTCGGACCCGGCGCTATGCTCACTCATGGCCAGGGCGCCTACGCATTTCCCACTGATCAGATCAGGGAGGAAGCGCGCTTGCTGGTCCAGCGACCCGTTACGACGAATCTGGTTGACGCACAGGTTCGAGTGGGCGCCATAAGATAGACCCACAGCCCCCGAAGCACGGCTGATTTCTTCCATCGCTATGGTGTGCTCAAGATAGCCCATTCCAGAGCCGCCGAACTCAGATTCAACTGTAACCCCGAGTAAACCCAGGTCGCCGAACTTAGCCCAAAGGTCGGGGGGGAAAGTGTTTTCGTGGTCTATCGCTTGCGCGCGTGGCGCGATTTCACGGGCCGCGAACTCGGCGACGGTTTGACGCAGTATTTGCGCTGTTTCCCCCAGATCAAAATTGAGTCCGAGGGAAAAATGGGATGAGATCGTCATGCTTGAAGTCGTGACCAAAGGGTACTTAGGTAGGTTAATTCTAGATTGACGTTTACGTAAACGTCAATCTAAGGTTTAGATCGACCAGCATTGGACTCCCTGAGTTGCCCCAACGCTCGGACTTTGAGACCTGAAAAGGGGGCTGATTTACAGTTACGGTTTAGAAAACCTATGGACGAACAACATGAAATACCCGATTTATCGAGACAAGGACGGCTAAATGGCATTATTTTTAACCATAATGACCTCAAGGCAGGCTAGCTTATCAAGTAAAAAAGGTACTAATTTCTCACAAGCACGATAATCAAAGGGGTGATGAATTAAACGAAAACGGGAGGGCATAGCTTTGAGTGAGAAAACCATTTGGGTCAGCGGCACTCAAGGAGTATCTCTAGCCGCCAAGGCTTTAGCGGGTCAATCGCCTCGGGTGGTTTTTCTAGGCGGTTTTCGATCGGATATGGACGGGACCAAGGCGCAATACCTGAGCGAGTGGTGTGCCAAGAGAAATCAGGCCTTCTTGCGCTTTGATTATTCGGGTCATGGGTTGTCCGGGGGGTATTTTGAGCAGGGTACAATCAGCCGTTGGACAGCCGATGCGTTGGATGTCATCCGTGACCAGGCAGGAGGCCCCTGCGTTTTAGTTGGCTCCAGTATGGGTGGCTGGATCATGCTGCAGGTGGCGCTAGCGCTGGGTCAGCAGGTAAAAGGTCTGCTGGGTGTTGCCGCAGCACCCGATTTCACCCGGGATCTCCTATCCCGGGAAATGGACGATGCTGAGCGCGATGAGCTTGCGAGTACGGGCCGCGTGCACCTCAGCAGTGATTATGACCCCCAGGGGTATCCGATCACTGAGGCGCTGATCACTGACGGTGAAACACAGTGCCTATTGGACTCGCCTGTCCGGATCAGCGCGCCGGTTAGGTTACTTCAGGGCTTTGCTGATACTGAGGTGCCCTGGCGCACGGCACTGCGCTTGTCCAAGGCCCTGGAAGCGCATGATGTACGTGTGCAACTACTCAAGGATGGCGATCATCGATTATCGAGCCCTGCGCAATTGGATCTGCTCGGCGTGACACTGGCCGAACTTCTAGAGACGGTCAGTCAGGATTGAAGCCTTGGGTCGGATGAATCACCGCTGACCCACACTAGCGGCTGCGTCCGGATTGTGAGCATTCAGCCCGACTTCACGCGATTCTCAAATGTGTGAGCCCGGCATTAGTCAACGGCCAGTCCGAAGGCTCGAATGAGGGTTTTTGATCTTTGTAACGGATTCAGCGCCCTAACTTCCCGGTACCTCCTACCAGATTGAAGCCGTTTTTCTGTTCACAAAAACTGAATGCTAAATCCGCTATCGAGTGTATTTTCAACGCTATGGTAGAAGTTAGGCTCAGGCTGATTCCTTAGGCCAATCAAATTGATTGGCCGCTAGATCGGATCAGGAATTAGACTCACATCAGCTGGATTATTGGACTTTTGAGCTTGATGGCGAGCGCTTGCCTGCATGCTAGGATTGTCAGGACAACTGAAGGAGGTTGCAATGCAGGAACTTATTCAGAAAATTGAGCACGAAGGCGAGCACGTTGGCGGCGGGATCGTCAAAGTCGATAGTTTCCTCAATCACCAGGTCGACCCGGCACTGACCGGACGAATGGCCAAGGAGATGAGCGAACGGTTTCGCACGGCAGGAGTCGGCCAGATCACCCGGGTATTGACGGCAGAGGTCAGTGGCATTCCTGTTGCCCTGGAGGTTGCCGGGCAGTTTGGGGCCCTTCTGATTTACGCCCGTAAAAGCCAGTCGCGCATCATGACGGGAACCTACTATGTTGCCGAGGCGATCAGTCGGACCCGCGGCACAAGCTCTGACCTGATGGTTGATCGGCGTTTCCTGGGCGCACAGGATGAGGTGTTGATCGTTGACGATTTTCTTGCCACGGGTGCGACCCTCAGCGCACTGGCCAAGCTGGTTTCAGAAAGCGGCGCACGCCTGTGTGGTATTGGTTGTGTGATTGAAAAACCAGCCGAGGGTGGGCGCGATGCCTTAGGCAGCGTGGATGTGCCGGTCATAACGCTGGCTAAGATTCTGTTTGAGGATGGCGGCCTGCGGGTGGTGCCCTGAGGGTGATCATGGGAGGTGGTATTTATCAAGTTATCTATACGCTGGTGCAAGCGGTGCCTTCTGGGCAGGTAGCCACCTACGGGCAGGTTGCTCGCCTCGCCGGTTGCGGGGCACGTCAGGTGGGTTATGCCATGGCCGCGGTGAAGGCGCCAGACATTCCCTGGCACCGGGTGGTTAACAGTCGGGGTGCGATCAGTACCCGCTCAGTCGGTGCACCCGACCCCGAACAGCGTCGCCGGCTCGAGGAGGAAGACGTATTGTTCGATGTCTCTGGGCGAGTGAACCTGGCCGTTTTCCAGTGGTCAGGACCAGACGGCAGTTGGTGGATTGAGAAGGGCATGGAGCCACCCTTGCTGATGTCCACACCTTGGAATAATTAATGATATACGATGCTCAAGGAGGTCAGATACTGTGAGAAGTAGTCGTTGTATTCATGTAGTCAGTTGCCATGCGGAAGGCGAGGTTGGGGATGTCATTGTCGGCGGGGTTACGCCGCCGCCGGGTGAGAATCTGTGGGAACAGTCCAGGGCGTTGGAAAGTCACGCTGAACTGCGTGATTTTCTGCTGAATGAGCCTCGTGGCGGAGTATTCCGACATGCCAACCTGCTGGTACCTCCGGTGGATAAGCGCGCAGATGCCGCGTTTATTATTATGGAGCCTTCGTTCTTTCCGCCGATGTCTGGATCAAACGCGATATGTGTTACGACTGTTCTTCTGGAAACCGGCATATTACCTATGACGGAACCTGAGACAGTGCTGCACCTGGAAGCGCCGGGTGGACTGGTTCGCGCCACTGCGACCTGCCACAACGGTGCTGTCGAACAGGTGAGTATCCGGAATGTGCCGTCTTTCGTTGACCGGCTTGGGGCTGTGATCGAAGTAGCAGGGGTTGGTACGCTCACCGTTGATACCGCTTATGGCGGCGATAGTTATTGTCTGGTAGATGCCAAGGCGCTTGGGTTTGCTGTTAGCGCTGATGAGGCGGCTGAGCTGGTCGATTGTGGCCGCAAGATCACTGTCGCCGCTAACGAACAGCTCGGCTTTACCCATCCGGACAATCCACAGTGGGCGCATTTATCTTTTTGCATGCTGACACGCCCGCTAACTTCGGAAGACGACGCCTTGGTCGGTCGCCACACCGTGGTGATTCAACCCGGTAAATTGGATCGCTCACCATGCGGCACTGGATGCAGCGCCCGGATGGCAGTATTGCATGCCCGTGAACTACTACAGACGGGGCAACGCTTTATCGGTGAATCCGTGATCGGTTCGCGTTTCTATTGCCAGGTCGACGAGACCGTCACTATGAGCGACGGCCGCCCTGCGGTAGTCCCGTCGCTGGCTGGAAGCGCCTGGATAACCGGGGTACATCAGCATATGTTGGATCCAGCTGATCCATGGCCAACCGGATACCGACTATCGGATACCTGGCCAAGCGATGATTAGCGATGCCACAGGCGGGCGGCGCCTCGCACGCCCGCACTATCACCATGCTGATTGCGTCGTATTGGGGTGTCTAGTCGGGTATTAAAAACATGGGCGGCAACCCGTTGAGCGCCCTTGGAATACAAACAGTCGATGTTGGAAAGACCGCCCCCAAGAACCACGACATGGGGGTCCAATATATTGATCACGCTGGCAAGCGCTTTGCCGAAGCGTTCAAGCAGGTTTTCAAGCGCGAGTTGTGCAATCGTATTCTGCCGATCAGCGCTGGCAACGATTTCTTGGGGCGATAGAGTTGAGTCGCCGCCGAGGCGTTGGTAGTCGGCGCTGAAGCCCGGACCCGAAAGGAAGGTCTCGATGCAACCGAGTCGGCCGCAGTAGCATAAAGGCCCATTGGGTTCGAGACAGTTGTGACCCCATTCCCCGGCAATGTGCTGCAAACCCGGCAACAGTTCTCCGTTCACCACGATGCCGCCACCGACGCCTGTTCCCAGGATGACCCCAAAAACACTGGCTGCATTTTGCCCGGCGCCATCGACCGCTTCAGCAAGGGTAAAACAGTTGGCATCATTCTCAAGTCGAACGGGCCGCGACAGAAGTGTCTCAAGGTCCTGGAGCAGGGGTCGACCAATGAGACACTGGGTGTTCGAGTTTTTTACCCTGCCGGGTTTATCCAGTGCACCCGGGGCCGCGACCCCAACCGAGCAACGTGTCTCACTGTGTGCCTCAAGGTCGGTTACCAGGGAGGCGATATTCTCAAGAATCGCCTGGTAGCCTTGTTGTTGGGGGGTTGGGCGACGTTGTCGTGCAGTTTGGGCACCTGTGGCATCGAGGAGAATCCCCTCGGTCTTGGTACCGCCCAGGTCGATCCCGATTTCCATCTGGCTGCGGATAGCTCGCGGATCAGTTATCCCGAGTGAAAGTGATCTGGGCGTAGGCTGAATGGTTGTGGATAGATTCAAAGTTTTCGGCTTCTACCACGTAGCCGTTGATGCGCTCATCTTGGTTTAGTTGACCCGCGACATCACGCACCAGGTCTTCAACGAATTTGGGGTTATCGTAGGCCCTCTCTGTCACATATTTTTCGTCTGGCCGCTTCAACAGGCCGTAGAGTTCGCAGCTGGCTTCTTTCTCAACGATATCGATGATCTCTTCTATCCAGATAAACGCGCTGGCTTTGATACTGACGGTGACATGAGATCGTTGGTTATGGGCCCCGTATTCAGAGATTTTTTTAGAGCAGGGGCAAAGACTGGTTACCGGGACGACAGCCCGCACTTCGGTTGAAACTGTGTTTCCGACGATTTCACCGATCAGCGTGACCTGGTAATCCATTAAACTCTTTACCCCGGTGACGGGGGCGGTTTTTTCCAAAAAGAAGGGGAATGTCATCTCAATATGGCCGGTCCCAGCATCCAGGTGTTCGCAGGTTTCCAGCAGCATGGCGCGAAAAGAACGTACCGAGATTTCACGTTCGTGATTGTTTAATATCTCCACGAACCGGGACATATGGGTTCCCTTGAAGTTGTGTGGTAATTCCACATACATATTGAAGGTTGCAACAGTATGTTGCTCGTTACCACTACGGTCCTGAATCCGCACGGGGTGGCGCACATCCTTGACGCCAACCTTGTCAATGGTCAGGTTGCGGCTATCGGGACTGTTCTGAACGTCGGCTATGCCTACACTCTGGGTGAGGGCGGTTTCAGCTTTGGGCATGGCAGGATTTGGTATTGCGTTGCGGGTAAGGAAGTTTAAGCAGAATGCCTTGAAGCGGCAAGTTTATCGGGCTTTCGATGGCGTACCGATTTTATGATGCCAGTGGCATCGAGTCCGCATTGAGCAAGCACCTCGGTCGGGTCGCCTTGCTCAATATGCTTGTCGGGCAGGCCCAGCATTAACAGGGGGGTAACCCGTTCACATTGAGCCAGAGTTTCCGCAACCCCTGCACCTGCCCCACCGTGAATACTGTTCTCCTCCACGGTGACCAGAAGTTCGTGTGCGTCGGCCAACTGCTTGATCATCTCGGTGTCGAGCGGTTTGACACTACGCATGTTGACCACAGTAGCATCAAGGTTTTCTCCAGCTTCAAGGGCTGGCGCTAGCATTGTTCCAAAAGCCAGCAGTGCTACCTCCTGTCCTTCACGGCGCAACTGGGCTTTGCCGATTGGCACTTCGGTCATCTGCTGATTTTCTGCAACACCTGGTCCAGATCCGCGTGGGTAACGCACCGCTGCGGGACCCGGATGCAAAAAAGCCGTGTACAACATGTTCCGGCACTCCGCTTCATCAGCTGGCGCCAATACCGTTATCCCTGGAATGCAACGCAGGAAACTAAGGTCGAATGCACCCTGATGAGTAGGACCATCGGCGCCAACAATGCCGGCGCGATCAATGGCGAAGGTCACATCCAGGCCCTGCACGCTGATATCGTGAATCAACTGATCATAGGCGCGTTGCAGGAAGGTGGAATAGATGGCGACCACTGGCTTTAGCCCCTCGCAGGCGGTACCAGCGGCAAAAGTCAGTGCGTGCTGTTCTGCAATACCGACATCGAAGTAGCGTGTGGGGTAACTTTTGGCAAAGCGGGTGAGTCCAGAGCCCTCCTGCATCGCCGGAGTGATACCAACCAGTCGTTTATCGGCGCTAGCCATGTCGCATAGCCAGTCGCCGAACACCTGGGTGTAGGTTCGCTTGCTGGATTTTTTTTCGACTTTACCTGTGTTCGAGTCGAAGGGTCCGATACCATGGAATGCCACAGGCTCGCCTTCGGCGGGTTTGAAGCCTTTGCCTTTTTGGGTCGCAATATGCAAAAAGCGCGGTCCTTCCATCGCTTTCATGTTTCTCAGAGTTGAGATCAGCGTGGGCATGTCGTGCCCGTTGATGGGGCCGATATAGTTAAAGCCAAGTTCTTCAAACAGCGTACTCGGCATGACCATACCTTTGAGGTGTTCCTCCCAGCGCCGCGCGAAGGCCTGTACTGGTGGTGCGGTGCCCAGAACAGTTTTGCTGCCCTCTCTAACAGTGGTGTAAGCCCGGCCTGAGAGAATACGTGCAAGATAGTTGGACATGGCGCCGACGTTGCGCGAAATGGACATCTCATTATCGTTAAGGATTACCAAAAGATTGGCATCCATATCTCCAGCGTTATACAACGCTTCCATGGCTTGACCCGCAGTGAGCGCACCGTCGCCGATGATGGCAGTCACCTGGCGTGGCACGTCGTCTAGTTGGGCAGCAACCGCCATGCCCAGTGCAGCACTGATTGAGGTGCTGGAATGGCCAGCGCCGAAGGTATCGTATTCACTCTCAGTGCGTTTCAAAAATCCCGAGAGCCCACCTGCCTTGCGGATAGTGGACATTTGCCGGCGCCGGCCGGTGAGGATTTTATGGGGGTAGGCCTGGTGGCCGATATCCCACACCAGCCGATCATGAGGAGTATTAAAGACGTAGTGCAACGCGATCGTCAGTTCCACCGTTCCAAGGCCCGGCGCGAGATGCCCACCGGTGGTTGAGGTCACGCCGATCAGGAATTGACGCAACTCGTCGGCAAGCCCAACCAACTCGTGCTCGCCCAGCCGCCGCAAATCGGCAGGTGAGTCAATGGTGTCAAGAAGAGACGACATAAACCGGGGCTACCAATGGTAAATGAATAATGGGTTGGCCTGGTAGGGATCTGAATCCTAATGGACTGATCATACCGTGTTGGCCACAATCAGTGGGATCGTTCAATAGTAAACCGGACCAAAGCGATCAGTAGCGTACTATCAAAAGGGCTATGGTCAAGCGCCGCGATTGCCTCATCACCGAGTGCCTGGGCATAGTGTCGTGATGATGATTCGCCCAGCGCGCTGAGAAAGGTGGGCTTCCCTTTTTGACGGTCAGCGCCAGCGAGTTTGCCAAGCGTCGCGGTATCGGACGTGCCATCGAGGATATCGTCTACTACCTGAAATGCGAGACCAAGTGGTCGGGCGTAGCCAGTAAGCTGTTGCAGTACCCCGGAATTACCGGTTGCGGTGAGCGCCCCCAGTTGCACGGCTGCCTCAATAAGGGCTCCTGTTTTTTTGTGGTGCATATTGGCAAGCGTGTCGACTGGGGCATCGCAGGCAACCAGGTCGAGATCAATCGCCTGGCCACCCGCCAGCCCTAGCGAGCCAGCAGTGTGTGCCAGGATCTGCACCATCTGCAGTTGACGAGCCGGTGGCAACTCTGTCGCGGAGTCGGTGCACAGTACTTCGAACGCAAGGGCCTGTAACGCATCGCCCGCTAAAATGGCAGTGGCTTCATCAAAAGCCCGGTGACAGGACGGCTTACCCCGGCGCAAATCATCATCATCCATCGCTGGCAGATCGTCATGGATCAAAGAGAAAGCATGTATCAGCTCTACCGCGCACGCCGGTATGTCCAGAGTTCTTTCATCAGCACCCAGAGCTCTGCCGCTCGCATATACCAATGCTGCTCGGTATCGCTTGCCCGCGCCGATACTGGCATAGCGCATAGCCTGGTGAAGCTTACGAGGCTCGCCGTCCGATGCCGGTAACAGGATGTCCAGGCGCTGATCAACTTGCTCCCGCCACTTTTCCCAAAGCAGAGCAAGCGGTTGATTGTTTGTCACGCTTCGGCCGGGTCGAAGGGGGTGCTTTGCAGTTCCCCCTCTTTTTCAAGCAATTGCTGCACTCGGGCCTCAGCGGCTTGCAGGCTATCGCGACAATCGCGGACCAAACTCATTCCGTCCTCAAAATCCTTCAGCGACGCTTCCAGAGATTGCTCTCCGCTTTCCATTCTCTCAACAATCGTTTCCAGTTCTTTAAGGGATTTTTCGAACTCCCCGACGCGGGAACGGGATTTTTTGGCCATGAAATTGTCTCTGTCGTGGGCGCGGTCAGTCACCCGGGGTGGGGCAGCACGCGGTGGTCAGGGATTCTATCCCAGCGTCGGAGTAATCAACAATCGAGCCCATTGAAAAGTTCAGTCGGGATCGGACTTGGTGCTGTCGAGACGGGGGAAATGGCTATGCCGATCGAGCCCTCTATCAAGAACTCGTAACCGTAGTTTAAGTGTATCTCAGCGATTAACAACGACTGCCGGTGGCGCAAATACTGAGCCGGAGGATTAAGAAAATCTGACCTGACAGCCGGATACCTTTAGTTCTTCGTGTATGATTCGCGTCGATTCGATTCCCTGGTACCTGCAAACCTGTAATTAATGGTTGAAAGTTACGACGCCTCAGCAATCGAAGTCCTTACTGGGCTTCAGCCAGTCCGCAAACGTCCGGGTATGTATACCCAGACCGATCGGCCTAAT
>JAAZYQ010000220.1 GCA_014239575.1 Gammaproteobacteria bacterium
CTTATTTACCTATGGTTGAAACCAAACTGGCGATGTCTCGCCAGACTCCAAGCCCTCCGTTTAACCCAACGCGACTTCGTACCGCCACAAGCCCATCGGGAATATGAGAGAAGCATATCAAATCCAGCCTGTCACAGGCTGATCAAACCACATGTGCACCTGCCCAGTACCAATCGCGTTTTCGTATTCACTAAAACGCCGACCGACTGCCGTGCATTGAGCACCACCAATCGCTGCAATCATCATCAGGTAGTGACCAAAAAGCCCTTCCGGACGATGACGCATGAAGTCATCCATGGAATCGACTACCGCAGCGTGATCACCGTGCTCCCACCACCTAATACGTTGTTCATCTGCCGAGCGAGCCTCAGGTGTGATCACATGATTCGGATCAGACGATTCATGCTGATCCAGTTCTTTCATTCGGTAAAAACGATGACTGAGCGATCCGCTTGCAATCAGCACAACCCGCCAATCAGATGCGCGGATCGCTTCACCGAACCCCCGACCGGCTGCGAGAAAATCCTCGTGTATCGCCGTCTGGCAAATACTCACCGACAGCCATTTCTCGCCGCGGTTCAGGTAGCTTGCAATATTGACAGTGCCGTAATTGACCGGTAGCTGTGGGTCTGCATTGGCGGTACAACGCGCGCCAGCGTCAGTTGCGTGCGAGGCAAGAGACTGGGCAAACTCAGGATCGCCCGGCATATCGTAGTGAACCTGGTTCAGACCCCGCGGCACTTCCTCCGAGGTGTATATCCCTTGGCGGCGCTTATGCGCGGTGACAATAAATTCAAACAGTGAGAACCAGTGAGTATCAAACACAATAACAACGTCTGGGCGCAGATCATCCAGCACTTCGGCCCGCAACCGTTTCAGGCCGGGAACCAGGCTGATCTCATTACCGTTGTTCATTTCCCGACGCTGTGCTTCGGGCAGCATGATGGTGGGTACGTGCGACAGGAACCCTGCCCCAACCACTTCTCCCATCGCTATCTCCTCTTGGGCCGTGTCACTTTTAAATCAGTGACTCCTTATAGACAAATCGTTCGGGTCTAAACTAACATAGGCCAAGAAACTCTGCAACAACGAACAACATGGTCGATTTAAACCTAACAATACCGGGTGATGGGAATGCCGACATCACCTCACATGACGCGTATGCCCAAGGGGTGCCGCATGCAACCTTCCAGCGGTTGCGTCAAAAAAGTCCGATCTGCTGGATCGACCGCAGTGATGGGCCTGGCTTTTGGGCAATTACCCGACACGAAGACATTCTCACGATTAATCGCGACCATGCCCGGTTCAGCTCGGCACATGGTATCCGTATGGAGGATCAGACTCCCGATGAAGTCGAAGCCCGCCGAACGTTCCAGGAAACCGATCCCCCGACACATACCCGTGCACGGATACATCTTAACCGGGCCTTCAGCAAGAAAATGATCGCAGCCTATGAGGTCCAGGTCCGCGAACTGGCTGTAGAAATTCTGGACAACGCCCTGCTAGAACCGCAGTTTGATGCGGTTACGATGATCGCGCGCAAATTGCCGATGCGTATGCTGGGTCGGGTGGTCGGCCTT
>JAAZYQ010000221.1 GCA_014239575.1 Gammaproteobacteria bacterium
GTCTGTCGCGGGGACCACTGAGCCCAGATACTGGCGGACCAGATCTGGGTGGGTTGCCAACGCCTCAGACAGCGGGCAGAAAATGACCCCGACTTTGGCCAACTTATCCTTGAAGGTGGTCGCCACCGACACACTGTCGAACACTGCATCCACCGCAACTCCGGCCAGAGCCTTTTGCTCCTCCAGCGGAATACCCAGCTTGTCGTAAGTCTCCAGCAGTTTGGGATCCACTTCATCGAGGCTCTTGGGCCGATCCGCATCACTCTTGGGTGCCGAGTAGTAGCTGATCGCCTGGAAGTCTATGGGGGCATACTGGACCTGGGCCCAGTTGGGCTGCTTCATGCTCTGCCAGCGACGAAAGGCGTCCAGTCGCCACTCAAGAACGAAGTCGGGCTCATTTTTCTTGGCCGAAAGAAAACAGATGACGTCTTCATCCAGGCCAGGCGGTAAGGTATCAGCTTCGATATCCGTGACAAAGCCTTCCTTGTACTCACGACCAACTAATTCACCCAGATCTGTCGCTGGTAGATTCATTGCGTTTCCCTGATTAAACGTTGAGGTTGATTCAATTGCTGCTGGTCAACGAACTTGCCTCGACCACTACAGTCTTCAAGCCTGAACGCAGGCCCCGGCGCACCGCTTCTTGGCGCTCGGCAACCTCGATTACTTCTGGTCGCCCTACCAGTTCCCCCAGCGAAATGCCATTCAGGAAATCGAATATTTTCTCACTGAGCTCGGCCCACAACTCGTGGGTCAGACATTTCTCGCCATCCTGGCAATTGGCTTGGCCGCCACAACGGGTCATATCGGCTTTCTCATCGACCGCCGAGATAATCGAGGCGATAGAGATCAAATCCATATCTTTGGCCAGGCGATAGCCGCCACCTGGGCCCCGGGTGCCACGGACCAATCCACTACGGCGCAAACGAGCGAAAAGCTGCTCCAGGTAAGACAGTGATATTTCCTGGTTCACGGCGATATCCTGGAGCGTGACGGGCCGCTTACCCTCTTGCAGTGCCAGATCCAACATAGCGGTGACCGCGTAGCGGCCCTTGGTAGTCAGGCGCATATCAATTATCTCCTATACATTTTTTCCGGAAGCGTTTTGACCTGTTATAGAAAAAGGTGCCAAACAACCGGGTTTTCCACTGTTTACAACGCTTTAAATCCTGAGTGGCATTATAGGGATTGTTGTGGCATAAACCAAGTAAAAAACTAGGGATTAGCCCGATTCAGCGACCGTCATTGATAGCGCCGGTAGCAGTGTGGCAACGCGCAACTTAAAGTTGTTCTTCTAGCGACCCAGGCTGAAAATCCCAATCAGCAACGCTCCACAAACCGTCAGCAACCCAGCACTTGCAGTGGCCAGCACGCCCAGAGCCAGAACCTCAGCCCCCAAAAACAAGACGATTGCGCCCAGCAGCAATCCACCGCCCAGCATCAGGCCATCGCGCTGTCGGGTGCGGTGTTGTAAATCGCGAGCGAGCTGCTCGGCGTTGTCGCTCCCGGTACGGATAACCAGCTGACCGTCACGCTGGCGTCGCAACAATTCGTGAACCAGG
>JAAZYQ010000222.1 GCA_014239575.1 Gammaproteobacteria bacterium
ACAGCACCCATTGGAGTGAAATTTGTGATGTAGGTGCCTCTTTTCGGCAAGGTCCCGGAAAAAAGTTAAACGTCGGCATCAATACCAGCGGTTATGAATAAACACGAAGATACAAGATCGTACGCTATAGAAAGCCCCGCTCATACGGGGCTTTTCTTTATGTAACCCCATCACACTCCCAGTTGAGCCATCACCACGACAGGCGTATGCTTATCGACGTAACCATAAGAGAAAGCCATGAGCAAAGAAACCCTAGACCAGTTCATACAACAGATTTCAGATAGTGAAGAACTTCAGACCCGTATTGGTGAAGAGATTGATATAGATTCACTGATAGCCCTGGGTGCCGAGCATGGCTGTGAGTTCACTGCTGAGGATTTGGCAGAGAATGCTGAGTTGAGTGATAAGGAGCTCGATGGTGTGACAGGGGGACTGGCAGTGCAGTCGGCAAATGGCGATTTCCGCATCAGTCGTCGCCCAATGCAAGGGATAGACCAGATAATTATGTTATGACCCTCAGGCGAGTAGTCATGATGCAGGTACCTACTATTAGCACAAAGACACCCCCACCGGCATTTACCGGTTAAAACCTGCATCAACAACCTGACCCTCCTGCTGGTCATGAACCGGCAGGAGGGTGTTCAGGTTATCCCGGTGTTTTGAAAAGCCTAGGGCTTGGGCGCCTTTTGATGGAACACCGTTCGGCCAATTGAACCTACCGGACATAGCAGAAAAAGCAGGAACGTTTACGGTGTTAGTCGGGCGTTGGGAGTAGATCATGAACCTAAATTACAAACATCTTGGGATGTATCTAGTGGCGGGGGTCGCTTCCGGCCTTCTTTGTCGATTGATTTTTACCAATGATGAATGGAGTATTTTCGGCCCTTCTTTGGTGCTAGGCGCCATGATTACACTAGCAGGTCGTTATATCAGTGGGATCACTCCTCGAAATACTTGGCTGAATCCTTTAATTCTTATTCTCGCCTGTGGCATTGGCTGGTTTTTGGCCTTTCAGCATGGTGTAAATGACGGATTCTATATATGGCCTGTCGAATCCGGCGTTATCGGCGGCTTTTTCGTTGGCATTGGTCTAGTTATTGCGTGGAGATTAAAGAGGATATGGATGATCATCGTGCTAACTACTTTAGCAGGGGGCTTAGGTGGACTGGTTTTGGGTTATGTGTTTTGGAACCACTCTGTTTGGGAATCCTCTTCTTATATAGAAGTTCTATCGCAAATTACTTGGCCGAGCATTTTGCTACTGGGCATTGGCATTGCAATCCAGATTGACTCACCCAAATCATCTATAGAAGAATGAAACCGCTCACCAAGTCCTTGACTCTCAAAAGGATATAGCGCATCAACCCCTAACCACACGGTGTAAGCGATAAATATTCGGACGAAGGTAATTGGGCCTAACGGGCAGAGGATCGAGACTTTGATCATCTGCTAATGCCATTTGCCTACCCTCTGTTATCTAACTCCTAATTACTGGAAAACTTCAGTGATCTTTCGAAGGAACCAGATGGTAAA
>JAAZYQ010000223.1 GCA_014239575.1 Gammaproteobacteria bacterium
CCTGCAAGTTAGTCGCCTGCTCCGAGCGGTGTCCGAAACGCACCCCGTCGAAGCGGGAAAGGTTGGATGAGGCTTCAGCTGGGGCAATCACGTAGTAGCAGGGGATTCCAGCACGACTATTGGGTAGTGCGATATCGACCAGACTTGCACCCAGTTCCTCAAATACTGCCAGCGCTTCACGCACCCGGGTTAATACGGTCGGGTTGACCGAGTCATCAAAAAACTCTGTTGGGAGCCCGATGCGCAGCCCACGAAGATTTATCTCAAGGGCTCCATCAATGTCGGCTGTATCGTGAGCCATTGATGTTGAGTCACGTCGATCAAAACCTGCCATACATTTCAACAATAGTGCCGCGTCCATGGCTGATCGTGCCAGTGGACCACCCTGGTCGAGTGAGGAGGCGAATGCGATCATGCCGTAACGGGATACTCGACCGTAACTCGGTTTCAGCCCGGTTAATCCGCAAAAAGCCGCGGGCTGGCGGATCGAACCTCCCGTGTCAGTTCCGGTTGCCCCAGGTACCAGCCGTGCCGCGACGGCCGCCGCTGAGCCTCCAGAACTGCCACCCGGAACCCGCTCGGTGTTCCAAGGGTTGCGAACCGGGCCAAAAAATGAGGTCTCGTTGGATGATCCCATAGCGAACTCATCCATATTGGTTTTGCCGGTGAGCACGCTTCCAGCATCAGCCAGACGCTCAACAACCGTTGCATCATACGGGGCGATAAAGTTGCGCAGCATTTTTGAGCCACAGGTGGTCAATATGCCGCGGGTACAGAAAATATCCTTGTGTGCAATTGGCACGCCAGTGAGGGGTCCATGCTCTCCGTTAGAGAGGTGTTTGTCTGCCTGTTGTGCGCTGGCCATGGCCATTTCCTCTTCCACCGTTATGAAGGCATTGAGGCCGTCATAACGGGCGATGCGGTCGAGAAAATGTCGTGTCAGTTCGGAGCTGCTTATCTCGCGCTGGCGCAGCATATCGCGCAAGGTGGTCAGGCTGTGCCGGTGGGGCATGACGTGAGCAGGTTATTAGGCGTTAGAAGGATTAGCAATCAAGTGGCCGACAGCTCGGCGTTACTCAATTACCCGTGGCACCAAATATAGGCCGTCTTCAACCAGCGGCGCTCCTTTTTGAAAAGAAGATCGCTCGTTGATCTCGGTTACGCAGTCTTCTCGGAGCCGCAGGGCGATATCCTGGGGATGGGCCATCGGCTCAACCTCGTCGGTATTGCTGTCCTGCATTTGGGCCACCAGCGCAAGAATATTAGCCAGTCCTTCCTGGTAGCGGGCCAGTTCATCCGGAGCAACCCGGATGCGGGCGAGGTGAGCGACACGCTCGACGTCTTTTTTAGAGATGGACACCATGAATTTAATATAGAAGAATGAAAGGTGGGCGATTATATCCCAGTGATCCGGGCTTATCCTGGTACCCTGTGTTAAATTACGCGCGGAAAAACTTCTTCTTCCCCCAAGGCGACTCATGATACTCAAGCGTTTGCTGGGCCTGTTCTCAAACGA
>JAAZYQ010000224.1 GCA_014239575.1 Gammaproteobacteria bacterium
TTTGTGGTGACCACGGGCAACGAAGCGGGCCTTGATGCACTGGATGTCCTTTCATACCTGATTGATGATGATGCGACCAAAGTGGTGTTGATGTTTATTGAAGGCTTTGTCCAACCGCGCCGGCTTGCCCCCATCGCGTCGCAAGCAGCGCGTTTAAGAAAACCGCTGATCATTGCCAAGGTGGGACATTCCGAGGCAGCTGCGGCCGCCACGGCTTCACACACGGCTTCGCTGGCTGGATCACATTCGGCCTACAGGGCAGTGTTTTCACGCTATGGCATCATTAACGGCAACGACAGTGACCAGATGATAGATGTGGCTGCGGGGTTCGCGTATTTCCATGAGCACCTGCCACGCGGCACACGGGTGGGCATACTCACACCTTCGGGTGGTGCTGGCGCCTGGCTTGCAGATCAGTGCGACGGGCACGGGCTTCATGTGCCGGAGCTCGACTGCGTAACCCGCGCGAAAATCGATGCCATACTGCCGGCCTACGGTGCTTCGCGAAACCCGGTCGACGTCACGGCACAGGTTATCTTTAAACTCGGTTACGTACCGGTGCTTGAAATCATGGCGGGGTCGCCAAGCATTGATGCCATACTGGTGGTGGGCTCCCTCGCCCATCCCACCTATATAGAATCTGATTTCGATGCGTTGGTCCAGCTTGGCCAAAGCCTTGAAAAGCCCATTATCTTTTGTGCTTACACCCGGGCTCATCCGCGTGCTGTCGAACTGCTGGCTCAGGCCGGTTTTCCCTGTCTAGAGAACATGGCCAACGCAGCCCAGGCCATTAAAGCCATGGCGGACTATGCCGTGTTCCTGGATAATTTTGATCCGCACGAGAGCGTGATCAAAGAGGTAGATTCGCAACAGGCAGTTCTCGATCGAGAAACGGCAATGTATACCGAGCACCAGGCGAAGGAAATCCTCGCTCGGGCAGGGATCGACTGCCCTTTGGGGATGCTCGCAACTTCGGCCGCAGGCGCGGTGACAGCGGCAGCCGAACTTGGTCTGCCAGTGGCACTGAAACTGCAATCACGCGACATTCCACACAAAACAGAGTCCGGGGGGGTTAGGCTCAATCTGGTGGAGCCCGCGCTTATCTCGTCAGCCTATACCGCGATGGTTCAATCGGCTCACGACCTGTTTTCCGATGCCCGGGTCGATGGGGTTCGGGTGGAGCGCATGGCTGACTTCGGTATCGAACTCATTGTTGGAGTACATCACGATCATGATTTTGGACTGCTATTGTCTGTAGGCAGTGGTGGCGTACTAGTCGAGGTGCTGAATGACATTGTGACCACCCCACTGCCTGTGAGTCACCGCCAGGCCAAGGCCTTGGTCAGTGGGTTGCGCTGCCTGCCCCTCCTCAAAGGCGTGCGGGGACAAAGTGGCGGCGACATGGATGCACTGGTGAATTTGCTGGTCACTGTCAGCCAATTCAGTCTCGCCAACGAAGCTCACCGCCAGGCCAAGGCCTTGGTCAGTGGGTTGCGCTGCCTGCCCCTCCTCAAA
>JAAZYQ010000225.1 GCA_014239575.1 Gammaproteobacteria bacterium
TCGGAGCGAACATCTGGTGTGCTACTACGGCTGGTACAGCAACTTCCTCGGATAGCGCATCTGATTGGCCGCCGGTTATCACACGGGAACAAACCGATTTGGATCGGGTAAATGCGTTGGGAGCGCTCGTTGCAGGACTCTGGCGACATCAATCACATAGTCATTACCCGCCATCGGATACCGCTGTTCCGAGTGCAGATACCTGGCGATCCCTGGAGCGTTCAGTACCCTGTCGTGTAGAGCAGCTAACAAAGGTGTGTCTGCCAGGATATCCGGCGCCCAGTCGAG
Source organism: Gammaproteobacteria bacterium (assembly GCA_014239575.1). Classification (GTDB taxonomy): domain Bacteria; phylum Pseudomonadota; class Gammaproteobacteria; order Arenicellales; family UBA868; genus UBA868. The sequence continues at coordinate 289 of JAAZYQ010000225.1, forward strand.
ATAGCCGGTTAGCGCCTCAGCAAGAACGACGTCGGCGAACGTAAGGCGCGTACCAACACAAAAGCCCGAGTTATTCTCGGCCAGTCGCGCCTCAAACCTTGGTCCGAATTTCTCAAACCGGCCCCGCAGGGTTGCCAATGCGCTCTCTTTGGTCGGCTGGAACGCTGCCTGCATCGCCGTCTCGGCAAAGTCGGCGACGGCGCCGGCGATCATGTCACACCAAAGGGCATCTGCATCGGTCTCGCCATAATAGTCGCCGCGCCGCGCCAAGTAGCGGATCATCGCGGTCGATTGGCTCAGATTCAGGCCGTCGATTTCAAGAAGCGGCATTTGATCGAATGGCAGCTTACCGGTAGCGCGCAGGGTGGCGAGCGCTTCTGGCGTGTTTACCGGCACGTTTTCAAATGCAATCTGGCTAACGGCCAGCATCCACCGAGTCGTCTCCGCTCGCCCGCGGCCCAGGAAGTAGTGAAGTCGTGTCATGTCTGTACGATCCTCGATATGGATCCGAGTAGCCGGCCTGAAAAATAATAAAGCATATGTGTCATCGTCGAGCTCAATAAATGAAACGTTCTACAAAGTCTGCGTCAAAACCCTCTTCTTCGAAATAGGCACGGCACATGCCAGTTTGGGTCACAACGTTTTCGTGCTTCAAATGGCTGCCCTGTGGGTCGACATAATACATTACGCCGTTTACCTGGAAGTCGGTAGTCATTTCATCGGCATCGTTCGGTACAATTGAAGACCGAATAACAGGCGGCTGAGCCACAAGATTCTACGGATTGCGCCAATCGGTAACAAAGAAATGTACAACCCTTTGATCAAGAATACGCTTGTCGCCGGCTATGATGTGATAACGTTCTTTGGGTGATCCCCCAAATGCCCCGCCAGAGTGAGGCGTCCTATGACCAGATCCATTGATTACCATTTCTCTGTTATCTCGCCCTGGAGTTATCTCGGTGATGCTCGTCTGAGGGAGATCGCAGATCGCCACCAAGTGACTTTGAATCACAAACCGATCAGCCCCGGGACGATTTTCTCCCGCACGGGCGGTCTGCAGTTGAAAGACCGTTCGGATCAGCGCAAGGCCTACCGCCTGCAGGAACTCACCCGCTGGAGGGATCATCTGGGCGTCGAACTCACCCTTGAGCCTCGGTTCTTTCCGACTAACGACCAGTTGGCGCACCGTACGGTCGTTGCAGCCCGACAG
>JAAZYQ010000226.1 GCA_014239575.1 Gammaproteobacteria bacterium
GGTTTACCGATGGGGGTATGGTCGATGTTTTCCGTCAGGTGGAGCCCGGCGAAGACCAGTACACCTGGTGGTCAAACCGAGGCCAAGCCTGGGCCAAGAACGTGGGCTGGCGCATCGACTATCAGATTGCCACCCCTTTGATTGCCGCGCGGGCCTATGCCGTCAATATATACAAGACGGAGCGGTTCTCAGATCACGCGCCACTCATTATTGACTACCGGGTCAGCGACCGTTGGCTGCGCGCCAAACCGTGACCCTTTCCAATCCTCCGGTGTCGTTATTCCGAGTGTCTGGCAGGAGGTAGGTTGAGATGAGTTCTGGCAAGACGGTGCAAGGGGGAACTGAGTCTTTCGCAGAAACTTTCAGTATTTACCTCGATCGGCGTATGGCCCGTATTGGTCTGCTGGGGCTAATCAGCGGGTTCCCCTGGGTACTGATCGGAAGTGCCCTCAGTCTGTGGCTGAAGGAAGATGGCCTCAGCCGCAGCACGATCGGTTGGGCTGGGTTGATCTTTGGCGTATATGCGATCAATTTTCTGTGGGCGCCGCTGATCGACCGGGTTCGCATACCCTGGCTGACGGCTCGACTGGGTCACCGGCGCGCCTGGATAGTTTTAATGCAGTCGGTCATTCTGATCTGCCTGGTGATCTGGAGTCGATCCGACCCGGTGGCGGGATTGGCTGGGGTCATCACCATTGGATTGGTTATTGCTATCGCCTCGGCCACTCAGGACATCACGATTGATGCACTGCGTATCGAACAGGTGAATTCGACTGAAGGCAGTGCGATGGCGGCAGGTGCGGCGGTGGCCGTCGTAGGGTGGTGGACCGGGTATAAACTGGGCGGTGTTGCCGCACTGACGACGGCCCAGGCTTTTGAGAACGCGGGCGTGGCAAACTACTGGCAGGCCACATTCCTGGCGTTAGGCATAGTCGTGATCGTCTGCAACATCGCCTTGATGTTTGTGTCCGAGTCACCGCCGGTCGATCGTGCCACGGCACAATTGCGCGATGAAACACTGATTCGCTCACGGCTGCACTTCAGTGGGCTGCTGGCCGGGCTTGTGACCTGGCTGGGTGGGACGCTGGTGGCCCCGTTAGCGAGTTTTTTTAAACGTAATGGGGTTGCCATCGCCCTGGCTGTGTTGGGATTTATCTTCCTTTTTAAGATCGGCGAGGCTTTTCTTGGCCGCATGTCGATCATTTTTTACAAGGAAATAGGCTTTTCCAAAACCGATATCGCCTTTTATTCCAAAGGCATCGGCTGGGTGACTACAGTGCTCTTTACCCTGTTGGGCGGGCTTTTTGCCGCCCGGGCCGGTCTGGTACGCGCGATGTTTTTGTCTGGAATCCTGATGGCCTTAACCAATTTGTTGTTCTCGGTACTGGCGTGGTCCGGAAAGTCGGAAGGGCTTTTTGCTCTGGCCGTGGTGATGGATGATCTGACCGGCGCTTTTGCCACGGTGACATTTGTGGCATTTATCT
>JAAZYQ010000227.1 GCA_014239575.1 Gammaproteobacteria bacterium
ACGGATGTTTTTGATACTCAGGATGTAGCCTATAAAGAATCGGTATTGCCACCGGCGGTGACTGCCCGAGTCGCGGTAGAAGCGGGGGTAACGCCAACCTGGGTACGCTACGTTGGCTTGCAGGGCGCCGTGGTCGGTATCGATTCTTTCGGTGAATCCGCACCGGCTGAGGTGGTATTCGAACATTTTGGGTTTACGGTCGACAATGTGGTGGCGACAGTCGAAAAAGTGATGACCGCTTAAATAGATTCAGCGGGGTGACAGATACCGCGCTGTCACTGGTTCTAACGGATGACAATATGCTTGTAACAAAGTTAACAATATAAGCCTTAAGGAGATAAGTTAATGGCGATCAGGGTAGCAATCAACGGGTTCGGCCGCATTGGTCGCAATGTTTTTAGAGCGATGTTTGAGTCAGGTCAGCAGGACCAGTTTGATGTCGTTGCTGTCAACGATTTAGGCGATGCTGATGCCAACGCCCATTTGTTGCAGTACGACACGGCCCATGGCCGTTTTCCGGAAAACGTCCGTGTAGAAGGAGATGGCTTTCTGGTGGGGGATAAACGAGTCCGGGTACTGGCGGAACGGGATCCCTCGCAGTTGCCCTGGGACGAACTGGGTGTCGATGTCGTGATGGAATGTACAGGGCTTTTTACGAGTAAGGAAAAAGCAGGCGCGCATATTGCCGGTGGTGCAAAGAAAGTCATCATATCGGCGCCGGGTGGCAAGGATGTCGACGCTACGATTGTCTACGGTGTGAACCACCAGGTACTGAAGTCTACAGACACCGTGGTATCCAACGCGTCTTGTACCACCAACTGTCTGGCGCCGCTGGTCAAGCCACTGCACGACACCATTGGGGTAGTGGCCGGTATCATGACCACGATTCATGCGTATACCAACGATCAGGTGTTGACAGATGTATACCATAGCGATTTGCGCCGGGCGCGATCGGCCACCCAGTCGATGATTCCCACCACAACCGGTGCAGCCGCAGCGGTTGGGCTGGTTCTGCCGGAACTCAATGGCCGGTTAGATGGATTTTCCGTGCGGGTGCCCACCATAAACGTGTCGCTTGTTGATCTGACATTTGAAGCCGCTCGGGAGACGAGTGTGGACGAGGTCAACCAGGTGATGCGTGAGGCGGCGTCCGGTGAACTTAAAGGTATCCTGGATTACAACGACAAGCCGTTGGTGTCGATTGACTTTAATCATAACCCGGCTTCCTCGATCTACGATGCGTCGATGACGCGGGTGGTCAACGGGACTTTGGTTAAGGTTTGTTCGTGGTATGACAACGAGTGGGGATTTTCCAATCGTATGCTGGATACCTGTCTCGCATTGGTCAATGCCAGCTAAGCGGGGTATGTTGTCATTGTATAGCGGAGGATAGGAAGCGTGGCGAGTGTATTCGAGGCACTTGGGTGAGGGTTTTGCA
>JAAZYQ010000228.1 GCA_014239575.1 Gammaproteobacteria bacterium
ATCAGATCAGATTACAGCTCAACCGGTTTTATTGCTTTTTGGCTTCCTGTGTCATCCATGGTCATCGCGGCGCTCGAGGCCTCGCACCAGAGAACACGATGGCCGGCTTTGCCCGGGCGTGGCAAGTCGGTGTGGATGGCATCGAACTGGATGTTCTCATCAGTGCCGACGATCGGGTCGTAATCCACCACGATGCCCGGTTGAATGAGACGCAGTGCCGAGACCAAAGCGGAAACTGGATCGCCTCGAACGGCCCCCGCATCCGGGAACTCGTCTCCAGCGATCTGGGTGATTACGATATTGGCCGTGCCAAACCGGGGTCTGAAACTGCACGGCTATTTCCCCAGCAATCGCCCGCCGATGGTCAATCCATACCCTTGCTGGGTGAGCTTGCCGCCTGGTGGCACGACCTCAGTGGAAGCCGACCAATTTTAAACATCGAACTTAAATCCCATCCCGATTACCCCGATGACACACCACCGCTTAAGGACTATTCCAGGATCATTATCGATGAACTCAAGCGATTCGACCTGATAGGACACGTCTGGCTACAGGCTTTTGACTGGCGTTTGCTGCAGCTTATCCAAAAAGCCTGTTCACAAATACCGACCGGCTACCTAAGCTGTGCCCGGGGCGGAGAAGCTACCATTTATCCCGGCGGTGTATCGCCGTGGCTGGCAGGGTTTGATCCAGACCGGTTCGACGGAAGTACGCCGCGCGCGGTCCACGCCGCCGGTGGCACTTTTTGGGGTCCCTGGTTCGGGGACCTGAACGCAGCCGTGATTCAAGAGGCAAAAGCGTTGGGCTTGCGCGTGCACACCTGGACAGTAAATGAACCCGCGGAAATCACACAGGCGCTGGATTGGGCAGTAGATGGTATTACCACGGACTACCCCGATCGCGCGCGCTAATCCTGCCCCACCTTTGGGTCTGGTGAGTCGAGCCTGACGCTGGCGTAAGACCCAGGAGCCGCCTCTAGTGCCGGGAAAGCTTTTTTAGCCCCCGGTTGGCGCGCCTTAACACGGGTACCGGTGAACTTGGCTGCCCATTTTTGCCAATCTGGCCACCACGATCCTTGCTTTGCGCTGGCCTTTGCCTGCCACGCATCGGCATCACCACGCGGACGCGAGCGGCTGGTCCAGTGCCCGTATTTGCCGGCCTCGGGCGGATTCACCACACCCGCGATGTGACCGGACCCTGAAAGTACAAACCGCACCGGGCCCTTGAAAAGGCTCGCACCGGCAAATGTTGAACGCCACGGCGCTATATGATCATCCTGGGTCGACAGAAAATAACAAGGCGTTTTAACGGACGAGATATCAATCGGCACGCCGGCTAATGTCATGCCGCCGGGTTCTTTAAAACGGTTTTCAAGGTACATAGACCGCAGATACTCGCTGTGCATCCTGGCC
>JAAZYQ010000229.1 GCA_014239575.1 Gammaproteobacteria bacterium
AATCCATTGGTCGAAGGTTCGAGTCCTTCCGGGCCCACCAAACCAGCGTCCATCCATATCCGATAAAGTCCTAATACTACTTAATTAATAGACTTTTCTACTAAATTACCGTCCAGCCTTGTCTAGGCTAATGTAGTGTAATCTTGATCCTCCCCCACTGAGCTGGTCCACCCTTATAGTTAGTAAAGGAGGATTAAGTTATGGGTATCAAACGACACAAACCGGAAGAGATGTTACGCCAAGTTGAAGTGCTTGTCGGGCAAGGTGTGGCGCGAATTGATGCGATCAGACAGGTTTGCATCGTGGCGCAAACTTACTACCGCTGGCGCAAGCAGTACGGTGGCATGGGGACGGCACAGCTGAAGGAACTCAAGCGTCTTCAAAAGGAGAACGAACGCCTAAGAAGAGCCGTTTCGGATCTGACTTTGGACAAGTTGATCCTGAGCGAGGCATCAAGGGGAAACTTCTAAGCCCCGCGCGTCGTCGGGCTTGCATCGATCAGGTGCGTGGCAAGCTGCATGTATCTAAGCGTCGGATCTGTCGCGTGCTTGGTCAGCATCGATCAACCCAGCGGCGGCCACCCAGGGGCCGAGCAGATGAAGAATGCCTGGTGGCGGACATGATCGAATTGACCCGCCAGTATGGTCGATATGGCTACCGTCGGGTTGCCGCTTTGCCAAGAGATGCCGGCTGGCAGGTCAATGACAAGCGCATTGAGCGCCTGTGGCGACGTGAGGGGCTGAAAGTGCCAATGAAACAGCCGAAAAAGGGACGGCTCTGGTTGAATGACGGCTCATGGTTAAGGCTGCGGCCAGAGTACTGCGACCACGTCTGGTCGTATGATTTTGTCCACCACAGAACGGATGACGGAAAGGTCTTCAGGATGTTGAACATTCTCGATGAGCACAGCCGTGAATGTCTGGCGATCCGGGTCGAACGCAAACTCAACTCGACGGATGTCATCAATCTGCTGACAGACCTGTTTATCCTGCGTGGGGTTCCAGCCTTTATCAGATCAGACAACGGCCCTGAGTTTGTTGCGCAGGCCGTTAGAGACTGGATTGCCGCTGTCGGAGCCAAGACGGCGTACATCGTGCCGGGATCACCGTGGGAGAACGGCTACTGCGAAAGTTTCAATGCCCGCTTCAGGGACGAACTGCTAAACGGCGAAATCTTCTACAGCCTGAAAGAGGCGCAGATCATTATCGAAGAATGGAGGAAACACTACAACACCAAGAGACCGCACAGTGCTTTGGGCTACCGCCCGCCTGCCCCGGAAACCATCGTTCTGTTGGTAACCAGGCCGGTCATGCACTAACATTCAAACCGGACCACTCAATGGGGGCGACCAGCATGATGGCAAAAACCATGAAGCGGGTAATTATTCTGAGAAAG